>NZ_CP014870.1:3143333-3445500 GCF_001661075.1 Pseudomonas silesiensis
AAACAGCTTTCGGGAGCGGCGTGACACATTAGTTCAGAATCTACGCAAACGAAGCAATTCTCAGTTCTTTTCAGTCTGGAAGGGTAGCGACAGTAGCCAGGCACTGAAGGCCTTCAATGACGGCAGGTTCTGGTAGCGATTGGCGTAGACAAGGTAATAGTCACGGCCGCTTTCCATCGGTTCAAACAATGCGACGAGGTCTCCATTCTTCAGTTCATCCTGGACAAGAATTTCCGGAACCAGGCCAAGCCCGATCCCCGCGGTCACCGCTTGAATCAGGTGTGCCGTGAGCTCGAAGCTCGGGCCCGCCCGCAGGTTGGCGTGGTCGACGTTGTGCTGGTCAAACCAGTCGGACCAGGCGCTCGGTCTTGAAACGACGTTCAGCAATGCATGTTCGGCAACGTCCGCCGGTGACAGGCCAGGGTAATCGGGCAGTGCTGCCGGACTGGCAACCACCACCAGTCTTTCCGTGAGCAACTTGTGCGAAATGTAGCCCGGCCACGCTCCGGAGCCCGCGCAGATGATTGCAGTCATGTCGTGGGTGGCCGATTGAACGTCCTCCCGAATGATTCTCGAATGTATGTGAACCAATATTTGCGGGTGCTTGGCATAAAACTCATGCATCCGAGGCAGCAGCCATTTGGAGCCCAGGGTCGGCAATACCGCCAGGTTCAATGGGCCACCGTCGTTCTTGTACGAAATGGTCTGCAGGGTTGCACTTCGAATGCGCCCCAAAGCCGCCGCCAATTCGTGCTGGTACACCGCGCCGGCCGCCGTCAACTCAATCTTTCGGCCCTCACGCCTGAACAGTTCGATTTCAAGTTGTGCTTCCAGGGCTTGTACCTGGCGGCTGACCGCGCTCTGGGTCAGTGCCAGTTCTTCCGCGGCCTTGGTGAAGCTGCAATGGCGCGCGGCCGCCTCAAAGGCCACCAGCAGCGACATCGAGGGGGTCAGTCTTCTAGGGTTCATTCATAAAGCTCATGCAAAACCAGCAGGAATTACGTTTGTTTCAAGGGAGCATAGGCGCAAAAATCAACAAAACCCCATGCAGCTGCTCGGTGCGCCGTGTACCGAGCATACGAAACGTGAATGCATAGATTAGCTTTTTAGCCTGTAGGAATTCCATCATGATTGCCCGGCTGTTGCCTCCCGATACCCACAAAACCGCCTATGACGCTTTTCTCGACGCGCTCCAGGTGGCGGGATTTCAAGGAGAGATTGCCCGCAACCATGGCGACCGCACGGTATTGGCCACCGACAACTCGATTTATCAGCGCCTGCCCCAGGCAGCGGTGTTTCCCCGTGATGAACGGGACGTGGCGATCCTGTCACGGCTGGCCGCAGAACCCGCGCACAGTGCGGTAGTGCTCACGCCACGAGGTGGAGGTACGGGCACCAATGGGCAATCGCTCACCGATGGTCTGCTCGTCGACCTGTCCCGGCACCTGAACAGCATCCTGGAAATCAACGTCGAGCAGCTTTGGGTCCGGGTGCAGAGCGGCGTGGTCAAGGACCAGCTGAACGCGGCACTCAAACCCTACGGTCTGTTCTTTGCACCCGAGCTCTCGACGTCGAATCGCGCCACCATCGGCGGCATGATCAACACCGATGCCAGTGGTCAGGGCAGCTGTACGTATGGCAAGACGCGCGATCACGTGCTCGAGCTTTCGACGGTATTGCTTGGCGGTCAGCGTCTCACCAGTTCGTCTGTCGGCACCGAGCATTTGTCCGCGCTGACCAGCCGCAAGGATCGGGTGGGTGAGGTCTACCAGTGCGCAGTGGATATTGCCGACACCCACGCCGATCTGATCAAGGCCACCTTTCCCCAACTCAATCGCTGCCTGACCGGTTATGACCTGGCCCATCTGCGTGAAGCGGATGGACGCTTCAACCTCAACAGCGTGCTGTGCGGTTCTGAAGGCTCGCTTGGGTTCATCGTCGAAGCAAAACTGAACGTCCTGCCTATCCCCGGGTACTCCATCCTGGTCAACGTGCGTTATGCCGGATTCATGGACGCATTGCGTGATGCAAAGGCCTTGATGGCAATGAAACCGCTGTCGATCGAGACCGTCGACTCCAAAGTGCTGCTGCTGGCGATGCAGGATATCGTCTGGCACGGCGTCGCCGAGTATTTCCCTGAAGACCCTGACAGGCCGACACTCGGGATCAACCTGATCGAGTTCAGTGGCGACGACGAAGAGGCTGTTCAGCAGCAGGTTCATGATTTCGTCCTGCACCTGCAGCGCGATACGTCGGTGGTGCGGTTGGGCCACACGCTGGCGATCGGCGCGGATGCGCTCAAGCGTGTCTATGCGATGCGCAAGCGCGCAGTCGGGTTGTTGGGCAACGTCAAAGGCGAGGCCCGGCCGCAGCCATTTGTCGAAGACACCGCTGTTCCGCCGGAAAACCTGGCTGATTTCATCCAGGAGTTTCGAGCGCTTCTGGATAGCCATGACTTGCAGTACGGCATGTTTGGCCACGTCGACGCCGGTGTGCTGCATGTGCGCCCGATCCTCGACATGAAGGATCCTGTGCAGGCGGCCCTGATCCGGCCGATTTCCGATGCCGTCGCGGCCTTGACGCAAAAACACGGGGGCTTGTTGTGGGGCGAGCATGGCAAGGGCTTGAGATCGCAGTACGTGCCGGATTACTTCGGTGAGTTGTACCCGGCCCTGCAAGCGCTCAAGGCAGCCTTCGATCCGCACAACCAACTCAATCCAGGCAAGATCGCCACGCCCGATACCGTCCCCGGCGCTCGACTGACACGCGTCGATGAAGTGCCGTTGCGCGGCGATTCGGACCGGACCATCGATGAGCGTGTCTGGCAAAGCTACGACACTGCCGTTCATTGCAATGGCAATGGCGCCTGCTACAACTTCGATCCCGATGACGCCATGTGCCCGTCCTGGAAAGCCACGCGCAATCGTATCCACTCTCCGAAAGGTCGCGCGTCGCTGATACGGGAATGGCTGAGAATGCAGGGGGAGCAGGGCGTTGATGTGCTGGAGGCCAGCGACCGTGTCCGATTGTCTGCCGGGTCGCAAAACGTTGCGCGCCGAGCCGTCAACAGCCTCGCACAAAAGATGGGGCAGCAAGATTTTTCCCACGAAGTCTACGAAGCCATGACAGGTTGCCTGGCCTGCAAATCCTGCGCCGGCCAATGCCCGGTCAAAGTCAATGTGCCTGAGTTTCGATCGCGTTTTCTCGAGCTTTATCACAGCCGGTATTTGCGCCCGCTCAAGGACTACCTGATCGGTTCGTTGGAATACACGGTGCCCTACATCGCCAGGATGCCGCGACTCTACAACTTCATGATGAGCGCTCGGCCGGTGCGCTGGACGCTCGAACGAGCCGCCGGGATGGTCGACAGCCCGTTGCTCAGCCTGGTGGATTTCGCGGCTGTCTGTCGGCGCTGGAACGTCGAGGTGGCAACGCCGGAGCGTCTCGCGGCGCTTGCGGACGAGCAGCGTGGGAAAAGCGTCATTCTGGTTCAGGACGCCTTTACCCGCTTTTTTGAAACCCCCTTGCTCGTTGACTGGGTGGAGCTGATCTCAAGGCTGGGTTACAAGGTCTACCTGGCCCCCTATGCGCCTAATGGCAAACCGCTGCAGGTGCAGGGCTTTCTCAAGGCATTCGAGAAGGCGGCCAGCTTCAATGGACAGTCGTTGCTCAACCTGCAGCAATACCGGATTCCATTGGTGGGGCTCGACCCGGCGATGACCCTAGTCTATCGACAGGAATACCCCAAGACGCTGCAAGCCGGCAAGGCGCCCCTGGTGATGCTTGCGCAGGAGTGGCTGATGGATGCGCTGCCCAAAAGTGAAGCCGTGAAGGAAGACGAGCCTTACCACTTCTTGCCCCACTGCACGGAAAAAACCAATGAGCCTGGCAGCATCGGCCAATGGCAGAACATTTTCCAACGGGTGGGCCTGACGCTCCAGGTGCAAGCCAGCGGCTGCTGCGGGATGTCGGGAACCTACGGGCACGAGACGCGAAACGCCAGGACGTCGGACACCATCTACGGGCAATCCTGGAAGCGGCTCATCCACAAGTTCAACCAGTCGGGGCGAGTCGTCGCCGATGGCTATTCCTGCCGCAGCCAGGTCAAGCGCCAGGAGGGCGTGACGGTGCTCCATCCGCTGCAGGTGCTGCTGGCGCGGGTGAAAGAGGCGACAGTCGAGTCGCCCCTCGACGTCATCCTTTAAATGAACAACCGAGCCTGCTGTTTTCCTGCGGCCATCGGCGAGGGCTGGGTTCGCCAGGCCGATGGACTGCAAGCGAAGAGCCGACTGAACCAGCGGGAGAAGGCGCTCAATTCGGAAAAGCCCAGCACGCCGGCAATTTCGCCCAAGGGATGATGGGGATTGGCCAGGTACCGCGTCGCCAGTTCCGTGCGTACCTGATCCAGCAGCGAAGAAAAGGTTTCGCCTTCACGGGTCAATTGCCGATGCAGCGTCCGTCTGTCACGTCCCAGGTGGGCCGCCACCTGCTCTACCGAACAGCGTCCGGTGGGCAACAGGGTCCAGATCATCTGATGCACCTGTCCCGGCAAGGCCGTCCTGGAATCTTCGCGAATACTTTTCAGGTACTGATTAACGTGGCGGGCCATTTCCGGGTTGGCACTGGGCAGTGTCCTGTCGAGGTCGCTGCTGCGGCAGATGATGCCATCCATCAGGCAGTTGAATTGCACCGGGGTGCCGAACACACGATGGTGCCGGCTATCATCCCGCGCGGCGCAGTGACGAAAACAGACTACTGAAGGATGCCAGTGGTTTCCCAGCAAGGACTTGATCAGGCGGTGGGTAACCGCTACCGCCAACTCCACCGACTGGCGCACAGACAACTGGCAGACGGTTACCAGCTCCAGCCGCAGCACCACCACGCCACCACTCTCCTCGATATCCAGTACCAGACCCTGGTTGTGCAGGTAGAGAAACTCCTGGAGCGCCACCAACGCCGCGCGCAGAGTGGGTTCGCGCCATAACAAGGCCAGCGGGCCGAGATTGGAGGCATCGCGGGTCTCAGCAAGTCGCAAGCCGAAATCTTCCACGCCGGCCACACGCGCCGAGGTGTCCAGCAACCGTGCAGTTGCTTCAACGGAAATCTTCAGGTCCGGCTGTAGCAAGCAGCGCGGATCAAGACCGACAAGACGCAATTGCTGCAAGGGGTCAACGTTCAACGAGCGGGCGATTTCCGCGTAGTTGGTGAGGCAGGCACTGCGAACCAGACCTTTCATTGAGCATTTACCCCTGTTATGCACGTGTCCCGAGATGTCATGCCGGTGCCCCCTACAGTCAATACCGACGGCGTCGACAGGTTTAGAGTTGAAAGCAACCACTGACCCCCGAGGAACTGCAGATGAATGAAGACCAGACTCAAGCTGACACCCCTACCTGTGATGCCATGCGTGAAGCTGGCAGCTGGAATACCGCCTGGGATTCGTTGGCCGAACTGGATGCCGAGTGGACGGAAAAGTTTCTCGGCATGGCCACTCACCCGATACGCAAGGGGATTCTTGACCCCAAGACCTTCGAACTGATCGCCATCGCCGTCGATGCCTCCTGCACTCATCTGTATGCCCCCGGTGTGCGTCGCCACATCCGCAAGGCACTGGAAATTGGCGTCAGCGTCGAAGAAATACTGGCGGTGTTGCAGTTGACTTCGATTCTGGGCATCCACAGCATGGCACTGGGCGCCCCGATACTCATCGAAGAAGCGCAGAAGCTGGCCAGCGACGGTCCGGTACAAGGCACTTATTGAATTCATCACGTCACTCTTCATTTGGTTGCGGAGGCCATATCGGCCTTCGCAGATCTGCGCTCTAGAATCCCCAATGCAGCAACAGCAGCACCAGGCCAACGAGAAACACGGTTTCGCCCACCATCAACAGGATGGGCTTGATGCCGATCGTGGCGAGCTCCCTGAGCTGGGTCTTCATACCCAGGGCACTGATGGAGATCACCAGGCACCAGCGCGACAGCTCGTTGACGAAGCCCTGCACTGCCGGCGCTATCCAGCCGGTGCTGTTGATACAGGCCAGGACCAGGAAGCCGACGGCAAACATCGGTAGCAGCGGCGGGCGCTTGCCGGTCGGGTCCGCACCCTGCAGGCGCGTGATCAGCGTGGCGCAGAGGATGACGGGCAGGAGCATGGCCACCCGCATCAGCTTGACCACGGTGGCGGTATCGCCGGTTTCGGTGGACATGCTGTAGCCGGCGCCAACCACCTGGGCGACGTCATGGATGGTCGCGCCGAGGAACACTCCGGCCTCCTGCGGTGACAAGGCAAACCAGTTCGCGATCATCGGGTAGAGGATCATCGCCACGGTGGACAATGCCGACACGCCTATTACAGTGAACAGGGTCGCGCGTTCCTTTTGCGGATGGTTGGGCAGGGCGGCAGCCAGGGCCAGTGCCGCCGAGGCGCCGCAGATAGCCGTGGCACCCCCCGTGAGCATGCCGAAGATGCGTTTGAAGCCCAGGACCTTGGCCGCCACCACCGACACGGCAATGGTCGCCACCACGACGATCACTACCAGGGCGACCGGCTTCCAGCCCAGCGTGGCGATCTGCTCCAGGGTGATCCGCATCCCCAGCAGGGCTATGCCAAGGCGCAAAACAGCGCGCGCGGTGAACTCGATACCGGCCTTGCACTTGCCATCGGCGGCTAGAAAATTCATTGCAATACCGAGCAGCAAGGCGAACAGCATCACCGGCGCACCGTAGTGCTCAGAGAGGAAGGTCGCCGCGGTGGCAACGATCACGCTGACGAAAAAACCCGGCGCCAGTTCGAGCGCGCGAGTGTGAATGTTGACGAGAGCGATCGAGCTCATGGAGTGAAGTCCTCGCAGGCGATGCCATCAGGAAGCAGGAACGGGCAGATGCCAGTGCGGCAGTTGATTCACTCTAGTGTGATGGTCAGCGCAAAACTTCTCATTTGGTGCCAGGCACCTTTCAATTGATGCCAAACGCTGGCAGCGCTTTTTGCCCGACTGACTGCACGCTCCTACAGTGCGTCTCAAACCGCCATGGACGGTCCGGTCGGACTGCCCGAGGTCGCCAGTGCGCGCAAATCCCGGCGCAAGATCTTGCCCACCGTGGATTTGGGCAACGCCTCCAGGAACCGCACCTGGCGGGGCACTTTGTAGGCCACCAGATGCGCGCGGCAGTACTCGATCAAACCGGCTTCGTCGAGCGTGGCATTGGCGGCCTTGACCACGTACAGGCATACGGATTCACCACTGCGTTCATCCGGCATGCCGATCACGGCGCATTCGCTGACACCGGAGCAACTGGCGACAACCACTTCCACCTCGTTGGGATAGACGTTGAAGCCCGAGACAATGATCATGTCCTTCTTGCGATCGACGATCTTGAGCAAGCCGTCGGCGGCAAAGATGCCGATGTCGCCGGTGCGAAAGTAACCATCGGCGGTAAACGCGTTTGCGTTGGCAATGGGCTTGTGCCAGTAGCCGGACATGACCTGCGGCCCCTTGGCGCAAATTTCTCCGGCCTCGCCGAGTGCGGCCGGTTGATCATCGTCCTTGAGCAGCACGATGTCGGTCGAAGGCAATGGCAAACCCACGGCGGCAGAGAAATTGCTGCGGCCCATGACGTTCAGGCACAGGATGGCCGAGGTCTCGGAGAGGCCGTAGCCTTCGAGGATTTCCTGGCCGGTGATGGTCTTCCACTGCATCGAGGTAGCCGGCAGCACCGCGGCGCCACCGCCAATGGCCAGGCGCAGGCGCGAGAAATCCACCTCGCCGATGCGCGGATGACGCACCAGCGTGCCGTACAGGGTATTGACCCCCGTCAGCAGCGTCGGCCGGGCCTTGATCAGCGTGTCGAGCAGATCATCACTGTTGCGCGCATCGGGGATCAGCCAATTCTCGGCCCCGGCGCAAAAGCAGATCAGCAGATTGATCGTCAGCGCGAACACGTGGAACAGCGGGAGCGCCGTGACCACGACGTTGTCACCGACCGTGTCGAACATGTCAGGGAGAAACGCGCGCGCCTGCAGGATGTTGGCGATCAGGTTGCGGTGCGACAGGGCGGCACCTTTTGAAGGGCCAGTGGTACCGCCGGTGTATTGCAGGAAGAGCAAGTCATCGCCCATCAGCTCGACGGGTGTAAACGCCAGTGTTTCGCCCTCGCGCAAGGCAACGACGAAGGGAGTCAACGGCAGGTCAAGCGCTGCCTGTATGTAGATGTCGTGCAAGGCCGCAGGCGTACCCAGTGTGTCGCCGGGCTGTACCGTGATGACTTTTTTGATCGAGGTGCGGTCCAGTATCGTTGCCAGTGTCGGCAGGGCACTGGCGACGATGACGATGGTCTCGACCCCGGCGTCGTTGAGCTGGTGTTCGAGCTCCTGCGCGGTGTACGTCGGGTTGACATTGACCTGAGCGGCGCCGGCTCGGAGGATGCCAAACATCGCCACGGGAAATGCCGCAATATTGGGCAGCATGACCGCGATGCGATCGCCACGAATCACGCCCTGATGCTGCAACCAGGCAGCGAAGGCGCAGGACTGCATGTCGACATCGGCATAACTGAGTGAGCGCCCGAAGCTGCGAAAGGCTGTGCGGCTGGCATGACGCTGCATGGCTTCTTGCGCCATCGCCACCACCGAGGGCCAGGCATCGGGGTTGATGTCAGTCGGTACGCGGGCATCGTAACGCTGTTGCCAATGACGGCTGTGGTTGAATGCTGTGGTCATGATCAACCTGCTTTCGAAGTTAGTGTTGATGGATGGGTACATGGCTGAAGGCTTACGCGCGCAAGATCATTGCGATAATTGCGAACCCCCACCAGCAGCGCCAAGGCGGCTGCAATGCCTGCCAATGGCAGCAGTTGCAGGGCCGAGGCCAGGCCAATGCGATCGGCGAGCAAGCCGGTGACAAAGGGGCCCGGCGCCATGCCCAGCAGATTGTTGGCAATGGCCAGGGTGGCCATTGCGGTGCTGTGCAGAGCGGGCGGCGTGAGGTCGGCGACCATGGTGCCGCAGGGGCCGACAATGCCACCGCCAACGAACATTGCCAGGCCGATCATGACCAGTTGCGCCATGCCCACCGGGAGCTGAAAAGCCACGGTCAACAGCACGCTGCAGAGTAGGCAGTAACCCATGGTCAACCTGATTTTGCGGGTTGGCGAACCCTGGCACAGGCGGTCGGCGATGGCGCCGCACAGTGGCATGCCGACCGCGGTGCAGAGCATGAAGATGGCGGTGATCGCACCGGCCTGGGTCAGCGGCATGTCGTAGAAGCGATTCAGATAGCTGGGCAGCCAGGTCAGCAGGGCGCCGATGGCGAACAACTGCAAGCCACTGCCGATATAGATGCTTAGTACCGAAGACGTCGAGAACAGACTACGCAGTGGCGGATGAGCCTTGTTCTTGCTCGAACCCGCGTTCCGCACAGGCGATTCGATGCGACCAGGCCTGACCACCAGCGCGTAGAGCACTGTCAGTGCCATGCCATAGACCGCCATGCCAACGAAGGATGCACGCCAGCCGAAATGGGTGGCGAGGACTCCGCCCAGGCTGATGCCAAGCACGGAACCCACCATGCTCCCCGCCAGAAATGCGCCGGTGACCGTAGACCGCTGTTGCGGCGGGAAGATGCTCAGCACCACGGCAAGACCGACGCTGCCGTAGGCCGCCTCGCCGACGCCGATGAAGAAACGTGCGACGAACATCTCCTGGTAGTTGGAAGCGAATCCACATACCAGCGTGGCCACGCTCCAGATTGCGGCCATGAGCACCAGGCTGCGGATGCGCCCCAAGCGATCGGCGAGCACCGACAGCGGAAAGGCCAGCACGCCGACGGCGATGGCGACGACGCTGGACAGCGCGCCCAGCTCGGAATCGGAGAGGCCCCATTCGGCCTTGAGGTGCGGAAAAACGACCGTCAGCACCTGCCGCGACATGAAGTCTGACAGCAGCAGGCCGAAGGTCAGGGCAAAGACCACCCAGGCGTAGGGTCGGGCGATACGTCGCCAGGTGTCACCGGGTACTTCAATCGGGGCGTGCAAAGTCACGGAGACTCTCCTCTCGTTACGGCCGCGTTCATTGCGCAGCTCTTGGAAATTGGGTGCAGCGCTACGTGCGGAGCGCGCATGTACAAGGACGTGCGCCCCCGCAAGTCTGACTCAGCCGAATTGTGTAAAGCCTTTCTGGCCGGGTTTGCGGTTGGGCGCAAAACCGTTTTCGGCCAGGGTCTGATCGGCGTCCTGGTAGAAGGTGCCGATCTTGTAGATCTCGCGAGCTTCTTTGCCATTGGCCACTTCACGCCCCATTTCCCGGGAAATGCGCACCAGTTGCTCGATCTGCTCGACATTGCTCATCTTGCGATCACGGCCTTGGGTCCAGAGGTTGTCCTCGGTACCGCAACGTACATGCATGCCCATGGCAATCGCCATCACGTTCAGCGGCAAGACATTGAGCATGGCGGTTTCCAGGGTCAGCACGGCGCCGTCCGGGCAGGCCCGCACGAAGTTCGCCAGGTTGTAGAGGTTGGGGGCGTCGGAGCCACCACCAATCGCCACCCAGGTCAGGACCAACGGCACATTGCACACGCCGCGGCGCATCATGCGCTCGACCGTTTCGAACGAAGGGATGTTGCCCAGCTGGAATTGGGTCTGGATGCCACTGGCCGAGAGACGCTTGATGTGTTCCTCCACCCACTCGGGGCCGGCCGGAATGGTCATCTCGCGGTAGGCGCGATAGATCTCCGGCGTGGCAATGCTGGTACCGGCGAGATCGGCTTCGCACATCTGCTCGACGATGTTCATCTGGTTGCTGTTGATGGCGATCGTCACCTGGTCCGGCGCCGGCGAAAGCTGGGCGAGCATGTGGCGCGTGTCATCGGAGAGCCATTTTGCGACGTCGCTGTCACCCTCCGGGGCGAAGGAAATCGAGCCGCCGACCTGGATGATCATGTCCGGTACCGCTTCGCGGACGCCGGCGATCAGCTCGTTGAACTTGGACAGTCTCTTGGAGCCCTTGCCGTCCAGTTCGCGGACATGCAGGTGAAGCACCGTGGCACCGGCGTTGTAGCAGTCGACTGCCATCTGCACCTGCTCGGCCATGGTCACCGGAATGTCTTCCGGGAAATCCGAAGGCATCCACTCGGGAGCGTAGGGTGCAACGGTGATGACCAGCTTCTGTTGATTTTCGGGGTGCAGCGATCCGTCAAGAAAGTTCATGCATGTCTCCGGTCTGTTGTTGTTTTTGTGCGTTGAGGGTTTCAGGTGGTGCATGGCGATTACTTTGGGGCAGTCCACAACGTGAAACCTCTCATTACGTGCCAAAAACCTTTCAATACGTGTCAAACCAGCGAGCTGTTTTTTGCCGGTTTGCTCGTTGCGCGAATTCTCAATCGGTGCCATACAGTCGATTGCAGGCTTCGCCGCAGCATGCAGTCGACACCACGGGAGGAGGGGCGATGGAAGCGTTTGTACGGGCTGCAACCCTCAAGAACTACACCGAGGTCGCTCAGAGCCTTGGTCTTAATCCGGGCGAGATGCTGCGTGGCGTCGGCCTGACGCCTGTCATGCTCAACGACCCGGAATGCATGCTGCCGCTGGAGGCGGCGCTCAAGCTGCTGGAGAGCTCGGCTGCTCGTTCATCCTGCCCGACCTTTGGCCTGCGCATGGCAGAGGCCCGACGACTGTCGGACCTGGGCGCCATCAGCTTGCTGTTCAGTCATCAGCGCACACTGCGCGACATGCTGCTCACCAGTATCGAGTATCGGCACCTGCTCAACCGGACACTGGCCATGAACCTGGAAACGGTGGGGAACACGGTGCTGATCCGCGATGAAGTCATGGCCGAGGCGGGCGTACCCAAGCGTCAAGCCGCTGAACTGGCCATCGGCATCCTGCACCGCACCTGCAAATCGCTCATGGGCAGTCACTGGCATCCGCGCAGTATTCATTTCAGCCATGAAGCACCGGCAAGCCTGGAGGACCACGCGCGATTCTTTCGTTGCCGGGTGGTCTTCGACGCCGAATTCGATGGCATCGTCTGTAATGCTGCGGATATCGATCAACCCAATCCGCAAGCCGACCCGACGATGGCCGGCTACGCTCGCCAATTCATGGACTCGATGGCGGGCGCCAGCGAACCCTCGGTGATTTTCGATGTGCGCAAGGCCATCTATCTGTTGATGCCAGTCGGGCGCGCCACCATCCATCAGGTCGCCTATGCCCAAGGCGTCAGCGTGCGAACCCTGCAACGCGAACTCGATGAGGTCGGCCTGACCTTTTCCGAACTGCTGAACGCTGTACGTCGCGAACTGGCGTTGAGTTACATGGAAAACAAAAACTATTCCCTGCAGCGTGTGGGCATGATGATCGGTTATGCGGTTCCGACTTCGTTTACTCGCTGGTTTTACACTGAGTTCGGTTGTTCGCCACGGGCATGGCGAAACCGCAGCAAACAGGTAGGCAGCGATTTGTCCGCCTCGCCGGTGGATGTCCCGCCAGGTCAAGGCTGATGCACAAATCCGGGCAACACTGCGTCCTTCTCTAAGACGGAGTGTTCCCCATGAAAATGAATGGTCGAGTGGCCTTGATTACCGGTGGCGCAGGCGGGTTGGGGCAAGCCATTGCCCTTCGCATGGCCAGCGAAGGCGCCTGCGTGGTCATCTGCGATGTCAACGAAGAGGCGCTTGAAACCACCCGTGGCATGATTGAGCAGCGCGGCGCGCAGTGCCTGGCGCTGCGTTGCGATGTCTCGTCGAGTGCTGAAGTGAACGCCATGTTCGACCGCATCGACGCGCGTTTCGGCACGCTGCACATCCTGGTCAACAACGCCGCCCTGGTGCCGGATAAACCCCATGATGATGAGCGACGCAAGCGTCATTACGCGTTGGTGACCCAGCCGCTGCCCCGTCAGTCGCTGGAGATCACCCGCAACATGGACGATGGGGAATGGAAACGCTTCTGGGCAGTGAACGTCGACGGCGTCTTCTATTGCACCCGCGCCGCCTTGCAGCGCATGGAGCCACAGGGCTACGGCAAGATCATCAACATCGCCAGCATTGCCGGTATTTCCGCGATGGGTGCCCATAGCCCGCACTACTCCGCGGCCAAGGGCGCAGTGATTGCCTTCACCCGCGCGGTGGCCTACGAGGTGGCCGGCGCCAATGTCCAGGTCAATGCCATCTGCCCCGGTGGCGTACAGACCCCGGCCTTCGAGCGCTACCTCGAGCAGCAATCACCCGAGCAACTGAGCGTATTCCAACAGGTCATGCCGCTGGGGCGTCTGGGCAAGGGCGAGGAATACGCGGCGCTGGTGTCCCATCTGGCCTCTGACGAGTGCTACCTGGTCGGCTCGATCATCAACGCCGGTGGTGGCACCTACATCTGAGGTATTTCGGGACGGCCGGTTCGACAGTCTGTCGGACGTCCCGAAATGTCAAACCGATGCCCCGAAAGGTCAATCCGGATTGCCGCGCTGATCTTAGAGTGAGTTCAACAAAAACAATAAAGGTGTATCACCCGATGAAGAGTCGCAATCTCCTGCCCGTGCGGCGCCAGTTGCTTGCCACGGCTATCCTGGTCACGAGCCTGCCGGCCGCCCACGCTTTCGAGTTGGACACTGGCAGCGAAGACTGGTCCGTGCGTTTCGACAACACCGTCAAGTACAACTATGGCGTGCGTACCGAGAGCGCGGACCAGCGCATACTGGGCACGCCCAACAGTAACGACGGTGATTACAACTTCCGCAAGGCCGGCACCAACATCACCAACCGTGTCGACCTGTTGTCCGAACTGGATGTGGTCTATCAAAGCAAGATGGGCTTTCGTGTCAGCACCGCCAGCTGGTACGACAAGGCCTACGAAAATACCGGCTCGAACTCCAACCCGTTCGTCAACGGCAACGATGAATACTCATCGATTTCCGGATTTGGCGGGCGTCCGCCAGCGCCCGCCATCTTTGGCAGCCCGCACCTGAGCAACTATGCCCAGCGTTATTACAACGGGCCATCCGGCGAAGTCCTCGATGCTTTTGTGTTCTACAGCACCCAGGTGGGCGAGGAGTCCTTACTCAACATCAAGGCCGGCCAGCACAACGTGTTTTGGGGCGAGACCGTACTCAACCCGGTGCACTCGCTGAGCTACGGCCAGGCGGGCCTCGACCTGGCCAAGGCGGCCGCGTCTCCAGGCACTGAAGCCAAAGAGCTGTTCATTCCGCGCAACCAGATTTCCACCACCTTGACTGTCACCCCCGAACTAACGGTGGGTGCCCAGTATTTCCTCGATTGGGATGCCGCGCGCTTGCCTGAGGCAGGCACCTTCTACAGCGGCTCCGACGTGGTGGGCTTCGGCGCGCAGTCGTTTCTGCTGGGGCATACCGGCGGTGCGGGTCTGGCCGGGCCGAACGGCACCCTGACGACCGTGCGCCGTGGCGATGACTACACCCCGGACAATCGGGGTGACTGGGGCCTGATGGCCAAATGGTCGCCCGAGTGGCTCGACGGCACCTTGAGCGCCTACTACCGCAAGACCTCGGACATTCTGCCGCAAGCCGTGCTGGACACGCGAGGTTTGAGCAGTGTTGGCGGGGTAGCCGGGCTGCGCAACTCGATCGGCACCGCCACCTATGAATTCGCCTATGGCGATGACATCGACATCTATGGCCTGAGTTTGTCCAAGGAAGTGGGCGGTGTCAGCGTCGGCAGCGATCTGAACATTCGTCACAACATGCCCCTGGCGAGCATTCCGGCAATCATCAGTGCCTCAGGTGCTGGTGGGTTGCAGGCCGGCCTTGGCTTGCTCCCTGCGCGCAGTCCGAGTACGGGCGTGATCACGGATGTGCCCCGCGACGGTGACAGCCTTGCCGCCACCGGCGACACGCTGCACTGGACCATCAATGGCCTGGTCGCTATCGGCGACACCCCGTTTTTCGATTCGGCCAACCTGTTGGGCGAGCTGTATTACAGCAACCTGTTGAGCCTCGATAGCAAAAACAAGGCGCTCTACAAGGGCGAAGACACCTACCGCGGCATCGACAAACCTACCCGTGACAACTGGGGCATCGCCGTCAACTTCACGCCGACCTGGTACCAGGTGTTTCCCGGCGTGGACCTGAGTGCACCGATGTCGGTCAACGTCGGCATCGACGGCGTTTCGCCGGTGGTCGCCGGTGGTGCGGAAGACGCCGGCAACTACGCCGTCGGGGTGAGCGCTGCGATCTACAACCAGTACTACGTCGACCTCAAGTACGTCGACGCTTTCGGCAAAACCACCAACTGTGACGATGGTGCAACCGACGGTTCGACCCCCAACGCCCTTGATGGCACCCAGCGTTACACCTGCTATGGCGGCGGTCTTGCTTCCGCCTCCGGCGCCGGTGCCACCGAGGATCGGGGCGCCCTTTACCTGACCCTGAAAACCACTTTCTGAACCACCCATTGCCAAGTGCATGCAGGAGAACAATAAGATGAAATTCGCCTATACCCTGATCGCCGCTTCGATGGCCCTGGTCGCCGGGCCGACCTTCGCCGCGGTCGACGCCGCTGAAGCCGCCAGACTGGGCAACCAATTGACCCTGATCGGTGCCGAGAAAGCCGGTAATGCCGACGGTTCCATTCCCGCTTACCAAGGCGGCTTGACCACCCCGCCAGCCGGTTTCAAGGCGGGCGACAGAGCGCGCCCCGATCCTTTCGCGGCGGAAAAACCGCTGCTGGTGATCGACGGCAAGAACGTCGACAAGTACAAGGGGCAGCTGACAGCGGTGACCGCCGAGCTGGCCAAGCGTTATCCGAGCTTTCGCATCGAGGTCTACCCGACTCACCGTACAGCCGCGCTGCCTAAAGGCGTGCTGGACAATACGGTAAAAAATGCCACCGCGGCGCGCTCGACCGAAGGCGGCAATTCCATCGAAAATGCGCTGCCAGGCATTCCATTCCCGATCCCGAAGACCGGCGCCGAGGCCATCTGGAACCACTTGCTGCGCTATCAGGGCGTCAACATCCAGAGCAAGTACGACAACTGGAACGTCGACGCTGCCGGTGTCGCCAGCCTGGCCACGACCGGCAGTGCGCAGATCAACTATGCCGCCTATGACGACCTGTCCAAACCGCTCGTGGCCGCAGACACCTATTACCAGACCAAGTTGGTCTTCACAGGTCCCGCCCGTCGTGCCGGTGAGGCGGTAATGGTGCGCGACTCGGTCAATCCGCTGGAGCAACCGCGCCGTGCCTGGCAATACCTGCCGGGGCAGCGCCGGGTGAAGCTGGCACCGAGCCTGGCCTACGATACGCCTAACCCGGGCGCCGCCGGCGCCTCTACCTGGGACGATTCTTTCGTCTTCAACGGTGCGCTGGACCGCTATGACTGGAAGCTGGTGGGCAAGCAGGAAATGATCGTTCCGTACAACACCTACCGTGTGACTTATCAGAACGATTTGAAGCCGATGATGACCCCGAACCACTTGGCGCCGGAGTTCGTTCGCTGGGAGAAACATCGGGTCTGGGTGGTCGAGGCGACCCTCAAGGCGGGCGCTCGTCACATTTACGCCAAGCGCCGTTTCTACCTGGATGAGGACAGCTGGGTCGCTCTGGCATCCGATCAATACGATGCGAACGGCCAGCTGTACCGCGGCGTCTACACCTTCCTCAGCCAAAGCTATGACCAGCAAGTTCCGGATGCCACGCCTTATCTGTCTTACGACCTGATTGGCGGCACCTACAGCGCCGTCGGCTTCCCGGGCCCATACGGCGGCATCAAGTACAGCGAGGGGTTGAGCAAGACCCAGTGGGCACCGGAATCGCTGGCGGGTGCCGGTATCCGTTAATGGCCTCGTTGTTGTTCGCTACTGCCGATTCCTGATCGAACGGCTTTTGCGCCGGGTTGTATTCGCGTACATACCGGCGCCTTTTTGCCACGAGGCCGCACTATGGGCTCCTATAACAAAAAAATCGCGCTGTTGATGATGGGTACGCTACTGACGTTGCTGCACGGCGGCGCGCAGGCATCGACCTACGTCGACGTGCTGGAACTGCCGGCCCGGCACAGTGTCCTGGCCGCGCGCAACCCCTTGCTCGATGTCGCGAGCGCCGGGCGGCGCCTGGTTGCCGTCGGGCAGCGTGGCCATATTCTTTATTCCGATGATGCCGGCCAGAACTGGCGGCAGGCTGACGTGCCGGTCAGCTCCGACCTGAACGCCGTGCATTTCCCCACCACCGAGCAGGGTTGGGCAGTGGGCAACGATGGCGTGGTGTTGCACAGCAGTGATGCTGGCGCCACCTGGAACAAGCAGCTGGATGGCCGCCAGATCGGCGACTTGATGTTCAAACACTACAGCGCCTTGGCCAGCGCCGAGCCGGACAACGAACAATGGGCATTGCTGGCCGCCGAAGGCCAGCGGCTGACCGAGGAGGGCGCCGACAAGCCGTTTCTCGACGTCTGGTTCGCCAATGAGCGGCTGGGTTATGTGGTCGGGATGTTCAACCTGATCCTGCGCACCGAGGACGGCGGTCGGCACTGGGCGCCGTTTCAGGATCGCACCGAGAATCTACAGGGTTTTCACCTCAACGCCATTGCCGCGACGGGTGATGCGCTGTACATCGCGGGCGAACAAGGCCTGTTGCTGAAATGGGATGACGCCCGGCAGCGCTTCATGGCACTGCAGACACCGTATCAAGGCAGCTTTTTCGGTGTGGTCGGCAAGCCTGGCGAAGTCCTGGCCTACGGCTTGCGCGGGAATGTGTTTCGCAGCACCGATGGCGGTGCCACCTGGCACCCGCTCGATAGCGGTGTGCAGGCCAGCATCACCGCTGGCGTTGTCGGCGCCGACGGCCGTTTCCGGATGTTTACCCAGGTGGGGCACATGCTCGTGAGCGGCGCTGGCGACGCCCCGCTGCAACTGCTGCCACAAGCGCAACAATCACCGGTGGCCGGTGCCGCCCTGGCTGCCGACGGCGCGCTGTTGCTGGTCGGCAGTCGTGGTGTGCGTGCGCTGCCCATCGAATAACAATAAGAACCAGAGCGAGTACCCAGACATGGGCAATTTGAAACAAGACACCATGCCGGTGATCCGCGAACTGCCGGACTTCGACCGGCGCTCCGGCAACCTGCTGGAACGGCTGGTGTTCAACTATCGACCGCTGTTCATGCTGTTCATGACCCTGGTTACCCTGGTGCTGGGCTACATGGCCGTGACCCGTCTGGAGTTGCGCCCCAGCTTCGAGAAAATGATCCCGCAGAGCCAGCCGTACATCCAGAACTACCTGGAAAACCGCCAGTCGCTGCGGGGGCTGGGCAATTCGGTGCGGGTGGTGGTGGAAAACACCGAGGGCGACATCTTCGATCCGCAGTACCTGACGGTCCTCAAACAGGTCAACGATGAATTGTTCCTCACCCAAGGCGTCGATCGCGCCTGGATGAAGTCGTTGTGGAGTTCGGCCGTGCGCTGGACCGAAGTCACCGAGCAAGGCTTCCAGGGCGGCCCGGTAATGCCCGACAGTTATCAAGGCTCGCTATCGGACATCGAACAGCTGCGGCAGAACATCAACCGGGCTGGCATCGTCGGCAGCCTGGTGGCCAGCGATTTCAAATCGAGCATGCTGATCGTGCCGCTGCTGGACAAGACCTCGGCCACCGGCCAGAGCCTCGACTACCACGAATTCTCCCGTCAGCTCGAAGAGCGCTTGCGCGACAAGATCGAGTTCGCCGGCCATGGCGCCACGCGCGAGGCCGCAGAGGAGGGCACGGGCAAGTACAAGGTGCGGGTGATCGGTTTCGCCAAGCTGATGGGCGACCTGATTGACGGCCTGATCCAGGTGATGATGTTCTTCGGGCTGGCGGTGGGAACCTCGCTGGTGATCATCTACCTCTACACCCGCTGTGTGCGCAGCACGCTGTTGGTGGTTGGCTGTTCGCTGATCGCGGTCGTCTGGCAGCTGGGTATCGTCGCCTGGCTGGGTTATGCCATCGACCCTTATTCAGTGCTGGTGCCGTTCCTGATCTTTGCCATCGGCGTGTCCCATGCCGCGCAGAAGATGAACGGGATCATGCAGGACATCGCTCGCGGCACTCACCGATTGATCGCCGCACGCTACACCTTCCGCCGTCTGTTCATCGCCGGGGTCACCGCGCTGCTGGCCGATGCGGTGGGCTTTGCCGTGCTGATGCTGATCGACATCCCGGTAATCCAGGACCTGGCCATCACCGCCAGCATCGGCGTGGCGGTGTTGATCTTCACCTCCCTGCTGTTGATGCCGGTGGCGCTGTCCTACATCGGTGTCGGGCGCAAGGCCGCCGAGCGCGCGCTGAAAATCGACACCCGGGCGGACGGGCATAAAGGCTTTGGCAAACTGTGGGACATGCTCGATCGCTTCACGACCCGCAAGTGGGCCACCGGGGCGGTACTGGTGGCGGCGCTGATGGGCATCGGCGGCTTCATGGTCAGCCTGCAGCTGAAAATCGGCGACCTCGACAGCGGCGCTCCGGAGCTGCGGGCGGACTCGCGCTATAACCGTGACAACGCCTACATCACCAGCCACTACGCACTGTCGAGCGACCTGTTCGCGGTGATGATCAAGACCCCGGCGGAAGGCTGCCTGAACTACCAGACCCTGGTCCTGGCCGACCGCCTGGCCTGGGAGCTGCAGCAGTATCCCGGCGTGCAAGCCACAACATCGCTGGTCAACGCGGTCCGCCAGATCACCGCCGGCACCTACGAAGGCAACCCCAAGCTCAACAACATCCAGCGCAACCAGGACGTGCTGAACTACGCGGCGCAACAGGCCTCGGTCAACGCCCCGGAGCTGTTCAACACCGATTGCTCGCTGATGCCGGTGATTGCCTACCTCAAGGACCACAAGGCCGAAACCCTGGACGCCGTGGTGGCCATCGCCGACCGGTTCGCCCGGGAAAACAGCAGCGAGGAGCGTCAGTTCCTGCTGGCCGCGGGCAATGCCGGCATCGAGGCGGCGACCAACATCGTGGTGCGCGAGGCCAACCGGACCATGCTGCTGTACGTCTACCTGGCAGTGACGCTGTTCTGTCTGATCACCTTCCGCAGCTGGCGGGCAACGGTGGTGGCGCTGCTGCCACTGGTGCTGACCTCAATCCTCTGCGAGGCCTTGATGGTCGCCATGGGCATCGGCGTCAAGGTGGCGACCCTGCCGGTGATTGCCCTGGGTGTCGGGATCGGCGTGGATTACGCGTTGTACCTGCTCAGCGTGCAGCTGCAATACCAGCGTCAAGGCCAGTCGTTGTCGCAGGCTTACCGCAACGCGGTCGCATTCACCGGCCGGGTGGTGGGGCTGGTCGGTATCACCCTGGCTGCCGGGGTCATTTGCTGGGCCTGGTCGCCGATCAAGTTTCAGGCCGACATGGGCATCCTGCTGACCTTCATGTTCCTGTGGAACATGCTCGGCGCGTTGATCCTGATCCCGGCGCTGTCGTACTTCCTGTTGAACGCCGAACGGCGCAAGCCGCAAACCGCAAACCGTGCCGCTGCCTGCGGTCTCGGTGCATTAGCCGCTCCGGGATCTGAGAAAAGACGCTGTCAATAACAAACTCCAAAATTGGGCGATGCCCCTCTACATCCGAGCGATTCGATTATGGCTGACTACAAAGCTCCCCTGCGCGATATGCGCTTCGTACTCAATGAAGTGTTTGAAGTCTCCAAACTGTGGAGCCGATTGCCGGCCCTGGCCGAGGTGGTGGACGAAGACACCGCCAGCGCCGTCCTCGAAGAAGCAGGCAAACTCATAGCCGAGACCATCGCACCGCTGAACCGTAGCGGCGACGAGCAAGGCTGCACCTGGAGCAACGGCGCGGTGAAGACCCCGACGGGCTTCCCCGAGGCCTACCAGGCCTACGCCGAAGGCGGCTGGGCCAGTGTCGGTGGTGACCCGCAGTTCGGTGGCATGGGGATGCCCAAGGTGATTTGCGCCCAGGTCGAGGAAATGCTCAACTCGGCCAACCTGTCATTCGGCCTGTACCCGATGCTGACCGCCGGCGCCTGTCTGTCGATCAACGCGCATGCCAGCGAAGCGCTGAAAGCCGCCTATTTGCCGAACATGTACGCCGGCGTCTGGGCCGGTTCCATGTGCCTGACCGAACCCCATGCCGGTACTGACCTGGGGATCATCCGCACCAAGGCCGAACCCCAGGCCGATAGCAGCTACAAAGTCAGCGGCACCAAGATTTTCATCACCGGTGGCGAGCACGACCTGACCGAAAACATCATTCACCTGGTGCTGGCCCGCCTGCCGGATGCACCGCCTGGCCCGAAGGGTATATCGCTATTTCTGGTGCCCAAGATCATGGTCAATGCCGACGGTTCGTTGGGTCAACGGAACAGCCTCTCCTGCGGTTCGATCGAGCACAAGATGGGCATCAAGGCCTCGGCCACCTGTGTCATGAACTTCGACGGCGCCACCGGCTGGATCGTCGACGCGCCGAACAAGGGCCTTGCCGCCATGTTCACCATGATGAACTACGAACGCCTGGGGGTCGGGATCCAGGGCCTGTCTTTGGGTGAGCGCTCCTACCAGAACGCCGTCGAGTACGCCCGCGACCGTATCCAGAGCCGCGCGCCGACCGGCCCGGCCGATCCGGACAAGGCCGCCGACCCGATCATCGTGCATCCGGACGTGCGCCGCATGCTGCTGACCATGAAAGCGTTGAACGAGGGCGGCCGCGCCTTCTCCAGCTACGTGGCCCTGCAACTGGATACCGCCAAGTACAGCGACGACGCCGCCACCCGCGATCGCGCACAAGAATTGGTCGTCCTGCTGACGCCGGTAGCCAAGGCCTTCCTCACCGACATGGGGCTGGAAACCACGGTCCATGGCCAGCAAGTCTTCGGCGGTCACGGCTATATCCGCGAGTGGGGCCAGGAGCAACTGATCCGCGACTGTCGCATCACCCAGATCTACGAAGGCACCAACGGCATCCAGGCACTCGACCTTTTAGGTCGTAAAGTGCTCGGCAGCGGCGGGGCGTTCTACAAGCACTTCGCCGACGAGATCAAGGCATTCACCGACAGTGCCGACGCTTCACTGGCAGAGTTCATCGAGCCGCTGAAGGCTGCCATCGCTAACCTGGAGCTGATGACGATCGATCTACTGGAGCGTGCCAAGGACGACCCGAATGAAGTCAGCGCGGCTTCGGTCGAATACCTGCATGTGTTTGGCTATACCGCTTATGCCTACATGTGGGCGTTGATGGCACGTACCGCGCTGTCCAAACAGGATCAGGACGTTTTTTACCAGACCAAACTGGGTACTGCGCGCTTTTTCTTCGCGCGCCTGTTGCCGCGGATCCATTCATTGATCGCTTCGGTCAAAGCCGGCAGCGCAAGCCTGTACCTGCTGGATGCCGATCAATTCTGATGCGATTACCCGTGAACCTGGCCTCTGAATATCAAGGAAACCCCATGAACGTTTTAATCGTGCATGCCCATCCCGAACCGAAATCCTTCACCGCCGCGCTGCGTGACCAGGCCGTCGAGACCCTGCAATCCCAAGGGCACGACGTTCGGGTCTCCGACCTGTACGCGATGAATTGGAACCCGGTGGCCAGTGCCGAGGATTTTTCCCTCAGGGAGAATCCCGAGTACCTGGTCTACGCGCTCGAGCAACGGCACAACAGCAAGGCGCAGACCCTCGCCACCGATATCCAGCAAGAGCTGGACAAGCTGCTGTGGGCGGACCTGCTGATCCTCAACTTCCCGATCTACTGGTTCTCGACTCCCGCCATTCTCAAGGGCTGGATTGATCGGGTGCTGGTGTCCGGCATCTGCTACGGCGGCAAACGCTTCTACGATCAAGGCGGTCTGCGCGGCAAGAAAACATTGGTGACGGTGACCCTGGGCGGGCGTGAGCACATGTTTGGCGAGGGGGCGATCCATGGTCCTCTGGAAGACATGCTGCGCCCGCTGCTGCGCGGGACATTGGCCTATGTCGGCCTGGAGGTGCTGCAGCCTTTTGTCGGCTGGCATGTACCGTACATCAGCGCTGACGCCCGGCAGCAATTCCTGGTCAGCTACGGCCAGCGGCTGCAGAACATCGAGGCCGATGAGCCGATCGAGTACCCACGTTTGGGGCAATTTGATGATCGGCTTTATCCCCTCGATCCGAGCCTCACCGAAAGACAGATTTAAATCGAAAAGGCGTTGTCGTTGTCGATGTATTGCGGTGTGACAGTTCAAGTCTGAACTAAGCTTTTCCATGTGCTTCCAGTCTTTGCATCCCCATGGTTGATCGTCAGGGATGAATCCGCTTGAAACACTCAGACGAACACCGTGTGGAGCACTGACCATGTTTGGCGCGAGCTACCTGGCAATTCGACCTGTGGTTCGTTCGCCTGCTCGCTCCGCACCGATCATCCGCGTCGTTGCGGCGCTCGCGCTGGCTCTGTTCACCGGCGCTGCCCAGGGCGCCGCCGAAGAAAAACCGTCCCCCCAGGCACCACAGCGCGAGCAACTCACTCTCTCGCTCGATGCCGCAATGAAACCGTGGACCGGCGATCTCGACGGGATGATCGATCGACGGATCATTCGGGTGCTGACGGTTTACAGCAAGACTTTTTATTTTGTCGACAGAGGTGCCCAGCGCGGTACGACTTACGACTTTTTTCGGGTTTTCGAGGAGGATCTAAACAAGAAACTGGTTAAGGGTAGCAAGCTCAAACACAAGGCTCTGAAAGTGCGGATGGTGTTCATTCCGGTCGCACGGGATGAATTGCTGCCGGCGCTGGCCGCTGGAAAAGGCGATATTGCGGCGTCAAACCTGACTGTGACTGAGGAACGCAAGCACCTGGTTGATTTTTCGTTACCTGTTTATCGCAACGTCAGCGAAGTAGTGGTCTCCGGCCCCGACTCGCCCGCGGTGTCCAGCGTAGACGAATTGGCGGGGCAGGTGGTCTTCGTTCGCAAGTCCTCCAGTTACTACGAGAGCCTGATAGCCCTCAATCAGCGCTTCGCCAACGAGAATAAAGCGGCGGTCATCCTCAAGGAGGCACCGGAGGCCTTGGAGGATGAGGATCTGATCGAGATGCTCAACGCCGGCATGATTCCGCTCATCGTGGTGGACAAGCACAAAGCGGACTTCTGGAAGAAAGTGTTCCCGACTATCAACGTGCACGAGGACATCGTCATACGCTCCGGCGCAGACATTGCCTGGGCGATGCGCAAGGGCAGCCCGCAGCTCCGGGCGGTCGCCGACGATTTCATTGCGCGCCACGGCCAGGGCACCACCGTCGGCAACATGATTCTGGCGGGTTATTTTAAGAACGATAAATATGTGAAAGCCGCCGTCTCCGAGTCGGAACGCAAGAAATTCAGCGCATTGGTTAAGTATTTTCAGCGCTACGGTGACCAGTACGATGTGGACTGGATACTGATGGCGGCTCAGGGATACCAGGAATCCCGGCTGGACCAGGCTGCCAAGAGCAAGGTGGGCGCCATTGGCGTCATGCAGGTCATGCCCGCCACCGGCAAGGAGCTTGGCGTCGGCAATATTGCTCAAGTCGAGCCGAACATCAACGCCGGCATCAAGTACATGCGCTGGATGATCGACCAATACTATGGCAAGGAGCCCATGACCAATCTGGACAAGGCCCTGTTTGCCTTTGCTTCTTACAACGCGGGAGCGGGCAGGATATCCAGACTGCGCAAGGAAGCCGCTATCCGTGGGCTGGACCCCAACATCTGGTTCCACAACGTCGAATACATTGCCGCCGAGAAGATCGGTGCTGAGACGGTGACCTACGTCAGTAATATCTACAAGTATTACATTGCCTACCAATTGCTCATCGAAGCCCAAGCGGCAAAAGACGAGGCTGCGCAGAAGCTCAAGGATCAGAGCGATGCAGCGTTGTGACGGGGCCGTGAGGTCTGCAACGTTGGCCGCCTTGTTTGAGTGCAGTCTTCCTGCGTCCAGGTGGCGCGGCTTTTTTGCTATCGAGCCTGAGCTCTCGCCTCGATCACCCATAATCCCAGTAACGCCAGGACAGCAAAGCCTGCGCCCATCAGGAAGGTGCCCTGGAAGCCCACCGTGTCCCACAGCGCCCCGGCGATGACACTGGCCAGCAGCAAGGTCAATCCGGTCAACAGATTGAACATGCCGAATGCCGTCCCGCGCAGTTCAGGCGGCGCGCGGTCGGCGATCAAGGCGGCGAATATCCCCTGGGTAAACCCCATGTGCAGCCCCCATAGCACGACGCCGACGACCAGACCGCCGATCCCCGGCGCGAAGGCCAGTGTCAGATCGGCAGCGACCAGCAGCAACAGGCCTGCGCCGAGCACTACCACGCGGCTGACACGATCGGACAAAGCCCCGGCGGGGTAGGCTGACAGTGAGTACGCCACCCCCATCAGCACCAGCACCGCTGGCGCCCACATCGGCTCAAGCCCGACGGCTTGACCGCGCAAGATCAGAAAGGCTTCGCTGAAACGCGCCAGGGTGAACACCGAAGCGACACCGACCACCCACCAGTAGCCTGCGCCCAGCCGGGCCAATTCCCGTCGGCTCAAAGGCGCACGCACCCGGCGCGTGCCTTGCGCTTGCCTGGGTTCATGCACGAACACCAGCAGCACCGCGACGGCAAGGAATGCCGGGATGACAGCCACCCAGAATACCGTCTGGTAGTGGTTCGCGGTCAGCCACATCAATCCGATCGCCAGCATGGGACCCAGGAATGCACCCACGGTATCCAGCGTCTGACGCAGGCCAAAAGCCGCCCCCCGAATGTCCGGCGGCGTGATATCGGCGACCAGTGCATCGCGTGGGGCGCCGCGAATGCCTTTGCCGATACGGTCGATAAAGCGGGCACCGGTCAGCCAATCCAGCGACCCCGCCAAAGGAAAGATCGGTTTGGACAGCGCCCCCAGCCCATAACCCAGGGCCGCGAGCAGTTTACGCTTGCCCAAGCGATCACTGAGTGCCCCGGAGAATACTTTCGTGATCGAGGCCGTTGCCTCGGCTATGCCCTCGATCAGGCCTACGGCCAGCACGGAAGTACCCAGTACTGTCACCATATAGAGCGGCAACAGGGCATGGATCATCTCCGAAGAGATGTCCATCAACATCGAGACGAAGCCCAGCGCCCAGATTCCACCAGGCATGCTGCGCCAACCGTTGCGGGTTGACGTTTCCTCGACCGGTGCGGTAACCGGCGTGTCGCCCGACGGGTCAGTGGTTTTCATCATGGGCCTTCCAACGGGAGCTGGGGTGACAGCGCCTACAGATCGATGACCAGGTCCGACGTCGGTTTACTGCAGCAGAGCAAGCGCAGCCCTTTGTCGATTTCACGCTGGCGGATACCGCCGTTATGGTTCATCTCCACCGTGCCCTGCAACAAGGCCGTCTTACAGGTACCGCACACCCCTTGGCTGCAGGAGGACGGTACGATAGCGCCGGCCTTTTTTGCAGCGGACAGCACGGTCTGGTTGCCTGGCATGCTGAAGGTTTTACCCGAGCGAGACAGCGTGACCGTAAATACACCCGCCTGTTGATCGAGGACGGGTGCCTGCTCTAACAGGGGGGCTTCGTCCAGTACGGCAATATCGAAGCTCTCCTGATGATAATGCCGAAAATCAAAATTTCCCTGTTTGAGCAAGGATTTGATTGCATCCATGTAGCCTTGAGGCCCACAGGTAAACACCTCCCGCTCCTTGAAATCGGGCACCCGTTCCTGCAGCAGGGCCAGATCCAGGCGACCGATCGGCCCGGCCCATTGCGTATCCACACCGGGTCCTTCGCAGATATTCAGGACCCGCAGGCCAGGCATCCGGGCCTGCATCCGATTCAGTTCGGCATGAAAAATAATGTCGACGGGTGTCCGCGCACTGTGCACGAAGACAATATCCAGCCGGGCAGCCATATCGAAACTGGCCCGGGTCATGGACATCAGCGGTGTCACACCGGAACCTGCCGACAGGTACAGCAGCTTGGCGGCTGGACGGCCGACCGGGGTGAAGCTGCCAGCAGGACCGGAGGCAAGCAGCGTATCCCCTGCGTTCAAGTGATCGTGCAGCCAGTTCGACACCGTCCCGCCCGGAACCCGTTTGACCGTGATTGAAAGCGCAAAAGGCCGAGTCGGGGATGACGAGATCGTGTAGCAGCGAGAGACGCTTTGCCCCGCGATTATCGGCGACACCGTGATGAACTGTCCGGGTTCAAAACTCAATGCACGCCAATCCGCGCATCGGAAGACGAAGGTTTTTACGTCGTGGGTTTCGTCGATCACGGCGCAGCATTGCAAGGTCTTCTGTTCGCCGCTGTTCCACTGGGCGCCGTAGGCAGTCCAGATGTCAGGATCGGTGAATGACACGTGCGCGGGCTCAGCGCCGGCGAGTGTCGGCAGTTTGGCATAGGTGGTCATGGTCACACCTCCTGTGCGGCAAGCCGTGCGGCGTACCAGCGAGAGAATTGATCGACGTAGGATTCGGTGAACGCCGAGAAAGGCCCGGGGATGTAGCCGGGATCCTGGGTGCCGCTGTGAGTGATGGCAACCAGGGCGGCATCTTGCTGATTGGTCGCTTTCCACACCTCGGTCAGCTTGTCGATGTCGTAATCCACGCCCTCGACGGCGTCGGCATTCACCAGCCACTTGGTGCGCACCAGGGTCTTGTCCGGTGCCAGAGGGATGATGTACGAAATCACGGCGTGATCGCTCATCACATGCGTCCAGGAGTTGTGAGTCCACAGGTGCACGTCGCCGAGGTCGCGGCGGGTCAGGTCACCGAACAGGCGCGTACAGGCCACCCGGGTGTCGAGGGTCTGAGACTCGCCATGACCGGCGATGACCAGCCGCTGGGTGCGGAATTGGGTCACTGCGTCTACGTCCAGGTACTCCACTGCGTCGCAAAAGAAGCCGTCGTCTTCCCAGCTGCGCCTTGCAGCCGCATTGCGTTCTTCATACTCACTCAGCGCCTGCAGCGATTCCTGGTTCAGGCCCTCGGCGCAAAAACCGAAATCTTCCGGAAGGAAAGAGGCAGTCAGTTCCGGATGCGTCGCGGAACAGTGATAGCACTCGCGATTATTCTCGATCACCAGTTTCCAGTTGCCGTTCTCGATAATGTCCGCTTCATGGGCAATCCTGGTATAGGTCAGATCGTAAGGCGCCAGCCGAGGCATCATGGTGGCTTCCAGATGGGCGATATCTTCCGGCGGCTGCTCTCCCAGGCAGACGAATACATGGGTGCCGACAATTCTCGTGTGAACCGGAATCAGGCTTTTACACTTCGGATCGAAATCCTTACCCATGTGCGCGGCGTGTTTCAGGCTGCCATCAAGGTCATAAGTCCATTGATGGTAAGGGCAGACCAGCATGCCGACCGTGGATTTGCCGGCTGTTTTCAGGCGTGCGCCGCGATGCCGGCATACGTTGCGAAAGGCCTGCACCTGCTCGTCGTCGTCGCGGACCAGGATGATCGAAGACTTGCCGATGTCGATGGTCGAAACATCCCCGGGCTCGGGCACATCCGCGGTGACCCCAACCAGGATCCAGTGCCGGGTGAAAAAGATATCGATGTCTTTTTCGAAAATATCCTGGCGCCCGAATAACGCCCCCGGCATGCCGTGGCCCGGGATGCGTGCGGTGGCTGAGTCTGGTTGGGACTTCACGGCGATCGTTGTCATTATGGCCTCACGAGGTTGATCTTGATCATCAGCGGGTGACTGTGAGGCCAGTATTGAAATGGGCAGGATTTGCGTCAACGCCCTTTATTTTCACCCTGGTATATCTAAAAGTTATGCGACATTTCACCCCTGTTCAGTTGATTGTTTCAATGGGCCAATATGGACTCGTCTCGCAGCCAGTCGACCAGGTGTTGAACCAACGGCGTTACCGTCCGACCATTCGGGACAACGAGGTAATAAGCATCGTTGGGTTTGACCGCATAAGGGCCGATTCGAATCAATTCTCCGCTGAGCAGCAAAGGGCCGATCAACCTGCTCCAGCCCAGGGCGATTCCATGGCCTTTCAACGCGGCCTGCACCGAGTCGTTGTAACTGCTGCAACGCAGGCTGTACCTCATCTTGGGGCGACTCTCCCCCAGTTCTTTGAACCAGCTGTTCCAGGTCATCCAGCCTTCGAGTGTGGCTTCCGAATCGATGAGATCCAGGTGCAGGAAGTCGTCGACAGACAGGGGCGCGGGGTGACTGCTCAACCAGGCCGGAGAACACACCGGGAATACTTCTTCGTCAAACAGGAAAATCGCTGTGCCGTCGTCCCATTTGCCATTGCCGTAGCGAATGGTGACATCGACGTCCCGGCTCACGTCAGCGTTGAGTACGTGCGTCATCAAGTGCAGGCGCAGTGAGGGCTGTGACAGGCGCAGTGCGGCTAATCTGGGCAAGATCCGTAACTGTGAAAACGACGCCGTGCAGGCAAGCACCAGTTCCTGTTCGGGGATGCCCTCGCAAATCTTGTCAAAAACGCTGGCCATGCGTTGCATGGATTCGGCGACCACGGAGTACAGCACGTAGCCCTCGCTGGTCAATTTGATGGCGCGGTGCAGGCGATGGAACAACCGGGTGCCCAGTGTTTCTTCCAGGTATTTGACCTGCTTGCTGACGGCGGCCTGGGACACGCCCAGTTCCTGGGCCGCCAGCGTGAAACTGCTCAACCTCGCAACCGCTTCGAACTCCATCAATGCCGTCATGGAAGGGATCAGCCGGCGGTACCCCTTGGCTTTTTTGCTGGTTTCTTCATTACCGGTCATGGTTGATCCTGAAAGGAGCACGGGCGTCGCAACCGCTGGCGACATGGGGTGATTCGATGTTGTTTTCTTCCACATCCTTCAGGGCAGCTTACAGAAACGCAGCGGGTTTGAATGCGTCCTCCAGGTCAAAAACGAGCAGTGCGCCCGGCTCATCCACCGCTGACTTTCCAGTGTTTGACATCATCGGCGAACATCATTTGCTTCATCTCATGAGCAATGCCGTAGGCCAGGGATTCATGGGCGGCGATGACTTTTTCTTCCGCGGAAAGGCAATGAAAAATATCGAGTTTGGTCTCTGCGTCAGCCGTTTCGATGTTGAAAATCTGCACGTAACGCGCCAGGTCGTTGTCGAGGCTCGACAGGTATTCGCGCAGGCGCTGATGGTCGACCGATTTTTGGCTGAAGTACCAGTTCATCGGGTGAATCAGGAAGCGTGAATGGGGCGAGGTGATACGCCGGCCTGCCGCCAGGAACATGATGATGCCCATGGATTCGATGTTGCCCGCGTTGATAGCGCACAGCGGCACCGGCAATGACTTCAGGAAGGTGTAGAGGGTGAAGCCAAAGTTGGTGCTGCCCCCGCTCGTAGACAGATTGAGGAGCAAGGAGGTGGCGCCTTGATCGATGGCCTCCAGGCAACAGTCCCGGAAGCGTTCAGTGGTCCCCTGATCGATCTGGCAATGAAAGTGGACGATGTGTTCGGTCATCGGCTTGCCCTTTTTGACGGGACGGCTGGAGTACCTTTTATCTCTATTTAAGGATCGACCTCTTTTGAGGAAAAGCCAATCGGTACGACAGTCTGGGCTGGCTCTGCCGCCAGTCGATTCGTAGGCATTTTTCCGGAACTATTAGACGAAATCCGCTTGTCGTGAGAGGCGAATATCTGTTCAAACTTTCGACTTTTGCAAACCTCCGAATTAAACGAGCCACCGGGCTCGTAACTGAAATAAGAGGTGACTAGAGATGGCTAACACCGGAAAAGACAAACCCGGCAATTTTGCCAATGACCGGGACAAGGCCTCGCAAGCCGGCAAGAAAGGCGGAGAAGCCTCAGGCGGCAATTTTGCCAACGACCCACAACGCGCTTCAGAAGCCGGTCGCCAAGGCGGTCAGGCTTCGGGTGGCCAGCAGTCGAGCGATGCGAATCGTTCGATGGGTGGCGGACAAGGAACGGGGCGCACAGGCAACATGACCGAAGACCAGGAAAAAACCCCTGGATCTGGCCAGAAAGGTGGCCAGGCTTCGGGCGGACGCCAGTCCCGCGACGCTGATCAATCGACCAGCGGCGGACAAGGCGCCGGTCGCGGCGGTAACTTTGCCGATGACATGGACAAAACCTCGGGGGCTGACCGTAAAGGAGGTGACCAAGGCCCTGGCGGCGGACGCAAGTCCTGATGCCGTGTAAGTCATATCAAGCCCCGACTGTTTTCGGGGCTTGATTGCTTCACAGAGCAGTTCTCACCGATAAACACTGCGTTGCACAGGTCTCACGCCTATGCCCGCCATCCTCTTGAGCTACCGGTGCAACCCTTGATCCATTCAATCAGAGAACAACTCAAACATGAGCTGACGTAACCAGCGATTGGCCGGGTCCTTGTTGTATCGCGCATGCCAGAATAGATTGATCTCTATTTTCGGCAGTTCCATAGGCGGCGCCAGGACGGCGAGGCCGAACGGTTGTTCGCAACTTCTGGCAAATCGTTCGGGCACTGTTGCCAGCAAGTCCGTACTTTGGAGTATGTGGCCGATCGCGACGAAATGCGGAACCTCCAGGCGTATGTTTCGCTCGATGCCTTCCCGTGCGAGGAAGGTATCGACGACGCCGTGCCCGGTGTTCGCCGCCACCACACGAACGTGGTCATAGCTGCAAAAACGCTCGAGCGTCAACGGTTCGCGGGTGGCTGGATGGCCCTTGCGGCATAAGCAGACGTAGCGATGGTGGAACAGGCGTTGTTGAAAAAAACCCGCTTGCAGGTGAGGAAGCAAGCCGACGGCAAGATCGATCGCGCCGTTCTGCAGACCTTCCGCCAGGGTATCGGTGTTGTTGCGCAGCGTACTGATCGAGCAACCCGGAGCGCGTTCAGCCAGAGCATCCATTAGCCGCGGCATGAAGTAGATTTCACCAATGTCCGTCATTGCCATGGTGAATCTGCGATTGCAATTGAGCGGGTCAAACCTGTCCTGTCGACCGAGTGCATCGCGTAACGTCTGAATGGCTAGCGCAACCGGCTCGGCCAGTTGTCGGGCATAAGGGGTGGGTTCCATTCCCTGGTAGGTGCGCACGAAAAGCTCGTCGTTCAAGGTGGTGCGCAACCGCTTGAGCGCGTTGCTCACCGCTGGCTGGGTCAGTTCAAGATTATCCGCCGCAGTCGAGACCCTGCGGTCGATCAGCAGTTGGTTGAATACCAAAAGAAGATTGAGATCCAGCTCCCGTAATTCCATAACGCCTCGTGCAGGTTGGCTCATGCCAGGGCAATAAACCCGTTGCCCGACGTTGGGTCTGCACCGCTCTGAAAGGGCCGCTGCAAGAGCCGCAAGCCTATCAATTGCCATAGCGTCGCGTCCATCGCAATGGCTGCGTGGCAGGTGCTCGTCCCTGATCTTTATTCACACTCGAAATAACAGGTATGTGGATCACTGCATTTATCCCGCTTGCCGCCTTGGCCATGATCGCTGCAATGCCCAAACTCTGAACGGTATACGTCACTCAAGAACGACACGCCTATCGATCAGGCGTTGGGCAGCGCGCAACCTCCGCAGGTCTTTGAACCTGCGGCTCTATAACAATGACAAAAAGAGCGATGCCATGCGTACGATCGATGTATCAGCCCTGATTGACGGGGCACGTTTCAATGCCTTCCACGCGCGCGTACTGTTCTGGTGCGCGCTGATTATCATCTTCGACGGCTATGACCTGGTCATCTATGGCGTTGTCTTGCCTTCACTGATGGCCGAATGGGGGCTGAGCTCACTGCAAGCTGGAGCCTTGGGTAGCTGTGCGCTGGTAGGCATGATGTTGGGCGCGCTGTTTTTCGGATCAGTGTCTGACCGGATAGGCCGACGCAAAACCATCATGATTTGCGTCACCCTGTTCAGCGGAGTCACAGCGCTCAACGGCCTGGCGCAGACTCCGGAGGCGTTCGCGCTCTGCCGGTTTGTGGCCGGCCTGGGTATCGGCGGGGTCATGCCGAACGTTGTCGCGTTGATGAACGAGTACGCGCCCAAGCGGTCGCGCAGTACCCTGGTTGCACTCATGTTCAGTGGTTACTCGTTAGGGGGGATGTTGTCTGCCGGCCTGGGTATGGTGCTGATCCCCCTGTGGGGCTGGCAAGCGGTGTTCTATGTGGCCTTGGTTCCGCTGTTGGCATTGCCATTTCTGATACGGCAATTGCCCGAGTCGATGGATTTCCTGCTGCGCACCGGGCAGACGATCAAGGCCCAGTCACTATTGGCGCAGGCCGTACCGGATTATGTGCCAGGCGCAGCCGACCAGTTGAACCGCATCGCCGCCAAAGGCTCGAACGTGTCGATTTCACAGCTATTCCAGGAGGGACGCAAGCTGAGCACCTTCATGCTCTGGCTGGCGTTTTTCTGTTGCCTGCTGATGGTCTATGCACTGAGCTCCTGGTTGCCAAAACTCATGAGCGCCGCCGGGTACGGATTGAACTCGAGCCTGGCGTTCCTGGTGGCGCTGAATCTGGGGGCGATCATCGGCGCGGTAGCCGGTGGATGGCTGGGCGATCGAATCGGCATTGGCAAGGTCTTGTTCGTCTTCTTCTGTTGCGGAGCGTTGGCCCTGAGTCTACTTGCGCTCAAGGCGCCATTACCTGTGCTCTATTTGCTCATTGCCGTCGCCGGTGCGTGCACCATTGGCACGCAAATCCTGGCCAACGCCTGTACCGTCCAATACTACCCGCCGCAGATACGGGCCACCGGCCTCGGTTGGGCGATGGGCGTGGGTCGCACCGGTGCAATCATTGGTCCGCTGCTGGGCGGCGCCTTGCATGCCTCTTCGCTGCCGTTACAGGCGAGCTTCCTCATCTTCGCCATTCCGGGATTGGTCGGGGCCATCGCCATTCTGGTTTTTCTGATGCAGAACGCTTCGAGTCGCCAGGGCACGGCGTCCCGGCAATATTCACATTGATGATGCCATGTATTGGAGTTGCGCTATTTATCAATAGCACTGCACTGGCGATGATTGCCCGACTCCAATAACAATCAGCCTCATGGGTACCTTGCTATGCATACTTCTCAATCTACTTTGCACATCGGTATTGTCGGCGGTGGTATCGCTGGTGTGGCATTGGCGCTGGATCTGTGCCGTCATTCCCATCTCAGCGTGCAGTTGTTCGAAGCTGCATCGGCCTTTGGCGAGGTCGGTGCAGGTGTTTCCTTCGGTGCCAACGCGGTTCGTGCCATCGCCGGCCTGGGCATTGCCGAACCCTATCGGCAGATCGCCGACCGCACGCTTGATCCCTGGCAGGATATCTGGTTCGAATGGCGCCGTGGCGAGGATGCCGGCTACCTTGGCGCCAGCCTGGCCGAAGGGGTGGGGCAGTCCTCGGTGCACCGTGCGGATTTTCTCGACGCGTTGGCCCGCCAACTGCCGGAGGGAATTGCGCAATTTGGCAAGCGCGCGGTTAGCGTCGAGCAGGATGACCAACAGGCCCGCGTGTTGTTCACCGATGGCAGCGAACATCGTTGCGATTTATTGATCGCCGCTGACGGCATCAAGTCTTCGATTCGTGACCACGTTCTTCAAGGCCTTGGTCACCCCCTCGCGGCCCCCCGTTTCAGTGGCACCTGTGCCTACCGCGGGATGATCGACAGTCAACAGTTGCGCGCGGCCTACCGGGCCCGTGGTGTCGATGAGCACTTGGTCGACGTCCCGCAGATGTACTTGGGACTTGATGCCCACATCCTCACATTCCCGGTCAAGCAAGGCCGACTGATCAACGTAGTGGCTTTCACTTCCGACCGCAGTCGGCCTGACCCCGCCTGGCCGAGCGACTCCCCTTGGGTGCGTAATGCCAGCCAGGAAGAGATGCTTGCAGCCTTCACCGACTGGGGCGACGCGGCGCGTGTGCTGCTCGAGTGCATCCCGTCACCCACCCTTTGGGCTCTGCATGAACTCGAAGAGCTGCCAGGTTACGTACACGGCCGCGTAGGGCTGATCGGCGATGCTGCCCACGCAATGTTGCCGCATCAGGGGGCCGGCGCAGGGCAGGGGTTGGAAGACGCCTGGCTCCTGGCCCGCTTGCTGGCGGACCCACAAGTGCTGGCAAGCCGGCCGCATTCTGTGCTGGAAGCCTATGACGCTAGTCGCCGTCCACGCGCCTGTCGTGTGCAGCGCACCTCCTGGGAAGCCGGTGAACTCTACGAACTGCGTGATCCTGTCGTCGCCGATAACGAACAGCTGCTGGGTAAAACCCTCGCGGAGCGTTTCGAGTGGCTGTGGGATCACGACATGCAGTCCGACCTGCAACAGGCTCGCAACCAACTGGGTTGGAAAGTACTCGCCTGAAATTTGAACTCGCATGCCAGATCCGCCGGAGTAGTTCAGCTGTACTGGCTCGCCGAACCACCAGCTGATTTGCGCTTTCCAGCGTGGGTCAGCTGATAGGCAATCGCCAACCAAATGAACCACCCCGGCATGACCATCAAGGCAATACGGGTGTCTGGCCTTAATGCCAGCAAACAGAGGACAAAGCCCAGGAACGCCAGGGAGAACCAGGCCATCGGCACGCCCCCGGGCATTTTGTAGGCCGATTGCGCATGCAGGTCGGGCCGGCTTCTGCGGTAGGCAATGTACGACGCGAGGATGGTCGACCAGGTGAAAATCACGAGGATCGCCGACACGGTCGAGACGATGGTGAACGCTGTCATGACTTCCGGAACGATGAACAGCAACAGGACGCCCACCAGCATCAACAGTGTGGTGAACGCCAGGCTCGCCAGGGGTACGCTACTGCTCGACAGGCGTCGGAAAATCCCTGGCGCATTGTCCTGGTTCGCCAGCCCGAACAACATGCGGCTGGACGAAAATACGCCGCTATTGGCCGAAGAGGCGGCAGACGTCAACACCACGAAATTGACGATACCGGCTGCTGCGGGAAACCCTGCCACCAGGAACAGTTCGACGAAGGGGCTCTTGTTGGGCGAAACCTGGTGCCAGGACGTCACCGCAATGATGCAGGCCAGCGCCAGCACATAAAACAGGATGATTCTCAGCGGAATCGAGTTGATGGCCTTGGGCAGTGTCTTCTCGGGGGAGCGGGTTTCCGCGGCGGCGATGCCGATCAGTTCGGTGCCGGCAAATGAGAAGATTGCCATCTGAAAACCGGCAAAAAAACCGAACAGGCCGTTGGGGAAAGTTGCCTGTTTGTCCAGCAGGTGGCCCAGGGATGCCGTGACGCCATTGGGGGAGACAAAGGAGCTGGCGATCAGCACCAGGCTGACGCCAATCAGGGTCACGACGGCAATGATCTTGCTGATCGCGAACCAGAATTCCACTTCACCGAACAGCCTGACCGTCAGCACGTTCAAGGCAAACAGCGTCATCAGCATACCGATGGCTGGTATCCAGGCGGGTACACCGGGGAACCAGTATTGAAAGAAGCCGCCGACCACCACGGCATCGCCTATCACCGCGACGCTCCAACTGAGCCAGTACGACCAGCCGAGGAAGAATGCCGCCCGCGGGCCCAGGTAGGTACCGGCAAAATCCGCGAAGCTTTTGAAGTTCAGGTTGGAAAGCAACAGTTCGCCCATGGCGCGCATGACGAAGAAGACGAACATCCCGATGATCATATAGATGAGGATGATCGATGTGCCGGAGAGGGCAATGATCTTGCCGGAGCCCATGAACAGGCCGGTACCGATGGCACCTCCCATGGCCATCAGCTGGATGTGACGATTGCTGAGCGTGCGCTGCAGCGCGGGTTGTTCAACCCGATCGGACGAAGTCGATTTCATTACAAAACCTCTTGATTTTATGTTTTTGAGTTTTGGCAGAAAGTGGCTGGCTAGCGTTCTTGTTAGAGATGCAAGGCTACTGACGGTGGGTGGCAGGGCTTCGCGTTCACGACAGGGTGAGTTGCCCCTTGGCACGTTGCTCAGGGGCATCACCCAGGGCTATCAGCTGGCCGTGCGCAGTCGCGAGGCAATGATGGCTGGCTGCTGATCAAGCAATTGGTAGAGGTTTTTTATGTTGGCAGGCGTTGGTACCAGATGGATGCGCTCACCGATCGCATGCTCCCGCGCCAGGTCGTGCATGTAGCGCAGTGACGAAAAGTCTTCGAGGGCGAAACCCACCGAGTCGAACACGGTGACCTGAGCGTCGTTCTCGCGCCCCGGGACTTCGCCCAGAACAATCCGGAAGAACTCGACGACGGGAAAGTCGGGCTCCAGCTGTTGAATATCGCCTTCGATGCGGGTTTGAGGTTCAAACTCGACGATAACCCGGGCATTGCGCAGGATCTCGGCGTGCAGTTCGGTTTTCCCCGGGCAGTCGCCGCCGACGGCATTGATATGCATGCCGGGCTCGATCATCTCGGGCGTCAGAATCGTTGCATAGGCCTTGTCGGCGGTGACCGTGGTGACGATGTGCGCGCCCTTGACCGCGGCCTGTACCGAGTCGGCCAGAATCACCTCGATATCCGGGAAGGCGGACAGGTTGTGCTTCAACTTGAGTGAAGCGTCGCGGTCGATATCGAAGATGCGGATTTGCTTGATGGACAGCATTTCGTGGAAGGCCAGGGCCTGGAATTCGCTCTGGGCGCCATTGCCAATGATTGCCATGATACTTGCACCCGGCCGAGCCAGGGACTGCGCGACCAGGGCGGAAGTCGCGGCAGTGCGCACGGCGGTGGTCAGCGTCAGTTCGCTGAGCAAGGTTGGATAGCCGCTGTGGACATCGGCCAGGACACCGAAGGCCATGACCGTCAGCAAGTTCCTTTGACCGTTGTCCGGGTGACCATTGACGTATTTGAACGAGTATTGTCGGCCATCGTCGGTCGGCATCAACTCGATCACACCGTCGGCCGAATGATTGGCGGTGCGGGGCGACTTATCGAACTGCGCCCAGCGTGAGTAGTCCGCTGCGATGTAAACCGCCATGTCGCGGATCGCCCGACGGATGCCCACCTTGGCGAACAGGCGTGCGGCTTGATCGACGTCTATAAAAAGAGTCATGTTGTTATTCTCCGATCCAATAGTTGAAGCGCTGCGATTCAGGGGAAAACTCAGGCACGTTTGCTCTCGTAGCCATGCAGCACGTTGACTGCATTGATCCCGATTTCATCGACCATGTAGCCGCCTTCCATCACGAACAGGGTGGGGCAACCCACATCCGCGATCAGCTCGCCAATGCCGATGAAATCCTCACTTTCCAGCAGGAAGTGACTGATGGGGTCGTCCTTGAACGTGTCGACGCCCAGTGAAACAACCAGTACTTCAGGGGCAAATTGCTGGAGTTTCTTGCAGGCGTGGAGCAGGGCGGTGCGGTAGCTTTCCCAGGTGGTGTTCTTCGGCAGCGGATAGTTCAGGTTGCAACCTTCGCCGTGGCCAACGCCGACTTCGTGGCTGAAACCCGAGTAATACGGATAAGACACCGCCGGCTCACCGTGCAACGAGACAAACATGACGTCGCCGCGCCCGTAGAAAATGTTCTGGGTGCCGTTGCCATGATGAAAGTCGACATCCAGTACCGCGACACGTTTGGCGCCTTGAGTAATGGCCTGCTGCGCGGCAATGGCGGCGTTGTTCAGATAGCAATAGCCGCCCATGTATTCACGCGCTGCGTGATGGCCGGGCGGACGGCACAGGGCAAAGGCACTGTCGTGGCCTTCATCGATCAACGCCAGCCCGGTCAGCGCGATATCGGCGCTGGTTTTTACCGCTTGCCATGTCGTGGCGGTAATGGGCGAGCCGGCGTCCATCGCGTAAAAACCCAGCTTGCCATCGATGAACGTCGGCACGTGCTCGTTGGCCAGATCGCGCACTGGCCATACCAGCGGCAAGGCATCGTGGGTGCGTCCGGTGGCGCACCACTCAGACCAGGCGGTCTCCAGGAAGGTGACGTAGCGCTCGCTGTGCGCGTTGACATAGCACGACCGGTCAAATGCTCGCGGCTCGATGATCTGGCCAAGCCCTACCTGCTTGACCCGTTTATGCACGGTATCGGCCCGGCTGGGCTGTTCGAAGGACGGCTTGAGCACGCCGTCTTTCAATTCGGTGCCATGGTGCAAACGGTGGGAATCACTGAAAACTGTAAACATTCTGCGCATCCGTTGAGGTGAACCAGTGCAAATATTTTGTTCTGGTACGGCGGCGCTTTCTTTGCTTTATGTTCAGGGTTTGGTAGATTTTTCGGGAGAATTTACTTGGGAATGGCGTAATGCAGAAAAAAATATCCAAGCGCATCAGTCTCGACGACACCGACCTGGCGATTCTCGCGTTGCTGCAGGAAGACGCGAGCATTTCCAACGCCGAGCTCAGTGAGCGGCTGTCGCTGAGCCTCACGCCGTGCTGGCGGCGTCGTAAGCGGATGGAGGAGGCGGGCGTGATCAAGGGCTACCAGGCCAACCTTGATCGACGGATGCTGGGGCTGGATATCATGGCGTTCGTGCACATCCGTTTCTCCACCCACGCCGATCACGCGCCCGACGCCTTCGAGGCGGTGATTGCGCAATTGCCTGAAGTGCTGTCCTGTCACAAGATCACCGGGGATGCCGATTACGTGCTGCAAGTGTTGGCAGAGGATCTGGATAGCTACAGTGATTTCATTGAGCAGGTGCTCAGGCGCCAGGTGGGGATTGCGTCCATTCAATCCAGTCTGGCTTTACGGGAGGTCAAGGCCAGTAGCCGGATTGCGATACCAAAATCGAGTAAGGACTAAGCGGACAAGGGTTGGGTCACCTGCTGAAAGGTGCAGTCGACGCACCTTCGTGCACAGCTCTCGGATTTTTCCTACCGCTGGACGGGAGTTGCCTGCTTTGCGGGTGTTGAAGGAAAGGAGACAGTAATAGATGCGCAGCCCACATTACCTGACAAAGCTTCACGCACCAGGACTGACCCGTGAGTCGTAAAGGAAGACCAAGCATGCCACCACTGTCTATGAATCGAGCCAGCCTTGAGCAGTTGCACCGTGAAGTAGCCGCTCTGGCCGAGGAAATGAGCAGGCCGGCGCCGACTGCGGCCCGCGCTTTTCTGCTGCCTTTCTGCATCGGTGTTGCGTTCGCCCTTACGACTTTTGTCGTCGTCGCTCTACTGGCCAGAATGGTCTGAGCGCTCGCTCATCAATCATTTATCGGCCCCTTCAACACATTTTGAGTTCGCTTGTTTAAGCGCCCTACAGCTTACTTCCTGTGAACTACAAGACCTTGCGTCGTTGCCTACAGGTACGCCAGAATCCGCCGGCTTGTGCGCCTTGGGGTTGCTCGGTAACTTGATTCGCGTCACTGCCCATCAGTGATCGGGTTTAGTAGCCCGTGGCTAAATCTAAGATGTACAACACTACTATCAGCCGGGCTTTTCGCCCGCATTTGATGGTGGCTGTACGCAGGGCGTCCTTGGGCGCGCCGGCTTCTTAGATTCCCCGGTCTACTAACCTGCGTACAGCTGCCACCCCTTTTTTAGTAGAGAAGGAGTGGGAGCCCACATCAGGAATCTAAGACATGTTCAAGGTCACGCCCAATCCGCCGGACACCGATCCGGTATCCCGATACGAATCCGCTTCAAACAAACTCAACGAGGCCGCCGACCGGGCCCTCGACGCCCACTTTCCCTCGACTGCCGACATCAAAGCCACACCGCGTACACCCAACACACTGTTTACCGTGGACCCGAACGCCACAACCGAAACCCTGGTGGTTTATCTGGTAGAGACCCTGGCGTCGGTCGATGTGATGGTGCATCAATTGGTGGATCATCTGGAGGGCGGCTCGCGCAATGCGCTGCTGGGTATTTCGAACAGCGTGATGCTGGCGGAGATCACTGCAAACCGGGTGCTGGATCAGATCGATCCGCCTGAGTAGTTATTCCAACGGCAAAATCCGTATGCCTGTTTGACGGACATCTTTATGCGCCTGCCGGATCAAGTAAGCGTCTGGAGAAGTCACCTTCCTGACTCCAGCATTAAGGGCGATGGTGTCTGCGTTTTGATCGGACACAATTACCCTTAACGCCATAACGCGGTCGAAAATCAGATAAGGCCACGGGCATGGACGCTCGAACTGGTTGTTCGCCGGATCGCTACGCAGCGGCAAACGGGCGGCAGCAATCATGAGCTTGATCCAGTCTGCCCGCATGAATGGGCATGATCCGTATGCGTACCTGAAGGACGTTCTTACCCGGCTGCCAACGCAGCGGGCGAGTGAGATCGCTCGACTGCTGCCATATCAGTGGGGCACTGTTAATTTATCGGAGATGGCAACTTTTTAGAGTGGCTGAAAGCGAAATGACAAAAGAGACGGCACGTTACATCTTGATCACAGGCGCGGCAGGTACCGGCACCACGACCTTAGCGGATGCTTTAGCAAAGGAACTGAGCACAACTCACCTGGAAGCAGATGATTTTTTGTGGCTGCCCAGTAGCCCGCCATATCAGCATCTGGCAGACAAAACGCAACGAGGAGAGCGCTTGCTACAAGAAATGCGCTCTCATGGTCGTGCAGTGGTTGCCGGATCAGTAATGGGCTGGGGTCAATCGCTTGAGAGCGAATTTGATCTTGTGGTGTTCCTTTATCTTCCTGTTGAACTCAGATTAGAGAGACTAAAACGTCGAGAGGTAAAACGCTTCGGTCAAGCAAAGCCGGAGTTTCTGGCTTGGGCAGCTCAGTATGATGAGGGGGGCGTCCCTGGACGTAGCTTGGCCAGGCATCAGGAATGGTTGTCTGCGCTTACTTGTACTGTCTTAAAGCTTGAGGGGGACATATCCGTTACAGATCGGGTACGGCAAATACTGGATGCAGTCGACTGACTGAACCACACACCGTCAGTCATGTGAAGGTGTGTTGGCTATACGCTTACGGATCAAATTCGGTTTATGTACAGAAGGGCCCTGTAGGAGCGAGCTTGCTCGCGATGGACTCAATAGCGCCGCGTTTAACCAGCGAACACGCGTTATCGTTAACGACCATCGTCGGAACGCCGCCCGGAGCAAGCTCGCTCCTACAGGGGCCGCATTCGCTTAACTGACTGGCAGTACCCTCGAAGGGCCCTTTTTTTGAACGCTGTTTGGTCCAGGCGCTACCGCGAGCTCTGTAATAACTCAAGCAGTGTGTCATTTACAGAAGAATGCTTCTCGGTGTGCCTGAATCGCCAATGTCGTTTCTGGCAAGTACAACTGGTTGGGATGGGCCTCCAGGTAATTAACGACGATTCGCACACTGTCTTTGTTGTTCACCGCCGGTGAAACGCAGATGCGTTGCTCTTTGGGTAAAAGATCGGCGTATGCGACCAGCGTCTGGCGAACACCTTGGACCAGCCCAATGCACAACCCACTTTCAAAGGCACTGTAGTCGTCCGTTGGAATCTTCTGACCGATCATTTTGCACGCCATGAGCAAGTTGTGCCCATCTGCCAGGGCCTGGCCACAACTCAACAGCGATACCAGTGCGATCAGTCCGATTCGTTTTATCAAAGTGAAATCTCCCATGACCCGGTAGATGCTAGCCGTTGGGGAGCAATGCTGAAGGCCACATAAACAAAACCGATTGCCATATAAGATTTTCGCAAGGCACCGCACCAAACCCCATTACGCTTTCTCTGTAAAGCTGATAAGAAAAACCGATACCTATGCAAGTAATTCCCAGAGGCGGGACGGACAGTTGCAGCTTTAGAGTCATGCCCAGCATTCGGTTGAGCCTTGGTCTGGATCTGCCCGGAGGTCGAAGTCAGCTCGTCGCTTGCTCGCGGATCACCCGGCGAATCATGTCCATCAGGGCTTTCGCCACCGGAGAGTGCAGGCAGCCGTTGCGGTAAGTCAGGCCGATGGCGCGGGTGGTCTGTTTCAATGTCAGCGGCAGGATGCACAGTTCGCCGGAGGCAATCTCCTGTTCCAACTGGTGGGCGGACACTGCCGCGAGCATGTCCGAACGCAGCAACAGGCCTCGAATGATCGCCATGTCGCCGCTTTCCACCCTCGGCCGGGGAGGTGCAATGCCGAACCGGGTGAAGCATTCGTCGAGCATCTGCCGGGCGGGCGATCCTGCCCTGGGCAGTACCCATTGGGCGGTGCCGAGCTCTTTGTGCAAGGCTGTTTTTTTGTAGAACGGGTGACCACGCCGCGCCACCACGACCATTTCCTCCGTGAGTAATACTTCACCGGTCAGGTCGCTGGCGTAGGCCTGGGATCGCAGGGCGCCAAAAATGAAGTCGACATCGCCGGCTCGCAACTCGGTCGCCAGCAGATCGAATGGGCTTTCGTTGGTGATCACTTGGGTGGCCGGGTGTTCGGCCATCAAGCGCATGATGGCTTCGGGCAAAATGCGCGTACGCCCCAAGGGCAGGGCCCCGACATGTACTACGCCTTGCAAGGCTCCGCGCATGGAGGTGATATCGGTTTCGATATGGCGTAACTCATTCAGCGCCCGGCGGATCGGGAACAGGATTTCATTGCAGGCACGGGTCGGTTGCAAACCGCGAGGCGTGCGCTCGAACAATGATTGGCCGCAGCCATTTTCCATGACCTTGATGGTTGAGCTGATCGCCGGCTGGCTAAGACCCAGCAAGCTGGCTACCGTCTGCATATGGTGGGTTTCACAGAGTTTGACGAACACCTGCAGGCGCCTGTTCTGAAACAGGTAAAGCGGTTCGACCGCACGCTTCTCGTCGCTACCCAATAATCGCGGCACGCCTCCCAGCTCGGCCAGCACCCGACGCGCCCGAGGCAATAGCCGTGCACCGTAATCGGTCAAACGCATACCATTGGGGTGACGTTCGAACAACGGCACCTCCAGTCGGGCCTCCATCTCGGAAATCGATCGGGTCACCACTGATTGAGCCCGATACAGGGCGACCGAAGCTTTGGAAACGCTGCCATGGTCGGCGACCCGGACAAAGGCTCGCACATGCATCAGGCTGGGAAGTTCATGGATCTCCATGGGGAGCGTACTCTGCGGATCGATGTTCGAACGTGACTATGCATCGCCTGTTTGGCTACAGGCAATAAAAAAAAAGCATACCTGGAATGCGAAAAACCGATGAAGCGTTAGCTCACGCCTGGAGGCGCTGACCCACCCAAATCCAAAGGTTAGACCTTAGCGATAGCGATCCTCAGAGTGCGTACAGCAAACACAAATGCGAATACGTATCAAAAGCTAAAAACATGGTATACCATGCGTCGCGATTTTGGCACGTATGCCGTCCTATTTGGCTGTTTTCAAGAGGTTCCTAGATGCGTCGTACTCTGGTCTCCATTTGTGTGCTTCAGGCGTTTTCCGCTGCTTGCTGGGCGGAGCAAGCTACAAACGATAAAAACAGCCTGGAGCTGCAAGCGACCGACATTGTCGGTACGGCGGAGTATGAAACGGCTCAGGGGCCGGTGAAGGGCTACCGTGCAACGCGTTCCGTCAGCGCGACGCGCACCGATACTTCAATTCATGAAACGCCGCAGTCCATCAGCGTGGTAACCAAAGATGTGGTTGAGGATATCGGGGCTACCCGGCTTCAGGATGCCCTCGACTACGCCGGCGGGGTGGGACGCGCCAACAACTTCGGCGGCCAGGGGTTGACCACCTTCACTGTGCGTGGATTTACCACCGGCGAGTTCTATCGCAACGGCTTTCCGATCAACCGCGGGTATCCGAACATGCCAGACGCGAACACCATCGAGCGCCTGGAAGTTCTGCGGGGCCCCGCGACCACTCTCTATGGCCGGGGCGATCCTGGTGGCACATTCAACGTGGTCTCCAAACAGCCTCTGGCTGAACGTACCGTAACGCTGGGCAGCCAGGTCGATGATCAGGGAATGACACGTGGCACGCTCGATGCCTCCGGCCCGCTCGATGAAGAGGGCCGTCTGGCCTATCGCTTGAACGTGGTGGGAGAGGGCGGTGATACCTTCCGCGATCATGTCGAGACCGAACGTTACGGCGTGACCCCGGTTATTTCCTGGCAGGTCGACGACGACACCAAGGTGATCTTCGAGGGCGATTTCATGCGCAACAATCATCCGCTGGATCGCGGCGTGACGCGCTATCCGAATCAGATTGGCACCGCGTCCCGTGACACATTCTTTGGTGAAAAAGACGTCGGCAAATTGCACAACGACAACAACATGGCCCAACTGCGATTTGAGCACTTCCTGAGTGACAACTGGACACTTGGCGGTGGTTTTCAGTGGCTTGATGGCACCTTGCAGGGCAATGCCATTGAAGCGAACGGTGTCGCCGCCGATGGGCGCACGCTGGGACGCAACTTCAATTATCGCAAACTGGAGTGGACGGACAAGGACACTCAACTGAACCTCACCGGGCATTTCTCGGCCGGTGGTTTCGATCACACCTTGTTAACCGGTATCGAGTACGAGAATTATGACTACAAGTCGATCATTCAGCGTTCCAGTGGTGCCGTCAGTGCCTACCCGATTGATATCTTCGACCCGGTGTACGGCCAACCTCGCCCGACCCTGACCCGCACACCGACCAACGATAAGGAAAACCTCAAGACATACGCGGCCTTCGTCCAGGATCAGGTGGCATTGACTGACCGGTTGAAGGTGTTGGCGAGCGCCCGTTTCGAGCGCTTCGAGCATGAATACGAAAGCTTCGTGCCAGGTGGCAGAAGCTGGGAGGCGAGCGACAATGCCGTGACGCCTCGTTTCGGCGTGCTTTATGACCTTACCGAAACCGTGGCGATTTACGCCGATACAGCGCGTTCATTCAAGCCTAATTCCGGGGCCAGTCGACTGCGTGGTGGCTTCGACCCGGAAAAGGGCAAGTCTTATGAGATGGGTATCAAATGGGAAGCGTTGGATCGCCAGCTGAGTGTTGACGCGGCGATCTACCAGATTGAAAAACGCAATGTCCTCACCACCGATCCTGTGGACTCGACCTTCAGCGTGGCGGCGGGCGAGGTGCGCAGCCGTGGCTTTGATTTGAACGTGGCGGGCAATGTAACCCCCGAGTGGCGGGTGATTGGCGGCTATGCCTATGTCGACGCCGAGGTTACCAAGGACAATGTGATCCCGTCGGGCACCCGGCTAATGAACATTCCGAAAAACAGCTTCAGCTTGCTCAACGTTTACGAATTCCAGGAGGGCAACTTGAAAGGGCTGGGTGTAGGGGTGGGAGGCAAGTACGTGGATGAACGCGCCGGTCAGACCGCTGCCACGGCGTTTTCGATGGGCAGTTATACCGTTGTCGATCTGCTCGGCTTCTACAAGGTCAATGACAAGGTAAGGCTTAATCTCGATGTGAAGAACCTGTTCGATCGTGACTATGAAGAGGGTGCCTTCGGTAATGTCTATGCCTACCCGGGTGAACCGAGAACCGTTCAGGTCGGCATTTCCTACACGCTCTAAACCATCCGTAGCTATGTTTAAAACCGGAAGGCCTTGTATGCCCTGGATCGTGGAAAGAACCACAGGTCAGCCCGTTGGGGCGCTTAATCAATCTGCCTGAAGACGCTGGAAACCGGGACGTCAATCGGCGTCAGTTGCGGCATGCCGGTGCCGCGGTCCGACGAAGGAACCGCGGCGGCCGGTCAATCAGTTGGCGGGGAGCAAGCCTTTCTGTTTGGCGACATGAGTCGCCAGTGCGTCCATCAAGTCCGGCGACAGGCAGTCATAGGGCTCCAGGCCGATCGAGCGCAGGCGCTCCCGGATGGCCTTCATTTGCGCTGGCGGCGTGCCGGTCTCGATGATGGAGGACACGAACGCTGCAAAGCCCGGCGCTGCCCATCCGCTTTGGGGAGAGAGCTCGGTGTGGACGAAGTCCAGCCCATAAAACGCATGGTCCTTGTTCTCGATGCGCCCGAACAGATGGGCGTGGCACTGCTTGCAGGCATGCCGCTGGATGGTGGCGGATTCGTCGACAATTTCCAGTTTTTCACCGTGGGCAGTGACGCTGACCTTATCCCGAGGGACGACGGCAACGACGGAGAATATCGCGTTTTGCGGTTTCCAGCATTTGCTGCAGCCGCATGCGTGGTTATGCAGGGTTTGTGCGTCGATCTTGACCTCGACCTTGTCGGTCGCACACAGGCACTGCAGGGTACCACCGGTGAAATTCGCGGCGGTGGGTTGAATACCATTGTCCAGGGCAGGGTGAAGTTTCAAGGTGCTCACGTTGGCTTCTCCGTTTCAGGGTGTCGGACGAAAGTGCCTGGAGCCGTGCACCAGGCACCGGTGCAGATCGATTGCCTTCCTGCTTCAGGTCGAACGCTTCTTTGATTCGCTCCAGCGGCATGGAGTGAGTGACGGCCAATTAACGCTCGCATTCATCGCATCCTAGACCATCCTCGCCAATTGGGTGCGGCCGTTAATGCCTTTGGATCAAACGAACCGTAGAGCCCAATTGCACATTCCATTAGCCGTCAATCACCTAGGCCCGAGGAGCCTGAAAATTTATGTATTCTAATTGTAGACACAAAGAATAATGTTGTTTTATAGTGAGATTACAGGTAGTAGACAGCGTTCACTCACCCGTACAAAGGTCTTTAACGATGGTCATGAAAGAACTCGATCTCCAGGCTTCATCTGATATGCCTGTTGACCGTAAAGCCGTGCTGGGCGTGGCGCTGCGTCGGCGGATTCTGAGCATGGAACTGGCGCCTGGCGCCGTCGTCGATGAATTGGCCTTGTGCGATGAGTTCGGTCTCTCTCGACCACCTGTGCGCGAGCTGATGCGGCAGATGGCTGCTGAAGGTTATATCGACCTGGAAGCGAACCGGGCCGCCCGAGTCTCTTCGATGAGCTATCAATCGCTCAGAAGCTTTTTTCTGGCAGCGCCTTTGATTTACATCGGGACTACCCAGCTGGCCGCAACCCATGCGACGCCCTCTGAGATCGAGGAACTGAAACGCATACAAACGTTTTTTCGTGAAGCCATCGAGGAAAAAGATGTAGAGAAGCGTGTGCTATATAACGATGAGTTCCATTTGCAAATTGGCAAAATGGCCCACAACGTTTATTTGATGCCAAGTCTGCAGCGCTTGCTGATCGATCACGCGCGATTGGGGAAAATATTCTATCGGCATCCTACATCCGTCGATATGCAAGAAGACTTGCACTTGGCTGCCGACCAACATGACGAAATCATTACTGCTATTGAAAACCATGACCCGGCTTTAGCGGGGGAGATCGTGCGCGCGCACCTTGAACTGTCACGCCGCAGGATGTCCGAATATGCTGCGCCGGAAGGGTTGAATGTAGCAATTAATTACTAACAGGCAGTACCGGTATCCATTGCAAAAAATAATACACGGCGCGTGATCAGGTCGTGCAGGCGGGAAGCTTTTAGCACTTACAAACAAAAAAGAGCCCAGGTCGCGAAAAATGTCAAAAATCAGAAATACACCTGCAGATGACTCTAGTTGTGGCTGGTTCCACCTAAGCCCGCCTAGAACGGCTCGTCCGCCTCACTTTGGTGTTCGTTCAGCCCGGTGGGTAGTGGTGGGTGCAGGTTTCACGGGGCTTGCAGCGGCGCGTCAGTTGGCGCTGAATTTTCCTGATGACGAGATTGTATTGATCGAGGCCCAAGAGGTCGGTTATGGCGCTTCCGGAAGAAATGCCGGCTTCGCCATCGACCTGCCCCACGATATTGGTGCTGACGATTATATTGGCGATATCAAGACTGCAAAAATCAGTATGGAATTGAACCTGACGGGGCAATCCATCCTGAAGGATCTCGTTGAACAGCACGGTATCGAGTGCCAATTGCGCCTGTGCGGAAAATATCAGGCCGCCGTGGAACCTAGAGGTATCGCTGTTCTTGACGCTTATCGCCTTGGACTCGACAAGCTGGGTCAAGAATATGAAATGATCGAAGAGAAAGACTTGCCGAACCACATTGGCACCCCTTTCTATCGCAAGGCTTTGTTTACGCCTGGCACGGCACTCATCCAACCCGCCGCGCTTGTCAAAGGTCTGGTCAATAGCCTGCCGTCCAATGTGACGCTCTACGAAAACACGCCGATCACGGAGGTGCAGTATGGTGAAAAAACCGTTCTCACCCATGAATTCGGCCAAATCGTCGCGGACAAAGTGCTACTGACCAACAACGCATTTGCCATGAGTTTCGGCTTTCTGAAAGGCCGCATGTTGCCGATCTTTACCTATGCAAGCCTGACCCGGCAGTTGACGGAAGAAGAGCAGGCGCGTCTGGGTGGCAGACCTTACTGGGGCGTGATTCCCGCCGATCCGTTCGGTACTACGCTGCGTCGTACAACGGACAACCGCCTGCTGGTTCGTAACAGTTTTAGCTTCAATGCCGATGGACGAAGCAATCCCAAGTACCTGCAGCGGTTCATCCAACGACACAAAGAGTCGTTCGATCGTCGATTCCCGATGCTGCCGGATGTGAATTTCGAGTACACATGGGGCGGGTCACTGGCGCTGTCCAGGAACCACATGGCTCACTTTGGCCAGCTGAAAGACAACGTGTATGGCGCGCTGTGCTGCAACGGTCTTGGTATAACCCGTGGCACGGTAACGGGGACCTTGCTGGCAGACTGGCTGGGGGGCAAGAAAAATCATCTGATCGACTTTCTTCTGGCGTCCCCCGGGCCTAATAGAAATCCACCTGAGCCGATACTTTCCGCTGGCGTGAACATGAACTTGTTATGGGGTCAAAGTCGCGCCGGAAAGGAAAGCTGATTACCGATCACTCTTGCAGGCAAGTTAAAAGTTAAATATTGGTTGGGAATGTTCGGTTTTTTGGCGTCGCCATTAATACTGATCGTTTCTTATCGAGACGGCTTTAGTTTGCCTTGAATACTGGGTTTGCGCCTCAGCCCTTTGAATTGCCGAAGCGAAATAGGAGACAATAATGACAAGTCCTAATACTTCTGTTGAGGATGTTCCTCTCAACAACTTTCATCGTTTGCTGACAGCCCGTTCCGGCGGCGGGTCATTCGTAGACGGTTATGTGCTGAGTATCATCGGCATCGCCATGATGCAAATTACTTCCGCTCTGAACTTGTCAGAATTCTGGCAAGGGATGATTGCTGCATCGGCATTGATGGGGGTATTTTTCGGTGGCTTTATCGGTGGTTGGTTAACTGATAAGTTAGGCCGCAAAGTTGTTTATTTCATCGGGCCTTCCCTGTTCATCATTTGTTCCCTGGCGCAATTCTGGGTGGAATCGGCAGCGGCTCTGTTCGCTCTCAGGTTCATCATCGGGTTGGCGGTGGGTATCGAGTATCCGGTGGCCACTTCGCTTCTGGTGGAGTTTCTGCCGAAGAAACAACGCGGGCCCAGACTCGCTGCGTTGACCATTCTCTGGTTTGCCGGTGCGGCATTTGCCTACGTCGTCGGCAATGCGATCCTCAACACCGGTGGTGACGACGCCTGGCGCTTTGCACTGGCCAGCGCCGCCGTCATCGGGCTGCTGCTGTTGCTGTTGCGCCTTGGTACACCTGAGTCCGCTCGCTGGCTACTCAGCAAAGGGCGCAATAGCGAGGCCGAACGCGTGATCAAGCGCGTATATGGCCAGCACTACTCGCTTCGGGACCTGCCTGAAGAGCCCGACGCAAGGAAAATGACATTCCGCGATTTACTGCATTCCGGCTATGGCAAGCGCTTGTTCTTTGTCTCGGTCTTCTGGTCATGCTCGATCATTCCGGTATTCGCGGTGTATGCCTTTGCCCCCAAAGTGCTCCTGGCACTGAACCTGAAAGGGGAGTGGGCCTCCTACGGCTCGATGGCCATCACGCTGCTGTTTGTTGTCGGTTGTGTGCTCGCGACCAGGTTGATTAACACGATTGGCCGTCGCTGCATGCTGATTCACAGTTTCCTGTGGTCCGGGTTGGCGCTGTTGGGTCTGGCGACGTTCTCGAATAGCAACGAAATCCTCGTTCTTTTCCTTTTCGGTGCCTATGCCGTGTTTATCGGCGGGGCGCAGGTTCTGCAACTTGTCTATCCGAATGAGCTTTTTCCTACAGAGATTCGAGCATTTGCTGTTGGCATCGGCACCTCGCTTTCCCGTGTAGGTGCGGCGGTCGGCACCTACCTGGTTCCTGTTTCGCTTCAGACATTGGGTATCGGCACCACGATGTATGTCGCCGCGTTGGTCACCTTCATAGGCTTGATGGCGGCATGGGCCATGGCACCTGAAACACGTTCGTTGAACTTGCGCGATGCGGCGGCATTGAGCAGTTGAGTTGAAAAACATCCCTTACTGTTGGAGATACAATCATGAAATTCGAAGGCATTTACACCCCGGCCATTACGCCCCTGACTTCAACCGGGGCAATCGACAAGCCCGCATTCGCTGAGGTGCTCGAATACCTGATCGAGTCGAAGGTGCACGGCATCATCATCGGTGGTTCGACCGGCGAGTATTACGCTCATACCTCTCAAGAACGCATCGATCTCGCGACCCAGGCCAAGGATGTCATTGGCGGACGACTGCCGCTGGTTATCGGCACCGGTGCCATTCGAACTGAAGATTCCGTCGAATACGCCAAGGCAGCACGCGCCATCAAGGCAGATGCCATTCTGGTGGGGTCGCCGCCCTACGCGTTGCCCACCGAGAAGGAAAACGCCATTCACGCGTTGACCGTCGACCGCGCCGCCGACTTGCCGATCATGCTTTACAACTACCCGGCGCGCATGGGCGTGAGCATGGGCCAGGCGTATTTCTCGGCTGTTTCTGAATCGAAAAACATCGTCGCCATCAAAGAAAGCTCTGGCGACATGGCGCAAGTCCATAACCTGGCGCGCAACTACCCGAACATCAGTCTGTCCTGTGGCTGGGATGACCAGGCCCTCGAATTCTTTGCCTGGGGTGCCCGTAGCTGGGTCTGTGCCGGCTCGAACTTCATCCCACGCGAACACGTTGCTCTCTACGAGGCTTGCGTCGTCGAAAAAGACTTCGATAAAGGACGTAAGATCATGAGTGCGTTCATGCCATTGATGGACTTCCTGGAGAGCGGCAAATTCGTCCAGTCGATCAAGGCCGGCTGCGAGTTCAATGGCCTGCGTACCGGCAGTGTGCGTTCACCGCTGCAACCCCTGTACGAGCACGAGAAACAGGCCTTGCAGGACATCATCACCACCCTCAAACGTGACGTCGCCCTGGTGACCGGGAGCTCGAAATGACTGACCTGCTCAGTGCGGCAGAATATGCCTCCATCGCCCGGGAAATGAAGTTTCCTACGCAGTCCTTCGTCAACGGTGAGTCCTACACGTCGGGTTCAGGCAAAACCTTTACCACGACGAACCCTGCGACCGGTGAAGTGCTGGCCGAGATCACGGCGTGCAATGCAAATGACGTAGATGTCGCGGTGGCAAAAGCCAAAGAGGCTTTTGAAGACGGTCGCTGGCACAAGCTGAGTCCTGGTGAGCGTAAAAAAGTGCTGTTGCGCTTCGCCGATCTTCTGGAACTGAACGCCCACGAGCTGTCTGTCCTGGAAAGTCTGGACAGCGGCAAGCCGATTCGCGAGTGCCAACTCACGGATGTGCCGGAAACCATTCATATGATCCGCTGGCATGCGGAGCTGATCGACAAGATTTACGACAGTACCGCACCCGTCGGTTCTGGAGCGTTATCGCTGGTGGTGCGCGAGGCTATCGGTGTCGTAGGCCTGGTCCTGCCCTGGAATTTCCCGTTGCTGATGTTGGCATGGAAAATCGGTCCATCCCTGGCCGCAGGTTGCTCCATCATCGTCAAGCCAGCCAAAGAAACGACCTTGACGGCGCTGCGTGTCGCCGAACTGGCTCACGAGGCGGGTGTGCCCGCCGGTGTCTTCAACGTACTGTCGGGCGGTGGCGGTGATGTGGGTGAACCGCTGGGCCGGCACATGGATGTGGCCATGGTCAGCTTCACCGGTTCGACAGACACCGGGCGTCGCTTCCTCAACTACGCGGCCGATTCGAACCTCAAGCGCATTGTGCTGGAGTGCGGAGGAAAGAACCCGGCTGTTGTGATGGATGATGTAGAAGACCTGGATCTTGTCGCTGGCCATATCGTAAATGGCGCGTTCTGGAACATGGGCGAAAACTGCTCGGCCTCTTCGCGCCTGATCGTCCATGCCGACATCAAGGACGACTTGTTGAAGCGCATCGGCGTGCAAATGCGTGAATGGAAGATGGGCAACCCACTGGACCCGGAAAATCGCCTGGGCGCCATGGTGAGCAAAATCCCACTTCGAAAAAGTACGCTCCTATCTTGAGCAAGCCAGCGTCGAGAAACTGGACGTTGTCTTTGGCGGTAACACCGAAGGCAATATATTCGTCGAACCTACCGTTGTTGATGGAGTAGGTGTTGATAGCCGACTGTTCAAGGAAGAAATTTTCGGCCCGGTACTCACCGTTACCACTTTCAAGACAATTGATGAAGCCATCACCTTGGCCAATGACTCGGTGTATGGCCTGGCGGCGTCGGTCTATACCGATAACTTGCGCCACGCCATCAAGCTCTCGCGCGAAATTCGTGCAGGGATCGTAACGGTCAATTGCTTCGGAGAGGGCGACGCTTCCACTCCGTTTGGCGGCTACAAGGAATCCGGCTTCGGCGGGCGTGACAAGTCCATCTGGGCTCATGATCAGTACACAGAAATCAAGACGATCTGGATTGATGTCTCTGAGCGGTAATTTTCTGATCCGATGACAGCGATATGCGCACTCATCCCGAATATCACGAGTGTCGGGATGGGTGCGCTAAAGATCAGGGTATTTAACCGCGGGATTATCCCTGCGAGGTTGAAAAGATGGCTGGCATTTGCAGATGCTTGTAAATGGCGAGAGATCTCAGGCCGAAGGTAAAAATCAAGGCGATCCAACCGGCGATCCAGACCGTCGGGAAGATGTCGCGCAACGCTACATACAAGGTGCATCCCAACAAAATAGGCGTGGCATAAATGTCACGTGACATCAACAGCGAAACCCTGCCAGCCAGGACATCCCGTGCTATGCCGCCTCCAATGCTGGTCAGCACGCCCATCATCACGGCCAATGGCGCGGCAAGCTGTAGATCCAGCACTTTCTCGGTAGCGGCCAACCCGAATAATGCCGCTGCCAGGCCATCGAGATAGAGCAGCAGGCGATATCGTCGTTGTAATCCTTTTGTCAGGAAAAACGCCAGCAGCGCAGCAAACAAAGCGGCCCAGATGTAATTGAAGTCTGCAATCCAGAAGATCGGAAGATCCAGCAGCAGGTCCCGAAGGGTGCCACCTCCAATAGCGGTGATGATGCCGAGCACCACGGCACCAAACAGATCGACATCGGCTTTTTTGATAGCCAGCACGCCGGTGATGGAAAATACCGCGATGCCTAACATTTCCTGGAAGTAAAGCATCCTTTATTCCTTTTCTGAGGTAACCCGTCAGTTGAACGTTTATCGATGATGGCATCCCGGCGTAGATGGATAAGCTGGGCATCGTTAAAGAAAATCAGTGCAGGTTTTGATTTTTTATTAGTGTAAAGATAACCGAACTTTTCATAGGCGTCATTTGTTAGATGATCGACTTTCAGGGCCGATTCCGATGGCCGGGCAAGCCCGTTGGCCTGTCGCAAATGGGTAAGCGCGTGACGTATTCAGTTGACCAGGCTGCGCAGGGCAAACCGTAGCATCCTTGCCCGTCACAAGCGTTTAATCTTGTGATGGTTCTTAAAACGACAATGAGTGCGCGATGCATAACAATAAAATCGCACGTTTCTTAATACACCTTCTTCCCACCTGCTTTTAACGTTTCACCGCATTGGAAATACGCTGCGCTAATCATCAGAGTTGGCACTTGCAATTAATTTTGCAAATCACTGATAGATAGCGGCTTGCCTTCAAAAAATAACAAGGGCTCACTAATGTCAAATAACGGAATATCAACCGGCGACAACCTGGCAAGAAGGCGGTGGCAAGCCCGGATACGGGCTCCTTTTCCACCTATGCCGACCGGGCGATCGGGCCTTGGGCCGGATTTACCATCGGGTGGTTATATTGGTGTTTCTGGGTATTGGTGATTCCCCTCGAGGCGATTGCCGCCGGAGTGGTGCTCAATAGCTGGTTTCCTCAGATAGAGACGTGGATGTTTGCGGTCGGCGTGACGGCTCTGTTGACCCTGACCAACCTGTTCAGCGTTGCCAAATATGGCGAAATCGAATTTTGGTTCGCCATATTCAAGGTGATCGCGATCGTCTCCTTCATTGCGCTGGGTGCCTGCGCTATCGCTGGGGTTCTGCCGGGCCGGGAGGTCAGCGGTGTCAGCCGACTTGCCACTGAATTCGGTGGCTTCATACCTTTTTACTCGCCAGTTCGGCTTCATCGTTTTCGCCCTGGGCGTAATGGTCGCAATGCCCGCACACCGTAGCGAGGTGCTGTCTACAGGGGCTTTGACCATAGTGATCGTTGCGTTGGGAATTATGAACACCCGTCGTCACCCCGCGAGAACACCCATTCATTCGCTTCAGCCAACCCGTAATGCAATAGCGGTGGATCCCCTGATCGGGCAATTACTGCAGATTGTAAGTCATTGCCCGATGTCTTTTTTAGATTAAAAAATAGATGAAAAACAACAGGTTATGTATTTGTATATCGGTCGATATATGGACGTGACCTGACGCTGGCGCTTAGCTTGGAATCGCAAAGCCGAACTTGAATTATCACAAGGAAAACAAAAATGGGTCGACTAAAAGGCAAAGTAGCGCTGATCAGCGGTGGGGCAGGGGGCTGCGGCCTGGCCGTTTCGGAGTTGTTTGCCCAAGAGGGCGCGAAAGTCGCGATTCTGGATCTTCCAACCAGCCAGGGCGAAGCGGTGGCTGAGCGGATTAACGCTGCCGGCGGCGACGCCATTTTCCTCGCGGCGGATGTTTCCGTCGCCGATCAGGTTCATCGCGCGGTCAGGCAAGCCGAAGAACGTTTCGGAGCGATTACCGTGTTGATGAATCACGCCGGTACGATTGCTGCCGGGCCTTTCCTGGAAACAGATGAGGCAGACTGGAATCGTCTGATGAGCATCAACGTCAAAAGCATGTTCCTCGTCACCAAGGCCGTCCTGCCCGGGATGATAGAGGCGGGGGGCGGCAGCATCATCAGTACGTCGTCTATTTCCGGTGTGGTCGGCACGCCGATGGAAGTTTTGTACTGCACCACTAAAGGCGCGTGCCATATGTTCGCACGGGCCATTTCCGTGGAGTTTCGTGATCGCAATATTCGCAGCAATGCCATCTGTCCAGGGTTTATCAGCACCGTCCATGGCAAGCGCGAGCTCGACTTGCTCCGACGTTTTGGCGTGGACGCTTCCGACGAGGCGATCGGTGCAATGCAGGGTCGACTGTGTGAACCCTCCGAAGTCGCATCCGCCGCGCTGTTTCTAGCCAGCGACGATTCCAGCTTCGTCAACGGCACTCATCTTTTCGTCGATAACGGATATACCGCGCTCTGAGTCAGCCTACTGACCGACAATAATAAAACCTTCTGCAACTCAGTTCTGCCAAACAATAAACTTCTAATAGCAGAGGCAGCAATGGAACATATAGGCACGTATGTAATTTATATTATTATGGTGTGCGCCGTTATTGGCGGCCTGGCATCCATCTTTAATGCAGAGTCTGAACTCGCGAAGGAATTCAACGCCGGCATCCACAGCATTGGCCCGATCTTCTTGCCCGTGGCGGGCATCATGGCGGCCATCCCCTTTATATCCAGCTTCATCAGCCAGATTCTGGCGCCGATCTTTCTCACCATGGGCGCGGATGCCGGCATTGCCGGGCCTATATTCATTGCCTCCGATCTTGGTGGATATCAATTGGCCCATGCCTTGTCACAAAGCCCCGAAGGCTGGATTCTCGGCCTTATTACCGGGTTCCAGTCCGGCTCTACCGTGATCTTCGTTATACCCGTGGGCCTTGCGATGCTGGCCAAGGCCGATCACAAGTATATGGCGCTGGGTATCATGGCGGGTTTGTTGAGCATTCCGATCAGCATCATCATCATCGCGATGGGTATGCAATTTCTTGGACTGGGCGTGAGGCCGGACATAGCGACTGCCGGTGAAGCCACGCAAGCGCTGAATTTCAATCTCGGGATGCTGGTTCGGAATCTGATGCCGTTGATTCTGTTTTGCGTCGCGCTCGCCGCAGCATTGCGCTACTTGCCAAACCTGATGGTGGTGCTGTTCCTCAGGCTTGGCCAGGTCGTGTACGGGGCTGTGACATTGGTATTGGTGGCCTCCATCGTCGAATATTTCACCTCGTTTTTCAGTTCGGTGTTCGGCACCTGGGGTTTCGCCCCCATCATTGCCGATAAAGAGGATCAATTCCGCGCTCTGGAAATCGCCGGATACGTTGGCATCATGCTGTGCGGTGCGTTTCCAATGGTCTATCTGATCAAGCGTTTCCTTTCCCGGCCCATTGAAAAGGTGGCTTCCCTGATGGGACTTTCGCCTGTGGGCGCAGCGGGTCTGCTCGCGGCATCGGCGAACATATTGGCGATGTTCCGGTTGGTCTCCGACATGCCGCCCAAAGACAAAGTGTTGGTCATTGCCTTTTCGGTTTGCGCTGCGTTCACCTTCGGCGACCACCTGGCCTATTCCGCCAATTTTCAACCGTCGCTCATTCTTCCATTGATCATCGGCAAGCTCAGCGGTGGCCTGATCGGCATGATGCTCGCTTATTGGCTTGCTGTGCCCAAGGCGCTGGAACTTGGCGAGAAGGACATCGCAGAGGAGGGCAGGAGCGTCGCTCCTGAATTGACCTGATAGTTGTGTAATGTCAGTGCGCCCTGGTGAGTTCGAAGTATCGCGGGAGGGTCGCGTAAGCTATCGTGCGGTCACCTTCGAACCGCCAGGGCGGCTCGATTTTTTGAACCAGAAGCGTAATGAACATGAATGCCTGTGACGCAAAAATGCTATCAACCCTGATAGGGGCCGTCGGGTCAGATCGTCTGGGAGCGTCCATCGATTCGGCCCTGAGAAGCACATTGGGCTTTGATATGAGTTGCGGTTATCTCTTCCGCTTCAATCAGCCTCCCATCTTGATACACAACGGATACAACAATTCGGTTCCGGAAAAAACGCTGAATGCCTACATTCGTGGCGGCTACCTGCTCGATCCTTTCTATGTCGCCTGCATCAACAATCACCCGGCCGGTTTATGGCGGATGAGCGACCTGGCCCCCGACAGTTTCTTTTCGTCGGGCTTTTCAATCTCCAGGGATCTACATCCGTGTGTGTCCTCCGAGCACGGGACGCTCATTGAAGAAATAGGTTTCATCATTCCGGTCCAGTCACGGGTTGCGATTGTTTATTCGCTGATGAGGAGCTTGAAGAAAGGAGCTTTTCTGACGAGGGAGATGAAGGTGTTGGAAACGCTGGCACCGGTGATCAATGCCTTGCTCGAATTACACTGCCGGCTGAACTACAGCGACTTTTATACCGACACGGAGAACACGGATGCCAGATCGGAGGATGCTTTCGTTCACATTCTCCAAGGGCGGCTCACGGAGACTCAGCGTTACATCGCGAAATTGATATTGCAGGGTCATAGCAGCACGTCGATCGCTGCGGTGCTGAAGATATCGGAAGGCACGGTGAAGGTTCACAAGCACAACATTTACCAACGACTTGAGATCTCCACGAATGCCGAGCTTTTTCGGCTGTTCATTGGTTATCTGACGGGGCCGCTCTGAAAAGACCGGGCGAACCCGGCCATAAAGGTCGAAAGATCAGGGGAGCAGGCAATAACCCTTGGTAACCGATTCGTCTGTAAGGTTCAACGATTCAGAAAAGCCAGCAGGTCTTCGTTCAAGTCCTGCGCATGTGTAGTGGGGAAGCCGTGCGGAGCATCCGGGTAAACCTTGAGCTCTGCGCCTCGAATAAGTTTGGCGGCGACTTTGCCCGTTGTTTCAAAGGGTACGATCTGGTCAGCGTCGCCATGAATGATCAGAGTGGGAACATCAATGGCGGCCATGTCAGGGCGGAAGTCGGTTTCCGAAAACGCGGTGATGCAATCCACAGTACCTTTCAATGAAGCCAGCAAGGCGATATTCAAAGTCTGGGTCAAAACGCCGGTTGAAACCTGCTGGCCACGATTGGTGCCATAGAAAGGGCTGGCGAAGTCAGCAATGAACTGTGCCCGATCCTTCAGCAGACCCGACTTGATGCCGTCGAATACTGACTTGTCGACGCCTTCCGGATAATCCGGTTTCTTTCCGAACATTGGTGTTACAGCACCCAAAAGCACCAGGCCAGCCACTCGTTCGCTGCCATGCCGAGCGATGTAGCGGCTTACATCGCCACCGCCCATGGAGAAACCGACCAAGGTCACCTCGCGCAAATCAAGGTGCGCAATCAGCTGTGCGAGGTCATCGGCGAAAGTATCGTAAACATAGCCGTTCCAGGGTTGATCGGACCGCCCGAAGCCGCGCCGATCATAAGCGATGGTGCGATACCCGCGACTGCTCAGGTATTCCATCTGGTATTCCCACATGTCGGCGTCCAATGGCCAACCGTGGCTGAACAAAACAGGCTGGCCGGAGCCCCAATCCTTGTAATAAATTTCGGTACCGTCTTGAGTGAAGAACGTGCTCATGGAAGCTCCTTTGTTTGCCGTTTTGGTCAAAATCTTAAGTGGTCGCCATGGTGACCACGATTGAGTATTGCCCCAAAGAAGATCGGGTACTTGTACCGATGTGCTCGCCGCTGCGGCACACCGAAGGTGACTATTCGCTGGCTGTCACTACCGCAAACGTTCAAAGCGACCCCAGTTGGTGGGATACTCGATGACTACGTAAATCCGGTCTGTGTCATCGCCCGCCTGAGCGCTGCTTGCTCGATGTGTCACATGGGACAGTTGCAAGGACAAGTCCTTCGCCGGACCCGACTGCACGATGTAGTGCAGTTCTATGTCGCGCTCCCAATGCCGGCCGCCGGCTCCTTGTTGGGGTTGGTAATCGTCGGTAATCGGGTCGAACGGGTTGTACGCGCCGCCCTTGGGTGCCTGGGTTCCGTCGATGCCGCTACCGGTAACCCACCCCAATCGTGCCGGGAGTGAATCCTGATTCGAACGAGGGGATGAAGCCTTGAGCCCATTCCTGTTAGTAGCTCTTGTCTGCCGGGGATGGCGAACGATAGTCATTGTTGAGATAGAAGTTTCGGCTGAGCACCTCAAGCGTCGACCCTTCCAGAAACCCTTGCGCGGTTTGTGCAGGTTCGCCCGCTATCGCGGTTCCGGCGGTTCTCGTGAGCAATATGCACAACCAACTGTAAGGTGCCAGATTGACGACGCCCGCTTTGCCGATCGATAAGATCCAGCCGGCAAACTGCAGCTTGAGGTCTCGCTCAATGATCAGTAGGTGGAGATCGTCGTTGATGTATTCGACCTTACGGTAGCGTGGCCGTTGGGTGCCTGCGCGGGCCTGGCATGTCATAAGCTGACTAACCTGAATCTCATGCCCTGGAATGCACAGAGCTATCTGACACTGCGCGGCATGCCGACCGGCATCGACAAATTGAGCGATCAAGACACCCTTGGGCCCAATCGTTCCAGGTGGAACGGCCTGTGTTTTCGCCAAATTGGTGCTTTGTGGTTGCAGTCATTACTTCAAAACGCATCACCATCGTCCTCACCGGTCAAGTCGAGCTAATGGTTACGCATTCCACAGGATCTGGATTGAACGGGTGTGCTGCGTTTTTGGATGTTTGTTACGCGATGATATGGGCCTGTTTGAATCATCTCTATCGATGAATTTTCACAAGCTTAATGAATGAGACGTTCGGGCCTGTAGCTCCGCTGTTCCACTTCAACAAAGAGGCGCAAGCCATTGAAATGGCGAACGACAAATACAGAGGATGGCCAGGTGGCCATCCCTTTTTTTCAAACAGTTTTCCAGATTGATTCGTCCCGGATTAACGCAGGCTTCGAATTAACCGTCCATCCTCAAACCCGCCCGAGCTCATCTATTCACTAGTCGGGCAGGTATCGCAGTCATTACAAGAACTGCACAGAGGAACAGAAAACCGCCGAGCATGTACATTCCGGTGTTGGTGGAATGCGTCAGATCTCTCAAGAAACCAATCAGATAAGAACTGACAAATCCTGACAGGTTACCAAGCGAATTAATCATCGCAATGCCGCCAGCAGCCGCTGTTCCTCCAAGGAACGCTGTGGGGAACGTCCAGAAAAGCGGGGTTATGGTCATGATGCCTGCACAGCCCACGGTCAGTGCGATGATGGAGTACACAGGGCTTTGAGCAAAAACTGCGCTCAATATCAGGCCGACCCCACCCATGATTGCCGGGATTGCAAAGTGCCAGCGCCGTTCAGCGTGTTTGTCGGAGCTTCGGTTTATCAGGCTCATGGCGATAATCGAAACAATGTAGGGAATGGCAGACAACAATCCAATATCCAACGGCCGTTCAACACCAGTTGCTTTGATCAAGGTCGGCAGCCAGAAACTCACCCCGTAAAGCCCCATCAGCACGCAAAAATAGATCAAAGCCAGGATCCATACCCTGATGTCGCTCAGCGCCAGCTTGAATGAATGGCTGGTTTTTTCGCCGACATCCTCGCGAATATTATTTTGCAGGATTATCTTTTCTTCGGCGGTTAGCCATTTTGCTTCCGAAATACTGTTGTCCAAGAAATTCCAGACCAGCAATCCGACTAAAACAGTGGGCGCGCCCTCCAACAAAAACAGCCACTGCCAACCGGCCCAGCCATGCACGCCATTAAAGGTTTGCAGGATCCACCCAGAAAGAGGGCTGCCGATAATTCCGGAGATCGGGATACCCGCCATAAACATGGTAATGGCCCGGCCGCGACGGTGTGCGGGAAACCAGTAAGTCAGATATAACAGCACGCCTGGGGTAAATCCGGCCTCGGCTACGCCGAGTAAAAAGCGCATGACATAAAAGGAGGTGGGCGTAGTTACGAACATCATTAATGCGGAGATGATGCCCCACGTGATCATGATTCGGGCAATCCATTTTCGGGCCCCGACTCGATAGAGAATCAAATTACTTGGCACTTCGAAGAAAAAATAGCCAATGAAAAACATGCCCGCGCCGAGGCCGTATACAGTTTCACTGAAGTTGAGGTCGGCAGACATTTGCAGTTTGGCGAAGCCGACGTTGACCCTGTCAAGATAGGCAACTATAAAGCAGAGGAACAGCAAGGGCATTATTCGCCAAACGACTTTGCTATATGCTAGAGCTTCTTTGTCAGGGATCGCGTCGTCGAAGGCTGTGATGTCTTTAGTTCTCATAGTGGATCTCTTTTTATTGTAGGACTGCCGAAAATACGTTTGCTGAGTAATCAAACAGGAACAGTGATCCTTGCGACACACTCACAGATGGTCGCCCACCAGTACCGACTGGTACTCACAGTGCCGGGGTTAGTTACTTTTAGAAAAATCTGACTCTATCCAGGGCAAGCGAAATGATGATCTGCGGTTTACTTCCTTTCACATCATCCCACCCGTAATCGATGCTCAGTCCGGGAGCGGCACCGATTCGCATTCATTTCCCCCCAACAGGCCCACTGCCTTGTCTTGTCGGAAACGCGTAATGGCGCATTGCAGTCGCGAGGGCGATAGCGATGCGCGCCACGGACGCAATGGGGAGACATCGATTTGGCTGGTGGGACTCATGACACGCCTCCAATTATTGTTTTTTTTCACGGTTATGCGATGCGTCAACTGTTTTGCATAAGGCGAGCGCGGTATTGGCGGCGCCGTTCGATTTTCAGCTTATGCGGTGATATGGTTATAGTACAAGCTAATTTTTTAAAATAATTTTCCTCGCGGCGTAAAGGCGCAAAGGGCTCAACGGCTTGAAGCAAGGCAGGGCAGAGGCTGTCTCTCAGAACCCGACACCGCCCGCGTGTAGAAATCCTTTGCCATTCCATTTTACTTGTACTATAACCATATCACCACATAGGTGCCGATGACGTATGTTCGATAAAATTCCAACCCGCACGCTTAGCCACACCGTGGCTAAGCAGCTGCAGAAAGAAATCGAAAAAGGGAGTTTCAGGACGGGGAGCAAGCTTCCTTCGGAAGCCACGCTTGCGCGTGATTTTGGCGTGAGTCGCACCGTTATTCGAGAAGCTATTTCTCGCTTGAAGAATGAAGGCTCAGTCGAGGCGCGACAGGGTATAGGTGTGTTTGTCACCAAAGTTACAGGGATACGCTCTCTGAAAATCGACTATTTGGAAGCGCTTGAACCAGAGTCAGTCCTCCAGCTTCTGTCGCTTAGACGAGCTATTGAGACTGAAGCTGCGTCCGAGGCTGCACTGCACCGCACGGAAGAGCAAATGACAGCCATCGATGCTGCATTAGTGAAAATTGATACAACCGATACTTTGGGTATAGGTGGCGTGCCGGAAGACATTGAGTTTCACCATGCTATCGCCCATGCCAGTGGCAATCCCTATTTCCTTAAAACCCTCATTTTTTTAAAGCAGTATCTGGAAGCCGGCATGATTATGGTACGTAAAAAAAATGCAGTGCGTGAAGAGTTTTCACACCAACTTCAGGAAGAACACGCTGCCATCGCCCTCGCCATTCGTGCCCGCGATCCAAAAGCTGCCCGTGCAGCGACGCAAACGCATCTGCAAAACACAGCGCTACGCTTGTCTAAAACCAACTGAACCAGGCTCTTTATAATGAAAAAAACAGTCCTTGCCTTCACCCCTATTTCTGCAGCCATGATCGAGCGACTGCAACATGACTTCCATGTCATTGCCCCCACTCCTGAGCAGGGTGATCCTGTCGAGCATTTTAACGAAGCGTTATCCCATGCTCACGGTTTAATCGGCGTCGACCGCAAACTTGATAGAGCTTTGCTGGAGAGAGCAGTAAAACTTGAGGCCGTATCCAGTGTTTCAGTCGGTTACGACAACTACGACCTGTCATATTTGAATGAACGAGGGGTGATGTTAACCAATACACCGGGCGTTCTGACCGAAACGACCGCGGATCTAGGTTTTGCTCTGGTCATGAGCAGCGCGCGACGGGTTGCCGAGCTGGATAGATGGACAAAGGAAGGGCAGTGGCAAGCGTCTGTCACCGCTAATCAGTTTGGAAGCGATGTACATGGTAAAACGCTAGGTATCGTAGGAATGGGCAACATCGGTGCCGCAATCGCACGTCGTGGGCGTCTGGGTTTTAACATGCCCATTCTCTACAGCGGTAATAGCCGAAAACTGGCGTTGGAAAATGAACTGGGCGCTCAGCAATGCAGCCTCGAGCAGTTGCTCGCGAACGCAGACTTTGTCTGTGTAGTGGTACCGCTGAGTGAAAAAACCCGGCATCTGATCAGTCATGAGCAACTGGCCCTCATGAAACCCAGCGCATATCTTATCAACGTTTCCCGTGGGCTCGTGATCGACGAAGCAGCATTGGTACAGGCTCTGCTCAAAGGTCAGATTCGCGGCGCGGGATTAGACGTCTATGAAACAGAACCTATGACGCACTCCCCACTTTTCACGATGCGCAATGTTGTTACGTTGCCGCATGTGGGGGCGGCGACGTTCGAATGTCGTAGCGCGATGGCCAACCGGGCGATTGATAATTTACGGGCCGCTCTTTTGGGCGAGCGACCACGTGATTTGGTGAACCCGCACGTTTGGAAGGAATGACGCTACACGTAATGCTCTCGGGTGGTACGGACAGCGGCAGCATATACTCACCTTGCAGCAGGCGCGATCCGTCTGCTTTCCCCCTGTTTTGCGATGGTGGTGCGTTGTATCTCGGATCCTAAGAGCGCCACTCCAGGTTGGTGGGCGGCGTTTCAGCAGCAGTCGACGACCGCGCGTGTTTTGGCATCAACGCAGGGCCAATACCAGGCAGCGTTAATTCACGTTGTGCCAGCCCATCAGGGCAAACCATTGCGGGCGTCGCGCCGCCAAGCATATACATGCTGATGCTCGTGGAGTGTGTCAGATCTCTCAAGAAGCCAATCAAGTAAGAACTCACAAATCCTGACAGATCTCCAAGCGAGTTAATCAGCGCAATGCCTCCAGCCGGCGCTGTTTCATCAAGAAATACAATTGGAAGGGTCCGGAACAGTGGACATATCGTCAGGATGCCTGCGCAACCCACACTCAGGGTAATGATGGAGCACGCGGGGTCTTTAGCGAATACTGCGTTGAAAATAAGCCTTGGTCCCGTAGCACTCGGTGGCGATCTCATCATCAACTGAGATCGCTTCTGAGCTCCTTGAGTTATTTAATTCGCCAGGGAGTTGTTGGGCATTAATTATTACAAGCGAAAGCGATGTTCTGCGATTTTGTGTTTTTCTATGTAATCCCAATCGTAATCAACGCCCAATCCCGGACCTGTCGGGACCGAAACACAACCATCTTTCCCAACGGCATCCATTTGGTCTGTATAACCGCAGCGGTAAACAGGTGGGATCAGGTTGGGCATACCTGGGCCAACCAGAGCGAGCTCGTAATAAAGGGTATTACGTATTGCTGCAACACAGGCTCGGTGAGCAGGACCACTGGCATGTACCTGTACATCAAGTCCCAGAGCTTCACCCAGATGAGCAATCTTCAGGGTGCCGGTGATGCCCATGTCGTATTCCGGATCGGTGTGAATCAGGTCTGCACCGCCGGCGATCATGAAGTTTGCCTTTTGCTCCAGTCCTCGGACATGCTCGCTGACAAGAAGAGGGGTTTTGAGTTTTTCTCGGAGTAAACGCTGGCCGTTAGCAGAGACGCTAGCGTCGCGGTAGGGGTCTTCATACCAAAGCGCATCGATCTCGTCGCAGGCGCGACCAACATATAGCGCGTCAGTCCAAGTATGCAGGGCACTCGCCGGATCCATCATAATGTCCATGCGATCACCGATGGCTTTTCGTGTCGCGTGAAGTACCTGCGCCTCGCGATGTTTCTCGCCATCGTGCCATCCGTGAATTTTGAACCCGCGGAAGCCGAGTTCCGCGCATTCGACTGCGTAGTCGGCGAAGGCCGCAACCGAATCCAGTCCACCTGGCTCATCTTGTCCGTGATGCGTGCTGGCATAGGTTGGAAGCCGCTGCTTGTACGCACCAATCATGGAACCGATGGACATTTTGTATTTCCGGCCGACCAGGTCCCACAACGCAATATCCAGCGGGCCGTGGCCCATGTGGTCATAGGCGCGCAGGTAACGCTTGAAATCGTCGTAAATGAACTCTCGGTGTTCTGGGTCTCGACCGAGCAGATGGGGAGCCAGCATCACGGTTTGCGCGAGTGCGGACTGAGAACCGACCAGATGAGTGACATACCTCCCTTCAAAGCCATCGTCCGTGCGGATCGCGACGGCGTATCGCATGACAGATAACTTGTTGCCTTTTTCGTAGCGCAGGTTGCCCACTCCCATTCCTCGAGTGCTACTCGTCGAAAGGTTTTCAACCTCGAATGTAAACGGGATGACATCGACTTGGGTAATGCGACTCATGACACGCCTCCAATTGTTGTTTTTCAAGCATTTATACGTTCAGACGGAGATTTCAGCCGGGCGTAGGTTGGCCCTTGCCAAGCCCCAAGAGCGGCGTCAGCTTATGCGGTGATATGGTTATATTACAAGTTAAGTTTTTAAAATGAACCCTCACTTGGTGCGGTTAGCGGTGATGGAGTGCGCCTCCGTGTGGAATGCCCCCCGCAAAGAAGCATTGCAGCCTCTATTTCTTGTACTATAACCGTATCACCTCAACGGCTAGGATCGTGTATGTTCGAAAAAATCCCAACACGCACGCTGAGTCAAACCGTCGCTCAGCAACTGCAAAAAGAAATCGAAAAAGGTAGCTTCGAGATGGGCAGCAAGCTCCCTTCGGAAGCGACGCTTGCCCAGGATTTCGGGGTCAGTCGTACCGTTGTTCGGGAAGCTATCTCTCGTTTGAAAAATGAGGGGATAGTCGAAGCGAGGCAGGGGATCGGTGTCTTCGTGACCGGATCTACGGGTATTCGCTCGCTGCGAATCGATTATCTGGAAGCACTTGAACCAGAGTCGGTGGTACAGCTGCTGGCACTCAGACGAGCCATTGAAGCCGAGGCTGCGTCGGAAGCCGCCCTGCACCGCACCGAAGAACAGATGGCAGCAATCGACCTCGCACTGGGGAAGATCGCTACCGCCAATGCTGAAGGCAAAGGTGGCGTTCCGGAAGACATCGAGTTCCACCATGCTATTGCTCACGCCAGTGGCAATCCCTACTTCGTGAAAACGCTTTCTTTTCTAAAGCAGTACCTGGAGGCTGGAATGATTGTCGTGCGCAAGAAATACTCAGCGCGCGAGGAGTTTTCACGGGAGCTCCATGAAGAGCACGTAGCCATTGCGAATGCTATTCGGGCGCGTGACCCGGCGGCGGCCCGTGCAGCGACTCAAACTCACCTGCTTAGAACCGAAATGCGCTTATCTGAAATCAGCTGAATGATGCGGCGTTGATTCGTTGCGCGCGATCAATCTACAGCGATGTGGAACACGTGCATGTTGAGCATTATGCAAGTGCGCGGTGGACGCCTTTTCGAGATGCCGATGACGAGCGCCGCAAGGGGATATTGAGTTGCTTATGCGTTTAATGGTTGGCTGTCATCGGCATCACGGGGAAACGGGTTGGCCAGCGAACTTTAATCAACTGTAGCGGTTCTCGATAGTGAAAAAAGCTGATCTACAGATCACCAATCCTCATCCCTTGATTCAACCGCAAACGGTGTAAGTTAACCGTCCAAGTACTTTTTATTTGCACGTTGGCAGGGGCCGAATTATGGAATTGGGAATATCGGGGCGCTGGGCGATCGTCTGTGCCGCCAGCAAGGGTTTGGGGTTGGCCTGTGCACGAGCCTTGGCGAAGGAGGGCGTCAATCTGGTCATCAACGCCCGTGGGGATGAGACCTTGCAGGCCGCCGCCATAGAGTTGCGCCGCCTGGCGCCGAGCATCGAAGTACGCACGGTAGCGGGCGACATCAGCGAACCGGCGGTGCGCGAGAACGTGGTGATGGCTTGTCCTCAGGTGGACATCCTGATCAATAACGCGGGCGGCCCGCCCCCGGGCGACTTCCGCGACTGGCAACGCGAAGACTGGTTAAAGGCGCTGGATGCCAACATGCTCACGCCCATCGAACTGATCAAGGCCTGTGTTGATGGCATGGCGGAGCGAGGTTTTGGCCGCATCGTCAACATCACCTCTGGCGCGGTGAAGGCGCCGATCGACGTATTGGGTCTCTCCAATGGTGCCCGCAGCGGTTTGACCGGTTTCATCGCCGGGCTCGCGCGTCAATCGCGACTGGCCGGGAACAACGTAACGATCAACAACCTCCTGCCTGGCCCATTCGAGACCGAGCGCTTGCACAAAACCCTGACCGCTGCCGCCGGGGCCAGTGGCGCCAGCGTGGAGCAGATCAGCAAACAGCGGCGCGAAAACGTGCCGGCCCAGCGGTTTGGCCAGCCGGACGAGTTTGGCGCCTATTGCGCATTCATTTGCAGTGCCCACGCCGGCTTCCTTACCGGGCAGAACCTGTTGCTGGACGGTGGAAGTTACCCTGGCACGTTCTGATCGCGGCGCACCGGTCACAAGCGCTCGATAATCTCATGGCCTATGTTGACGGGAGGGTGATTTCACCTTCCTGCTGACAGCTCGTATTGGCCCGGTCGATCTTGGTCCGAAGGCGGACTTGCGAGGTCGAGCGACAAGCCAGCTTCGCACCGCAACATTCCCGCCCGTCACTCATATGAAAACCCGGCCATTGGATCCGGCACTAACCCGTGAAGGCATTGTCAGTAATGGGCGCCTGTAGCGACGAGGACCGTCTCTGATAACAGCTCGTCAGCCTACATTCAGTGTTTTCTCCAATTCCTTGGGCAAAACGCTCGCGATGGATTGCGTCCTGGACCGACTTTTCCTTTTGTGAGCGACATATTAATGGGTTTGCTTCTCGATCCGCGTCATGACATTGATGCCGCGTTATTAAGCTATCGCCGGGTGTTCTGGTCCCTGGCGCTATTCAGTGGCGTGATCAACCTGCTGGTGCTGGTGCCGTCGCTCTACATGATGCAGGTGTACGACCGGGTACTCACCAGTCGCAACGAAACCACCTTGTTCATGCTCACCTTGATCGCCTTGGGACTGTTCATGTTCAGCGCCCTGATCGAGTGGGTGCGCGGCGAGGTGATGATTCGCATGAGCGCGGGGCTGGACGATGCCTTGGGCGAGCGGATTTTCGACGCGGCCTTTGCCCGCAGCCTGCGCGAGCACAACGCCAACCCGGCGCAGGTGCTCACTGACCTGGCGACGCTGCGACAATTGCTTACCGGCCAAGGCCTGATTGCCTTGCTCGACGCGCCGTGGTTACCCATCTTCCTGCTGGTGGCGTTCATCTTCCATCCATGGTTCGGTGTGCTGACGCTGGTTCTGGCCCTGGTGCTGATCGGCCTGGCGCTGTGGGGCGAGCTGGCGACCCGTACGCGCTTGGGCGAAGCCAATCGGTTGGGCGTGCAGTCTTCGAGCTATGTCAACAGCACGTTGCACAATGCCGAGGTTATCCAGGCCTTGGGCATGCTTGGGCCGTTGCGCCAACGCTGGAGCCTGCTGCAGCAACGCATCATTGCCGCCCAGGCCCATGCCAGCGATCGCAGCGCCCGCATCACTTCGATGACCCGTTTCGTGCGCATCTCCGGCCAGTCGCTGGCCTTGGGCCTGGGGGCGCTGCTGGTGCTGGAAGGCCAATTGTCGGCGGGCATGATGATTGCGATGTCGCTGCTGCTGGGGCGTGCCCTGGCGCCCGTGGAAATCGCCATTGGCTCATGGAAGCAATTCAACGCCGGCCGCCAGAGCTACCAGCGCCTGAGCCAACTGCTGGCCGAGCATCCGCGCGAGCGCCTGCGCATGCCTTTGCCACCGCCCACCGGCGCGGTGCGCCTGGAGCAGTTGTATGTCGGCCCGCCCGGTGCTGCGCAACCGATTGTGCGGGGCATCAATTTCAGCCTGTCCAAAGGAGAGGTGCTTGCCGTCGTCGGCCCCAGCGCCAGTGGTAAATCGACATTGGCCAGGGCGCTGGTCGGGGTATGGCCGGCCATGGGCGGGTCGGTGCGTCTGGACGACGCCGAGATCAGCCAATGGTCCCACGACGCCCTGGGCCCGCACCTCGGGTACCTGCCGCAGGACATCGAACTGTTCGACGGCAGTGTGGCGGACAACATTGCCCGCTTCGGCGAGCAGGACGCCGACAAGATCATCACCGCCGGGCGTCACGCCGGTATCCACGAGATGATCCTGCGGTTCCCCAAGGGTTACGACACGCCGCTGGGCCCCGGCGGGCTTGGCTTGTCCGGTGGACAAAAGCAACGCCTCGGCCTGGCCCGCGCGCTTTACGGGCGCCCGTCGCTGATCGTGCTCGATGAGCCCAACTCCAACCTCGATGAAGCCGGAGAGCTGGCGCTGGTGCAGGCCATCAGTGCGCTCAAGGCTGCTGGCAGCACCGTGGTGCTGATTACCCACCGACCTAACGTGCTGGCGGTGGTCGATCACATCCTGGTGCTCAAGGACGGCACTCAACAAGCGTTCGGTCCACGGGATCGGGTGCTCAAGGCATTGATGCCGGGGCCAAGAGCGGCCGTGGTCAAGGAGGCTGGCAAAGATGCGTGATCTGACCCCAAAGGCTAAAACATACAGCGAGCAGGGGCTGAGCGTACGTGGCGACTCCACGCTGCCCGGCGCCAGTACCGACGCCCGGGGGGCGGCACGTTATGGTGTAGGTTTCCTGGTCCTGACCCTGGGCGGCTTCTTGCTCTGGGCCTGCCTGGCGCCGCTCGACCAGGGTGTCTTGGGCAGCGGCACGGTGGTGGTAGCGGGCGAACGCAAGGCTGTGCAGTCGTTGGTCGGTGGGGTGGTGGAAAAGCTGCTGGTCAGCGATGGCGACCGCGTCACCCAGGGGCAGTTGCTGGTGCAGTTCAACACGGTGCAGGCGCAGTCGCAACTGGACGTGACCCTGGGCAAGTTGTTCAACGATCGCAGCGTCGAGGCGCGGTTGATTGCCGAGCGCCTGGGCTCGGCCCAGATCCAATGGCCCGCTGAACTGCTGGCACATGCCGACGAGCCGCGGGTCAAGGCGGCCATGGCCTTGCAGAGCCAGTTGTTCCTGACGCGCCGAGCAGAGTTGGGCAGCCGCTTGCAGATCATCGAACACGAAGCCGCGGCATTGCAGCAGCAATTGCTCGGCTACGAAGGCGTCAAGCGCAACTACGACGCGCAGATGCGCTTCCAGCAGCAGGAACTCGAAGGCCTGCGTGATTTGGCCCGTGAAGGCTACGTTCCGCGCAGCAAGCTCTTCGAGTCCGAGCGCAACGCAGCCCAACTGGCCGGGCAGATTGCCTCCGGGGTGGGCGATGTCGGCAGGACCCGCCAGGCGATCAACGAAAGCCGGCTCAAGGCCTTGCAGGCGCAGCAGGAATTTCGCCGCGATGCCGAAACCCAGCTCAGCGAGGTCTCTGCCGAGGCGGCAGGTTATGCCGATCAGATTCGTGCCTTGCAGTTTGAAGTCGACAACGGTGCGATCCGGGCGCCGGTGTCCGGGCAGGTCATGGACGTGAGCATCCATACGGTCGGCGGTGTCGCCCAGGCCGGCCAGACCCTGATGCAGGTGGTGCCGCTGGATGCGCCGATGGCGATCACCGCGCGCTTCGAACCGCTGATGGCCAACAAGTTACGCCCGGGCCTGCCGGTGCATGTGCATTTCACCGCGCTGCAACGGGTGGATACGCCGACCGTCACCGGCACGGTGGCGACCGTGTCGGCGGACCAGTTGATCGATGAACAGACGCACCAGCCGTACTTCTCCGCCAAGGTCGAGATTGCCGCCGACACCGTCGCCTCGCTGCAGGTCGCCGGCCTGCAGGTGCGCCCCGGCATGCTCGCCGATGTCACGGTGGTAACGGGGGAACGCACCTTGATGAATTATCTGATGAAACCACTGCGCGAACGCTTGCTCGCAGCCTTCAAAGAGGAATGAGCATGACCGACCGTTGCCGCTATCGCTACGCTGTACTACTGGGTTTGTGTGCCAACTGGGCCGCGATCAATCCCGCAGGGGCCGCCGAAGAAGGCCTGAACCTGACCGCTGCCTATGACGCCTCGCGGCTCAATGACCCGACCGTGCAATCGGCAGCCCATGCCTTTGATGCTTCCAGCCATGAAGAGGCGATTGGCCGCGGCGGCCTCTACCCGCAAGTGTCGCTTTCGTCACGCTACGGTTACGGCGGACGTATCGACGGCGGCGATGACAACACCTACGTCAACAGTAACGACTACCAGGCGAACAGCGTCACCCTGGCGGCGCAACAACCGCTCTATGACAAGGGGCGCTGGGCGGCGTATGAGGAGGGCAAGGCGCGGGGGGAGTTGGGTACCCAACTATTCGATGTTGCCGGCCAGACCTTGTTCGACCGGGTGGCCAAAGGCTATTTCGACGTCGCCCGTGCAGAGAACGAGATCAAGTTGATCGCCCAGCAAAAGGTGGCTATCAATGGGTTGGTGATGCAGAGCAAAAAGCTGTATCAGGGCGGCCAGGGCACGATCACCGATATTGATGAGGCCCAGGCCCGGCTTGATCTCGTCGATGCCCAGGAGGCTGAAGCCCAGGCTCGCCGCATGGCTGCGTTGCGGGCGTTGTCCGGGCGCTCCAGCGTGCCGATCGATGACATTCAGCCGATGCGCGAAGAACTGCCCGCCGGTAGCCCGATACCGCCGGAGCGGGATTTGCCGTACTGGACGGCGATTGCCCGCGAAGCCAGTCCCGATCTGGCGTCCCGGCTGGCGGCAGTGAAAGTCGCCGAGGCGCAGGCTGACAGTCAGCGCGCCGGGCATTATCCGACCTTGTCGCTGACTACCCAGCTAACGCGCCGGGAAAGCCCTCAGTACGAGGACCTCGACCCGCGCCAGGACTCTTATTACGTGGGGGTTCAGCTGGATATTCCGTTGTATCGCGGCGGGGCGGTACGTGCCTCGGTGGCGAAGGCCGAAGCGCAATTGGCCGGTGCCCAGTCCGACTACGATGTGCAGCGTCAACAGTTGGCCGAGGACATCGAGGCCGATTACCTGGGGGTCGTGGCCGGGTTTACCAAGAGCAAGGCAATGCAGCGTGCGGTGGACTCCAATCAGCGGGCGCTGACCTCGACGGAGAAAGGCTTCCAGGGTGGAGTGCGTTCCACGGTGGACATTCTTGATGCCCAGCAGCGGGTGTTCCAGGCCCGTCGAGACCTGCTCAACACCAAGCTCGATATGCTGCAAAGCTACGTGAGCCTGCACACCCACACCGGCCAGATGAACCGCGCGGTCCTGGAACAGGTACAACGTCTGTTTTGAGCCGTAGGGTGGCAACCGGGATCAGGGTTGACGCCCATTGCCACGAATCAAGCATGCTCAGCCAGGTCGAATGCATATCCTGTGGGAGCGGGCTTGCTCGCGAAATCGGTGGGTCAGCTTGCATCAGTGCTGGATGTGCCGCCGCCTTTGCGGGCAAGCCCGCTCCCACATTTGATCTGTGGTTGTCCTCGATTTTTCGGGCACTGCAAACCCTTGTGGGAGCGAGCTTGCTCGCGATAGCGGTGGGTCAGCTTGCATCAGTGCTGGATGTGCCGCCGCCTTTGCGGGCAAGCCCGCTCCCATGGGGAGCGGGTTGACTCAGGCTGTGAAATCGCTGGCGTGCAGCTCCTTGACGCCTACCAGTTGGATTTCGAACTCGGGGGTGGCGTCGGCATTGACACTGCCGTAGACAATGCCATCGGCAAAGCGCAGTTGGCCGGTGGCATTGGCAGGGTCAAAGGCATTGCTGCCGATGAAGGTGAAGGCGTCGACAGCGGCGGTCAGCGGGTTGGCGTCCAGGCCAGTGAAATCCAGATGATCGCCGTCGGCGGTCTTGAAGCCGTTGATCACATCGCGCAAAGCCCCGACGCCCATGTCCGACAGCGCACCGAACGCGTAGGTATCCGCGCCCGTGCCGCCGCTGAGGTTGTCGGTGCCTGCTCCGCCGATCAGCCGGTCATCGCCCGAGCCGCCCACCAGGGTATCGTTGCCCGCACCACCGTTCAGCACGTTCGCGGCGCTGTTGCCCGACAGACTGTCGGCGTAGGCGCTGCCCGTCAGGTTTTCGAAGAACTTCAAGGTATCGAGCCCGGAACCCAAGGTGTTTTGCTGCGCCGAGGTCGAAAGGTTTGCGGTAACGCCGGACACGGCGCGCTCAAAAGACACGGTGTCATTACCCTCGCGCCCGTCCAGCACATTGTTGCCGGCGCCGGCGAACAGCGTGTTGTCCAGCCCGTTGCCCGTGCCGTTGGCGGCGCCAGCGCTATCGATATACAGATGCTCGACGTTGTTGGCGAGGGTATAGGCGGCCAGGCTGCTGTGCACGCTGTCGATCCCTCCCGGCCCGGCACTGTTGCTGGTCTCGATCACAGTGTCGTCGGCGTTGTCGACATAGTAGGTGTCGTTGCCGTCGCCGCCGCTCATGCTGTCGGACCCTGCGGCACCATCGATCACGTTATTGGCGGCATTGCCGGTGATGAAGTTGCGTCGTTCATTGCCGGTGCCGTCGATGTCCGATACGCCGGTGAGCACCAGGTTCTCGAGATTGGCGCCCAGGGTCCAGCTGACCGAGGCCTGTACGGTATCGATCTGCGCGGTCGAGGTGTTGGTTTCCTCCACGGTGTCGAAAGCGTTATCGACCACATAGATGTCGTTGCCATCGCCACCGGTCATGGTGTCGGCGCCCAGGTCGCCATCCAGCGTGTCGTTGCCCGAACTGCCCACCAGGGTATCCGCCTGGTCAGTACCGGAAATCATCCCGCCCTGGTTCTGAGCGTTGTCGAAAATGTCCTGTACGCTGTTGTTGTCGCCGGGGTTGCCCTGGAAGCCAAGGTCATCGGCAATGAAGTCGGCCAGGCGCTGGCCGACGATCTCCGCCGATTCCTCGTGCAGGTGCCAGACGTCATCGGGATACACCAGTGGATCGACCTCGTAGCGCAAAGGCAGGTCGGTGTAGTCCACCGCCAGCTTGACATCGGCGCGCTCGGCGGCGATGGCTTCCTGGGTGGCGCGAACATATCCGACCCCTTCGACTATGGAGGCTATCTTCTCTTCCGAGTAACCACGGGCACGCGCTGCGTCCTGCTCGTAGTGACCGGTTTCCATCATGTAAACGCTAAAGCTGCCGAATTGGGCATGCAGGTAATCAAAGACCTTCAGGGTTGCGGCCTTGTAGGCCGCAGCTGCCGCTGGTTTGTCCGTGGCGCGGCCGATTTCCTGGGCGGCTTCCTCGCCCTGGCCCCAAATAATGCCCATGGTGACGTTGTCGATGGATTGCAGTTCGGTGAGCTGGTCCCGCAGCAGCGCCTCGGCGCGCAGCAGTGCAGGCCCGGGTTGGTTGGTGTCGGTCAGCCACCAGCACAACTTGAGTTCCTCTGGGCCCAGGGTCGACAGGCCGTTGACGGTGCTGCCACCCACGGCGATATCAATGCCGTTGCCATCGGCGTCGGTGAACTGGCTGCGCACGTCATAGGGGGTGTAGCGGTCCAGGTCATTGACCAGCATCGAGGTGCCGGACTGATCGTCGTCCTCCGTCATGCGCAGCAGGCGTGCATTGGATTGGCCGAGGGTGGGCAGGTAGAGGATGTCTTGCTGGGCGCGCTCTGCGAACACGAAGTCACTGGCGGTCAGTGTGTCGAGGTAGTTGCCGTTGAGGGCGATTTCAAAACGATTGCCATCGGCATCCGCTTCGGCGGACTTGATGTAGGTCTTGTCGCCGGCCGTGTTAAGGGTCATGTACAAGGTGCCGTTGCTGCCATCGCCCAGGCCGAGAAAACCCAGGCCCGAGACATCGATCCTGTCGACGCCCGCGGTGAAGTCATAGATCGTGTCCGTGGCCGTGACACCGCCGGTGTCATAGTCGCGGTAGCTATCGAGCACGTTGGTGTAGCGGAAGGTGTCGGCACCGTCGCCGCCATAGAGCGAATCGCGTCCGGCGCCGCCGTCGACGATGTCCGCGCCGATGCCAGCCTTGATCGTGTCATTGCCACCGAGGCCGAGGATCAAGTCCGCTTCCACTGTGCCATTGAGGGTGTCGGCATTGTTGGTACCGGCGATGGTACTGGCAGGTGCATCGGCCACCGCCAGGGCGAAGCTGTCGCTGACCGACGCCCCCGAGGGATCGCTGGCCTTGACCAGGACGGTGTAATTGCCGGACGCAGTGCTGACCGGCGTACCGGTGAACGTCAGGTTGGTGGCATTGAAACTCAACCAGGCGGGCAGGGCGCTGCCGTCGGCAAGCGTCGCGGTGTAGGTCAGCACATCCTGGTTGGCGTCGGTGAAGCTGTCATTGGTCAGGGTGTAGCTGAACGGTGCACTTTCGGTAGCGTTCTGGTCGAGGAGGGGGATGGCCACCACCGGTGCTACATTGCCGGAGGTGTTCTGGTCGGCGAAGACAAAATGACTCGCCGTCAGACTGTTTACCAGGTTGCCCGCCAGCGACACTTCGAAGCGGTTGCCGTTGGCATCGACGGTGAGGTCCTTGAGGTAGGTGCGGTTGCTGGTAGCGCTGTAGGTCACTTGCAGCGTACCGTTCAGGCCATTGCCCAGGCCGGTATATCCAAGCGCCGAGACATCGATCTTGTCGGCGGCCACGTCGAAATCGAGGATCTGGTCACTGCTGCTGGTGGCGCTGGTGCGGTAACTGTCGAGTGTTGCGGTGTAGCGGAACACATCGGCACCTGCGCCGCCGGTGAGTTTGTCCGCACCGGTACCGCCGACGAGGATGTCGTTGCCCCCGCCGCCATTCAGCGTGTCGTTACCGGCACCCCCGAACACTTGTTCGTTGGCGTCGGTGCCGGTCAGGGTGTCGTTGTTCGGCGTGCCATTGATCACGGCGGGGCCAGCGGGTACGTCTTGCACGGCCAAGGTAAAGGTGTCGTTGACGGTTGCATTGCTGGCGTCGGTGGCGGTGACCTGGATGGAATAAGTGCCCGACGCGGTGTCGCTGGGTGTGCCGCTGAACGTACGCGTGGCTGCATCGAATGTCAGCCAGTTGGGCAGGGCGTTGCCATTGGCCAGTTTGGCGGTGTAGCTGAGGCTGTCGTTATCCGGATCGGTAAAACTGGTGGCCGGCACCACGTAGCTGAATGCGGTGTTTTCGGTCGCGTTCTGATCCAGCAGTGGCGTGGCCAGCACCGGCGCCTGATTGGTCGGCGACGCGGTGGCGAATACGAAATTGGTGCTGGTCAGCGTGTCGAGGTAGTTGCCATTCAGTGTCATTTCAAAACGGTTGCCATTGGCGTCGGCGCTCAGGGACTTGATATAAGTCTTGGTGCCGGCACTGTTGAGCACCAGGTACACGGTGTTGTTCTTGCCATCGCCCAGGCCGGTGAAACCCATGGCCGAGAGGTCGATCTTGTCGGCGCTGATATCAAAATCGGTGACCAGGTCGCTCAGGTTGACACCGCCGGTGTTGTAATTGCGGTAACTGTCCAGGCGATCGGAGAACACGAAGGTGTCTGCCCCGGTGCCACCGGTGAGGGTGTCCATGCCGGCACCGCCATCGAGCTTGTCGTCTCCCGCGCCGCCACTGAGGCTGTCATTGCCCGCCAGGCCTAGCAGGGTGTCGGCCGAATCACTACCCAGTAGCGAATCGCTGCCGCTGGTGCCGCTGACCACACGGTTGAAGATGAAGTTGTTGGCGGTCAGGGTGCTGGCCAGGTTGCCCGACAGGATCAACTCGAAGCGATTGCCACTGGCATCGGCGTCGTAGTCCTTGATGTAGGTGCGGTCGTTGCTGGCGCTGTAGCTGACCTGCAAGGTGCCGCCACGGCCATTGCCCAGGCCGGTGAAGCCGAGACCGGCGAGGTCGATCTTGTCCTGGGTGACGTCGAAGTCGAGGATGGTGTCATCGAAGCTTGCGGTTGCGTTGCGGTAACTGTCGGACTGCGCGGCGAAACGGAACGTATCGGCACCGGTACCGCCGGTGAGTTTGTCGATGCCTGCACCACCCACCAGAATGTCGTCACCGGCCCCGCCATTGATAGTGTCGTTGCCGGCACCGCCGTAGAAAATCTCGCTGGCGGCGCTGCCCGACAGGGTGTCGTTGCCAGCCGTACCTTGCACGGCGGTCATCGGCACCGTGGCGCTGACGTAGCTGCCGTCACCGTAGACCAACGTGGCACCCTTGCTGGTGTGACTGATGGTGTTGCCAATAATGGCGTTGCGATCGGTGCCGTCTTCATTGCGCTCTGCAACGCCGTAGGTCGACAGGTCGCTGCCGCTGATAATGTTGCCCTGGATGGTGTTGTCGCTGCCGTTGAAGTACTTGCCGGACACGCCCAGGGTATCGTCGTAGGACTGGATGATGATTTCCGGTACGGGGTTGCCCAGGGAATTGTTGTTGAGCGTGTTGTCGATGATCTCGACGTGGTTGCTGCCGTAGACGCGGATCCCGGCGCTGGCATTGTCATGAATGTCGACGTCGCTGACAGTCACCGCGCTGGACATCTTGATCAGCACCCCTTCGGCGCCGTTGCCATACACCTCGCCACCGGTGATGGTGATGTTGCTGGGGGAGGGTATGTCTTCGCTGCCGCGCTGTACCACGATGCCATTGCCGCCGTTGTTGTAGGCAACGTTGTTGGCGAGGGTGAAGTCGTGGGTACTGGTAACGACGTTGAACCCGTGGCGGTCATTGTCGTAGGCGACGTTGTTTTCGAAGGTGCTGTCGCTGAGGAAGTCAGCCACGAAGCCGTCCAGGCCGTTGCCGTGGGAGACGCTGTTCTTGATGACCATGTTGACGGTCTGCTCGTGGGGGTCGAAACCGTACCCGGAGCAATCCTTGATCTCGACGCTGTCGAGGGTGACGTTGGAATCGTAGCCTTCTTGGCCGGGAATGTAGCCATTGAACCAACCGTCGACCTTGCCCGTGGTGCTGTCGCGGTTGCCGTCGATGGTGAGGTTGCTGACGCCGAAGTCGTGGGTTTCCTCGCCATAGGCGGAGCGGATGACCCCCGTGATCTTGGTGTCGGAGCCATCAGCCACCTTGACGTTGGTTTCGCCCATGCCATCGCCGTACAGGTAGACATTGCTCTTGAGCATCAGGCAGCCGTCGGAGGGTTCCTCACCTCCGGAAACGATATAAGTCCCGGTCGGCATGTAGACTTGCCCACCGCCTGCGGCGGCGGCCGCATCGATCGCACTTTGTATCGCCGCCGTGTCGTCTGTGATGCCATCTCCTTTGGCGCCAAAATTTTGTACGTTAAAAATCATAAACTTATCTCCGTGTCAGGCTAAAACCGCGTAAATGCCAATATTCCATCGACGAGCACGCTGTTAGGGCCTGAGGGAGCGTAAAAGTTGTGACCGCACATCGGAGAATCGTCAATAAACCGATCTATCTGATGAGTGGAACTGAGGTCTCTTGAGAAAGTAACGTTATTTTGACATTGGTTCGGGCAATGAGCACTGCCATCGGCACACTTGACGATCAACTGTAGGAGCGAGCTTGCTCTCGAAAAACCTGAAAGCGCCGCGGGGTGTCAGGTTGATAGCGTTATCGTTGACGACCATCGTCGGAACGCCGCCCGGAGCAAGCTCGCTCCTACAATCAGGACAACCCTCCCAGCAGGCCATCGGCGCGAAGCAGATCGACAATCACATGTTCATCGACTGCATACACACCTCGGGAAGCCTTCCAGACCAACTTCTTCTCCTGTAAGGCAATGAGTGCTTGCTGGACACCCGGTACTTCAACCTTTATTTCGCTTGCTGCAATCCCCGCCTGTGCCAGCGCTTTGGCGTACAGCGCCATGGTCGGCGCCTCGAATGGCGCGTAGTTATCGCCCTTCACGCTCATGACGCGAATAACGGCAGACTGGATAGGGGTGAGGCTATGGATCACCTTCTTCAGGTTCGCGTACAACTCATCAGCTTGCGCTCGAACCAGCTCGGTAAACCGTGCCGGTATGGTTGCAGGGTCAATGGTGAAGTCAAAGCGGATTTCGTCAGCCGCCGCGCCGAGGAGTTCAGGTCGGTAGCCACTTTCCTTGAATAGCTGGAACACCTCTGTTGGATCGAGCGCGCAGGGCAGATCGAGGTTGGCACATAACCAATCGATAAAGTCTTGATCCAGGGTGGGGAACTGCACCATGGAAGCGCCAAAGAATGCCTGATCCTTGCTGTTGCGCAGCATGGCCAGCTTGTCCCTGTTCGATCCCGTGCAGACGATGCGAAGGCCATGATGCTTCGAACTGTTGAGTTCGTCCCTGGCCGCCTTGAGGGCGAACAGCGCCGCCACACCTTCGCTCGTTGTTATTGCGTGCTGCGCTTCATCGATCATCAGGACGATGATCTTCTGCGATTCATCGGAGAGCGCCACAAGCGCAGTGGTGAGATCGATGTCTTTGCCGAGGCCGATTTTATCCAGGCTGAAATTCATGCCACCGACAGTGACCTTGTCCATGCCGGATGACTTTGCCAACCGTGTGATAAACCCGTCGTTACGCCCAACCGCTTCGCGAACTGCCTCCACGATGACAAGGCCGGGGTCATTCGTCAGGTCCTTCCACAAGTCGGCATACAGCACAATCGCCCCGGCTGCTTCCAGGGCGGGCCGTAGGTCTTCACGGGCAAAAGTGGATTTGCCGGTGCGTCGTGGCGCTGCCAGGAAGACACCCGAACTTGCCGAACTGCCCACGGCGACCTGCATGATCAGCTTTGAAAGCCGCGTAGCCAAGGCTGGACGGTGAAAGAGGGTTTCGGTCATTGCAGGTCTCAAATTCAGGTCTATAGAGGATTATAGAGCGATTATAGATCAATTATTGTCGGGGCTTGCAGCAGGGATGTGATTTTTTATGGCGGATTATAGAGTTACTATAGGCAGATTATAGGGTGGGTCGCGGTGTTCCGGCGAGGGCCTTTGGCACAAGCAAAGCTGCGGCTGGTGGGAGGAAGATATTCTCTGGGAATTCGATAATACCACCCCCGCACTCTGCCTCCCGTGATTAGATACCCTCCGTATGTTTTGTTGATCACGGCGCGTAGCGCCAGAGCGGCGGGGCAGGGTTATGAGGTAAGGTGGGCGCTATAAGCTACCCTAAGTAACGGGGTGGTATTATTTCGAAGGTTGCCCAATGTCCGATGCTGTCAAAGCCGCATATCAGGAACTATTGAGTTCTCTCGCCATCTTTGACGCTACGTGGCCACCCCTGGTTTGCGCCGGACATGTTTGGCAGCTTCCACTCTTGAATACCCAGAAAACTCCATCGTTTATTCCTGTCAAACACCTGACTGGCCTTGCGGCAGTGAATGCCAGTCGGGCAGCGTTCAGTGAGTTCGAGCGTGATATTGGCCAAGCACCAGGAACGGTCATGCGGTTGCCGGGATACTTCATCCTTAGCAGTTCTGTCCTTGAACAGGGCAGGGCAGTCAACCGCTGCAAAGCAGCCCTCCAGGCTGCCATCGAAGCCGAGCGAGTCGCCCAAAATGTCTCGATAAGTCGGCGATCGCACATCATGCGCCGCGCCCTGGGTAAAGATTTTTCCCTGAATCAACTCAAACGGTGCATTCAAGTCTTCGACGCCACCCCGCGACAGATTACGTTTACATGGGCCGGGCACACCTCCGGGAAGGAGAAAGTTGGGGTTGGGGCGATCCGCGAGTACTTGCTTGCCGAGGCCCAAGGTCGCGCCCAGCGTGAAGGTATTGCCATTGAGCAAACGCCCGAATGGATGGATTTACGAGCCCTATCCAATCTGAGTGATGACGATGTGCTTGACCATCCCAAGCAGGTAGCACCTCACCCTCGGAGCATGCTTTGGTTCTCCGGAAGCAGCCGATACGACGCTATGGTTCACGCAAACCTTCCAATTTTCGTGCTCCAGGGCAACGTAGAACCCAAAGTGGTTGGCCTGAAAGACTTCGACAGCCAGGTGCGCACAGCCAAGCGGCCAGATCAAAAGAATCGTCGAGCAGCCCTACCAGGAGGAAGATTTTTTCTACCCAGTGATGAGCCTAAAACACCACCAGCGGAGGAAGGTGCACATCTCGCCGGTATTGAATCGACCTACGGACAGAGCTAGCGCCTTCAACATTCGAAATTGGCGACTACGTTGCCTGCCGTAATCGCCCCGTGACTTCCTCGCAGGCCCCGCCAAACTGCGCAAGATGCAAACCGACTTCTCTCAGTAGCGCTAGAAAGATGCTACTTACAGTTGCCCGCTTTTCGATATCCCGCCGCCTGGGCTCCAGATTCAGAATCAAAGGCTATCTGGTTTTTCGCCGACACCTGACCATAACCTGGGCACCCCATTGACAGGTGATAGATCTGGCTTTTCCGGTTGCCAATGATCGCACCTGCTCTGCTTGTGCTCGCCAGGGACGGCGGGGCTGCTGCTCGCGGGGGATTCACAGGAATGGCGCTAACCACTCCATCGCCAACCGCCTTGTACCCTTGCGTCCATCGACGGTCACCGGTTACGAACGGGTTGGAATACCCCATGATTGCCGCAATGCGCCTGTCACGCTCTTTCTCCCAAGCCGAAACGGGGTGCTGTTTGTCCCAGGCCATCAGGAGCTGTTGCTGCTGGCGAGACATGTTCAGGTTGTACCGGTCGAACATGTAAAAGGTTGTCCTGGCGACCAGCCCCTTAACCTCGTCACGCGGTTCCGCAGCGCGTTGATCGAAATCGACTCGAGTCTTGCACTGCCCATACTGCGGCGCTACGCCGGAAGCCATACCGTAGTTGAAATTGCTACGATCGCCGTTCACCTCGCCAACGGATGGATAGAGGTTGAACAGGTCTGCCTCCATTGCCCGAAAAACCGGATCATCGTCGACGCAGTGCTCTCGACCACCGTTCTGCCAGCATTGGCGCTGATTACCAAATGTCCAGGCAGGAACGATGTGTTCCCACTCAGTCCGTTCAGCACGGTTCTGTTGTTTCCTGGTTTGATAGCCGCAAGATTCAGGGTCAATCCGGCCACCCGACTTGCCTACCCATGTCCACTTGCAGCCACAATACAACTCGCCAAAGGCACTGTTCGCCTGGTCGAGGTAGATCTTTTGCTTTGCGATGACCTTGGCTTCGGAAAAGGTCGATGGAGGGCTTGAGAAGGCGGGGGTGATGACCGACAGGGCCAGTGCGACTACGGAAAGCAGTTTTTTCATTGGACAGCTTAAGCAATTGAAAGGAAACGCATTATACGCACGACTTCATGGTTGCCGATGGAGATCGGGGGATCTGGGATGGCGTGTCTCGTCCACCAATCGCTGGGAGGACGTGCCTTCAGGTTAGAATGTTCACCCATGGCTATTCAGAAGAGCCCACCACTCGGATCGCGTAGTCGCGCCAAGCGGTTCCAGCGATATTAAATAGATAAGGAAGCAAGATGCTATTGCACGATTTGAGTCTTGGAGAAACCGTGTACCAATCGTTATTTGAAGAATGAATCGCCCGCTGTTTGTTTCTCTGGATGGGCCCAAGGGAGCCGGCAAAACCACACTGTTGGAGGCCGTCACGAAAGTACTGAGGGCAGACAACAAGAAGGTGATCCGGCTTAGCGAGAGTAAAAGCGATCCCTACAGGGGTGAAACAATGGCCCTCGTCAACACACTCGTCAGAAATCCCACCCGGGATCTGGAGTTGGAGGTTTGTGAGCGCTTTGCTGATAGCCGTACCTGGATTTCAGAGCACGTGCTGGTTAAACAGCCACCGGGCAGCATCATCTTGATCGATCGCTGGTACCCGTCTGATGCAGCGTTTCGCCGGATAGTCCCGTTTGCAGAGATTCTGCAGTTGAACATTGATCGAAATGTGCAAGTGCCAGACCTGCATGTCGGGGTTGTCACCGCCCCTGATATTTCATGGGCGAGGGCAGCGGCACGGTCTCGTGGGTTGGGCAGTACAGTCATCCATAACCTGGAAGAGCATGTCGCTTGTACCAAGGCGTTCGAGCGAGCGATTGCAGATCACGGCTGGGTTTTATGCCGTAATGAAGGAACGATCGAAGACGCAACGATGCAGGTGGTTTCCGAGATCTATAGGGTGCTTCGAAGCCCCGTAGGCGAAGGCGCCCAACCACGGCTGGGCGCCATTTGACTCAACCAGTGTGGTGACTCTCGGCAAGGCCGTAGACGGATGTGTCGATGCCTTCGAAGCGCGCCTTTAACTGCAGCGCCAGATACAGCGAATAATGCCGTGACTGATGCAGGTTGCCACCGTGGAACCAGAGGTTTTCCTGTTGTGTCGGCTTCCACATGTTCCGCAGTTCGCCCTCGTAGGGGCCAGGATCATTCGTGGTTCCAGAGCCCAAGCCCCAGCAGCGGCCGACCTTGTCAGCGACTTCCTGGGAAATCAGCTTCGCCGCCCAACCATTCATTGAACCATAGCCCGTGGCGTAGACGATCAGATCTGCCGGTAGTCGGCTGCCATCGTTGAGTATGACGGCATCTGTTTCGATGCGTTCGACACCGAGGCCAGGCGCGCTCTTGAGCTTGATCGTACCGTTAGCGATCAGTTCCGAGGCGCCGACATCGATGTAGTAACCAGAGCCACGGCGCACGTACTTCATGAAAAGGCCAGAGTCGTCGTCACCGAAGTCGAGCATAAAGCCGGCCTCGGCCAAGCGTCCGTAGAAGTCCTTGTCACGCTCCTTGATCGCGTCAAAGACGGGTTGATGAAAGCTCGGCATTACCTTGTAGGGGATCGAGGCGAACAGCATGTCGGCCTTGTCCGTGGTCAAACCCGTCTCCAGGGCGTCTTCTGAGTAGAGCCCGCCGAAGACGAGATCCATTAAACTGTCGGAACGCACGATGTGGGTGCTCGAACGTTGCACCATGGTCACCTCGGCGCCGTTCTCCACCAGGTCGGCGCAGATATCGTGAGCCGAATTGTTCGCTCCGATGACCACCGCGCGTTTGCCGCTCCAGGCGTCTCCGCCGGGATGGCGGCTGGAATGATGCTGCTGGCCGTTGAAAATCTCGGCACCCGGATAACCAGGAACATTGGGTACGCCAGACATGCCGGTGGCGAGGATCAACTGGGTAGGCTTTAAAGTCAGACGCTCGCCATCGCGCTGCACTTCAACCTGCCAAGTGCCACTTTGCTCGTCAAAGCTGGCGCTCACGCATTCTGTACGCGGCCAATAATTGAGCTCCATGACTTTGGTGTACATTTCCAGCCAGTCGCCAATCTGGTCTTTAGGGGTGAAGACTGGCCAGTGATCGGGGAAGGGCAGGTAAGGCATATGGTCGTACCAGACAGGGTCGTGCAGGCACAGCGACTTGTAGCGCCCGCGCCACTGATCGCCAGGACGCTCGGCCTTGTCGACGATCAGGGTTGGCACGCCCATTCGCTTGAGCCGCGCAGCGAGCCCCAGCCCACCCTGGCCGCCGCCCACGATCAGGCAGTAAGGTTGGGTGGTGATGCCTAGCGAAGCTTCTTCGTCACGGCGGCGTTCCAGCCAGTTGCGTTTGTCGGCATGGGCGTGACCATGATTGGCACCCATCGGACGACGGCGGCCGCTGGGTTCTTCAAAGCCTTTGAGCTCGCGCATGGTCGTCAGCAGCGTCCAGCACAGGCCTTCCTTCAGGCGCACGTAGCCTTTACCTCGCGCCGCTTCGGTTTCCAGGCTGATCCAACCTTCGAGCACACCGTTATTCAGCGTCGCCTCACCTTCCACTTTCCACTGCTCAGGACGCGTCTGGTCCAGGCGTGTTTCGAGCATGTCCCGGATGGCGGGCTTGCCTTCCAAGGTCACCAGGTTCCAGCTGAAAAGTAGCAGGTCGCGCCAGTAACACTCATCGGCAAATAGTTCGAGTGCGCCGTCCAGATCACGTCGGGCGAGACACTCGTTGAGGTTTTCGACCCAAGCCGCGAGCTGAGCCGTGGGCGTTTGCAGAGGTGTTTCGATAGCGATGTTCATTGAGTTTCTCCGTTCTTGTTGTTTTTGTAACAACTTGTCCTAGAGCAAAGCCCGGGCCATCTTCATGAAAGCCCTGTTGCAGAGCGGCTGCCGCAGTACTGCTCAGGTTTCGACACGGATCCATGTCACGATTCCGGGAATGGCGGATGACAGAGTGTCACTCGGTACAAAAAGCGCTCGTTGCGATCTTTTCATATAAGCTGCAAACAGCCCCGTGTCCTGACCGTAACGGAGAACAAGAACAATGAAGCCGGCCTTGATCAACGCCCATGCACAACAAGTGCTACAAGCCGTGCAGGGCACTCCCGCCAGTCACGGCCATACCACTGACCTGGCTATCACGCGGTCCTGGCGTCGATGCCTGGATCAGCATCAGCTGGATCCCGCCAGCCGCCGCGAGCCAAATGTAGTTGAGCACCCACGGTTACAGGATCACCGCGCGCCACTGGAACACATCATCTCCGTGGCGCACTGGCAGATGAGCAGTTTGCACCAGCAACTCGGGCGTGACGGCCACGTGGTGCTACTCACCGATGCGCGCGGCGTGGCGATTGACAGTGTGTTCAACGAATCAGAACGAGCCGAATTCCAGCGTTCCGGACTGTGGCTCGGTTCGGTATGGAGCGAGGATTGCGAGGGTACCAACGGCGTCGGTACCTGCCTGATCGAGCGACAGCACGTCACCATCCGTCGTGATGAACATTTCCGCGGCAAGCACGTCGGCTTGACGTGTTCGGCCAGCCCGATATTTGCTGCGAACGGTGAGTTGCTTGCCGTGCTCAACCTCTCCTCGGTGCGGGAGGAACAGAGTCTTCAGCAACACTTCAAGGCCATGGCGTTGACCAGCCTGACCGCCAATTTGATCGAGAGCTGTTATTTCCTGGGGCATGATCCGCAGCGATACTTGCTGCGCTTCCACCCTGAGGCAGGCTTCGTTGGGCTGCTGGGTGAAGGCCTGCTGAGTTTCGACGAGAGTGTCCGTATCTGTTCAGTCAATCAGGCTGCGCTGGATCTGCTGGGCCTCAGCCGTGACCAGGTGGTTGGGCAATCTCTGACGATGCTGCTGGAAACGCCTATCGATCAAGTAGTGAGTCAGGCCAGCGCTCAGCCGAGCGTCTGTTGGCCAATGCGGCTGGTGGACGGACGCCTGCTCTACGGACAATTGCGCGAACCCTTGCGCCAGATGCCTTCAGTCACGCCTGCAATCCCCAACATCAACGACGTGCACGTGTGCCTGGAAGACCCGCGCCTGCAACGGGGCTTTGCTCGCGCATTGCGTGTGTTGGAGCGTGACGTTCCGGTGTTTCTACAAGGCGAAACCGGTACCGGCAAAGAAGCTTTTTCTGCGGCGCTGCATCGTGCCAGCTCCAGAGCGAGCCAGCCGTTTGTGGCGATCAATTGCGCGGCCATTCCAGAAACGCTGATCGAAAGCGAGCTGTTCGGCTATCGCGGCGGCAGCTTCACCGGCGCACGCAAGGACGGGATGATCGGTAAGCTGGAGCAGGCCCATGGCGGCATTCTATTTCTCGATGAGATCGCCGATATGCCGCTGGCGTTACAGACCCGCCTGCTGCGAGTGCTGGAGGAACGTGAGGTGGTGCCGCTAGGTGGCACGACGGCACGTCCGCTCGACATACGCCTTATCAGTGCCAGCCACCAGAATCTGCAAACCTGTGTGGCCGAAGGGCGCTTTCGCGAAGATCTGTTTTACCGTATTGCCGGGTTCGCCGTGCAGCTCCCGCCGCTGCGTGAGCGTTCTGACAAGGGCCGTTTGCTTGACCTTCTACTGCGCGAAGAGACAAAAGGTGCCAGGGTTCGGCTGGAGGCTGGCGTTAGAGAAAGTTTGTTGGCCCATCCCTGGCCGGGCAATGTCCGGCAACTGCGTACGTGTCTGCGCACGCTGGTGGCGTTGGCGTTGGAGGGGCGTGTCACTCTGGATGATTTGGCGGAGTTGCTGCCGGCAACGCCAGCGACGGTTGCGCTGGCCGAAAATCCGCTTGGCGTGTCCGAACGGCAGACGCTGCTGACGTTGATTGAGGCGGAACATTGGCATATTGCCCGTGTTGCGGCGCGACTGGGGATCAGTCGTAATACGCTTTATCGCAAATTGCGTCAGCATGGAATTTCGCGGCCGGGTTGAATGCGGAGGGACATCGCTGAGTTTTCTGGCTTTGGACTTGGGCTGAGGCGTTAGAGCTCGAGTAAAGAGAGGGCGCTAGAGGATTGATTGCTGGCTTCTCGAAAGGTTTTTGAACGAGCCCCCATGAAAGACAGGACACCGTTTCTTCTTCCGTAAACAAAATTCACGTAAAATAAGTTTACAAAGTAAAATTATTTTACATAAGTAAGTTCGACATCACCCCTGATTTTTGCCGGGAACGACGATTAATGCTGGGGGCTTTGGCAATTGCTGTACTACGGCAAAAGTTGGCACTGCTATTGCAGATTAAACTTTATTCCGCTCATCTTTCAAGGCGAACCGAGGACGGTAAGGTCTATTACACTATGTTCCGGCGCTTGCCAGAACCATGGATATTTAACCCATGCCATTTTTCACAAGCAGTGGCATGTTTCCATTTCACTACATTAATTAGGGTCGGCACATGCGCACATTTAAAGCTATCACTTTCGACTTCTGGGGAACGCTTGTTGACGTAGACACCAGCGGTCAGCTCGGGATGGGCAAAGTTCTCGCTGAAAGTGAAGTGACTGGTATAAACGTGAAAGATCTCTATTTTCAATGGGATGATGCTACCGTTCGGCGCTACCGATCCACCACATGGCGTCCTTATTTCGACAATGCGTTGCTTGGTCTCAAAGATGTGCTGGAACCACTTGGATTCGAAACGAGCCCTGAGCGTTGGCGTGATCTGACAGAAACGCTTCTGGTAACTATGACGGGGGAGGCAAAACCCCATCCTGAGGTGCTGGAGATTATCTCTGTACTTAAACAGCATTACCCGCTGATGCCAATCACGAACATGGACAACCGCCTCTTCGAGCTGAACCCGTTTAAAGCAGAATTCTCAATGGCCACAACGGCTGAAGAGGCGAAAGCTTTCAAGCCTTCCGCTTTGATATTTCAGCGGGCGATAGATCGTTTGTCCGTGCCTGCGCAAGACATTCTGCATGTTTCCCTATCCCAGTTTGCCGACCTCGAAGGCGCAATGCCGCTGGGTATGAATGTGGCTTGGATCAACCGTTATGGGGAAGCCCGGGGCAAGTTCACGCCTGCCCCACTTTATGAGTTCAGAAATCTGTCTGGGCTACGAGACGTGATTGAGGCATCTTGGTAAATGCAGGCACTCCGTCTTTGTATTTACAACGAGTTGAGTATTAATCCTACTTTAAAGGGTTTTGGCGCAGTGCTCAGTGGTTGTTATGGATGGTGTTAATGCCGTTTTTTACGCTGAATATTGCGCCTTATCGCATCAAACGATGGCGTACTCGATGACGTATCAATATGACTCAGACGACGTTGTCGTTACGCGTTGCTTGGAGCTGAGTAGCTAGTGAAAATAGCATCCAATCCGCCCTGGAAGCTTATATCGCGGCAGTGAAAATTGGTGTTTTCCCAGCCCAGTACCCTAGCAAAAATTACGCACGAATTTTGGGGTTCGACCTGTCAATGACATGCCGAGCATACCGTGCCGAACCAATACCTGACCATCAGTGCTCGACTCTGCGCCGATGCTGATGACGGGAATGCGTACTGTCTGGCTGAAACCCCTGTTTCCTCGCTTGACGTTCGCTAGAAAGTTATAAATGAGTCCCCGCTTCATCATTGGCAATCAATAGGCATTGTACTGTTTTAGCTTTTTGTAGAGCGTCGGCCGTGTTATGCCCAGGGCTGAAGCCGTCTTCGTGATATTGTTGTCGAAAGCTCGAAGCGCAGCGGAAATTGAGCGGCGCTCCGTTTCAGCAAGGCTAATTACGCTCTCGCAGTTGTCAGGCGCAGAGGACAACGAAAGATCTGAATGTTCGTCTGCCAGATAATCGGGAGGCATTTCTGTGACATGGTCGCCATCGGTCATATTGACCAAACGTTCGATAACGTTTTGAAGTTGTCGGACGTTACCGGGCCATCTGTAACGGCGCAGTTTGCTAATAACATCCGGGCCAAGCTCGATGAGTGAGCGATGCAGTAACGTGCACGTCCTTTGTACACATTGGTCGACGAGAAGCTCTATATCATCAGGTCTATCTCGAAGAGATGGCAGGTCAATTCGAAGGACGTTTAGACGATAAAATAAATCGTCCCGAAAGGCCCTTTTAGAAACCATTTCGGTTAAATCACGGTTCGCTGCTGCTATGACCCGTACATCCAACGCAATGCTCGTTGCACCCCCGATCCTGGTGACCTGACGCTCTTGAAGCACGCGCAGTAATTTAGCTTGCACATCAAGTGGCATTTCTGAGATTTCATCAAGAAAAATTGTTCCACCGCTCGCGAGCTCAAATCTACCCAAGCGACCGGCCTTGTCAGCTCCGGTGAAACTCCCTGGGCTATAACCGAATAGCTCACTCTCTATCAGATCCCGGGGTAGAGCGGCGCAGTTGACTGCAACAAACGAAGCGCCAGCGCGCCTGCTTTCATTGTGAATAGATTGAGCGAATACTTCTTTACCTGTACCACTTTCCCCATACAGTAGAACGTTGGATTCTGACTTGGCTGCGCGTTTCGCAATGGCAACGACCTCAGTAATCTTCGGAGAGCGTCCAATAATATCAGTGAAGTGGTACCGAGCCAGATCCCCTGCCATTCGGTTGGACAACCTTTTGGCCCGAGCGATTTCATGAAAAGTGTTGACGATGGATACCACTGTGCCTTCTTCATCGATAATTGGAACGGCGGTATCAAGAATATGCAGGTTAACTTTGCTTGAGCGAATTTCAAGCTCCCGGTCAACATAGCCTTTTTTGGTGGAAAAAATCGGGGTGATGAAGGGTTCAAAGTCGATGACTTCGCGTAATGCACGCCCAATGCTTTTCTTGGGGTCGACACCCAGCATGCGTCCCCCTGGAGCATTGAGATAGCGCAACACGCCGACTCGATCAAGAACCAACAGTCCGTCGGACATGTTGTCCATAATTGCTTTTTGTTCTCGGAACAGTTGTTGGGACACACTCGCTTGGTCAAGCAGGTCAATTGTTCTAGCAACAAAACCTGAGCCCATTTTGCAGAGTCGGATAAGCACCTCCTCTGAGATTGGTTCTTCAGTGCAAACGGCAAAGTAGGGCGAGCCTTGGTTACTTCCTGTGGCCATTTTGATTATTGAGAGCAAGCGACCGCGATAATCACCAATGGATGGTGTGAAATCCATAGGGCAACGATCCGATGGCACCTTCGTAGGGAAGGAAATCGAACCCGCAGAGTTCCTCAATCGATGATCGTCATCGTAGACTGCAACGCCGACCGTTGAATCGGGCAGTATCGAGCGATACAAGTCACACAACTCGCTTAGGTGAGAAATCAGTGGGTCAACCTTTGCCGGTTCCATCGCACTCGCGCTCTCAAAAACCTTTAATGTATGAACAGCTCACACTTTGTCAGCTTGTCCTTCAAGCTCATGCCGTTGCCATCCCCTCAAGATAAGCGTTTCTGATTTCTGGTTCAGAAATAAGTACTTCAGCATCGCCTGAGTGCACAACACGCCCAGTTTGCAGTACATAACCTCTGTCCGCTATCGAAAGTGCCATTGCAGCATTTTGCTCCACCAGCAGAATAGTAATGCCTTCCTCCCGATTAACCCGCTGAATTGCATCGAAAATCTGGCGAATGATGATCGGTGCAAGGCCCAGCGATGGTTCGTCGAGCAAAAGCAATTTTGGCCTTTGCATGAGCGCTCGTCCAATAGCGAGCATTTGCTGTTCACCGCCCGACATGGTACCGGCGCGTTGCCATGCGCGTTCTTTCAAGCGAGGGAACAACTGGTAGATTTTTTGCAGATCTTCATCAAAGTGCTTCGGATCGCTCAGAAATGCGCCGATTTGGAGATTCTCCAAAACGGTCATCTTAGGCATGATCCGGCGGCCTTCCGGTGAGTGAGCAATGCCAAGGTCGGCAACCATGTGCGACTGCAAACCGTTAAGCGGCTTACCATTGAAAGAGACCGAGCCCTTCTTGACAGCCGGCGAACCAAACACGGTTTTGAGCAGCGTTGACTTGCCAGCACCATTGGCACCCAGCAGCGTTACGATTTCACCTTGATTTACTTCGATGCTAACGCCGTGGAGCACTTCAACTGCGCCATAGCTCGCATGGATGTTGTCGACAGCGAGAACCGATGGTGCGAAGGTTGTAGGTACTCGTCCTTCACGTGGAAAGCGTTTCAGTGGATTTTCACTGTCACTGTGACCAAGGTAGGCAGCAATAACACCTGGGTGCTCCTTAATGTACTGAGGAGTACCTTCAGCCAGTTTTTTGCCGTACTCAAGTACTACGATGCGATCCGACACGTTCATCACGACACTCATGTCGTGCTCGATCAACAGCACACCGACTCCATCTTCGTGTTTCAGCCTTTGCAGATCCTCCCCCAGTTCACCCGACTCTTTTGGGTTTAGTCCAGCAGCTGGCTCATCCAAGCAGAGAAATCCCGGGTCGAGACACATCGCCCGTGCGATCTCCAGACGTCGCTGTTGCCCATAGGAAAGATCGCCGGCCAGATCATCTGCACGTGTAGAAAGGTTCATCCGCCGAAGCCATTTCATGGCTTTCACAACAGCTTCTTCTTCTTTGTCACGGTAGGCTTTCAAGCCGAACAAGCCTTTGAACTGCAGCATTCCGCCGCCGCTGAGTGCCGTATGCTGTGCCACCAGCAAATTTTCCAGTGCTGTCATCCCTTTGAATAGGCGGATATTTTGGAATGTTCTCGCAATGCCGGCTTTAGTCACAATTTGATGGCCGGAGAGGGTGTCCACTCTAAGGTTAGACTTACCGTCCTCAATGGAAATTTTTCCAGACGTCGGTTTGTAAAAGCCGGTGACGCAGTTAAAGGCAGTCGTTTTCCCGGCGCCATTAGGGCCGATCACCGCCGTAATTTCTCCGCTGGCCGCTTTGAAATTCAAGCTGTCGATCGCTTTGATACCACCGAAACACATGTTCAAACCTTCAACAGACAGAAGTCTGGAATTCTGTGCCTGACTCATCGCAATGACTCCGAAACTTGAAGATTGGGTAATTCGGCGGGAGCAAGGATCGATGGCTTCCTACCCGCAATCAAACCCTGGGGTCGCCAGATCATGATGAAGACCATTGCAAGTCCGAACAGCAGCATCCGATACTCAGCAAACTCGCGTCCCAGCTCCGGGAGACCAACTAGTACAACGGCTGCGAGAAGCACGCCCAACTGACTTCCCATGCCACCCAGAACGACGATTGCAAGAATGATGGCGCTTTCTGTGAAAGTGAAGCTCTCGGGGCTTATGAATCCCTGTCTTGCGGCGAAGAAGCAACCCGCGAATCCCCCCAGCATCGCGCCCAGAGTGAAAGCAGTCAGTTTTACCGAGGTCGGGTTGATGCCAACAGCCTGGCAGGCAGTCTCATCTTCGCGCAGTGCTTCCCAAGACCTACCGATAGGCAGTCGACGCAATCTTTCGGTCAGCAGAAAGGTAAGCGCTACCAGGCCGAGAATGATGTAGTAGAGCCACGCGATCCGATGGTCTGCGGAAAAGTCCAGGTGGAAGATATCTGCGAAGGTCATTGTTCCGTCTGGTACGCTCGCCACGAATGGATGGCCGAAGAAGGTAGGCCGTGCGATACCGGCAATACCGTTGGGGCCACCAGTGACATCGGTCAAGTTGATGAGGAAGATACGAATGATCTCACCAAATCCCAGTGTAACGATCGCCAGGTAGTCCCCTCGCAGTCGCAATACAGGAAAGCCGAGCAAGAACCCGAGCGAGGCGGCAACCAGTCCACACAGTGGCAGTGCTGCCCAGAAGCTAATGCCGTAGTTGACCGAAAGGTAGCCAAACGTATATGCACCTGCTGCGTAGAAGGCGACGTAGCCCAAGTCGAGAAGGCCCGCCATGCCAACAACAATGTTTAGCCCCCATCCCAACATTACGTAGATTAAAAACGTGGTCGCCAGGTCAAGTTCGTAGCGGCTCGTGAAAGGCAACAGCGGAAAAACAATCGCGACGACGCCGACCATCAAAAACAGTCGTGGCGAAATATGCGCAATAAGCGCCGATTTGTTAGATGGCCTGCCTACGCTTGGTTTTACAGTGTGTCGATCCCGGAGGATTTGCAGGAGGCAATGACCGATGAAGACAATAATGGCCGGAACGATGACCCAAAGTGGCCGAATGTTTAAACCATTTTTGCCGCTGAGATCTTGCAGCTGCAGACCTGCTAAAGGTAAGGCGAGTAAGACCGTTATCAGCGCGGGGAGCAATGCGCTCTTTAGGGTATGGGTAATTGACTTTTTCATCTGAGCCTCAAACTTTTTCCATATGCGGACGGCCAAAAAGGCCTGTAGGCCGGATCGTCAGAACCAGAATAAGTACGGCAAACACCGACACGTCCTTGTAGGCGCCTGACACATAGCCGCCCCAATAGGCTTCGACCAACCCGATGAAGAGTCCCCCAACCATTGCCCCAGGAATGGAGCCAATACCGCCAAGAACTGCGGCTGTAAATGCTTTTACACCAGCCAGGAACCCGATGAAAAAGTCCACGGAGCCGTAGTACAGAGTTGTCATCAGTCCTGCGGCGGCAGCGAGTGCAGCACCCACCATAAAGGTGATCGAAATCGTCCGGCTCACGTTGATGCCTGTCATGCCAGCCATTTCCATGTCCTGCTCGCAAGCACGCTGGGAACGGCCAAAGCGTGTTTTTTCAACAGCGTGGTACAGCAAGCCCATCAAGCAGAACGTCAGTATCACAATGCAGATTTGAATAAACGTGACCTGCACAGAGAAGCCTTCGGTCTCCCAGAGCGTGAAGCCACCCGACAGCATTTGAGGGAGCGAGCGGGTGCGTGCACCCTGGAGAACCTGCACATAGTTTTGCAGGAAAATAGACATGCCGATTGCTGAAATCAGCGGTGCAAGTCGAAACGAACGACGCAATGGTCGATAGGCAATGCGCTCAACAGCCCAGCCGTAAACAGCAGTAAAAAGCACTGCAATCACCAACACCAGAAGAATTGCCAACGGTACCCAAGTAATCCCCACCAGACCCAGTGCGGTGAACGCGATCAAGGAGATGAAGGCACCAATCATATAAATTTCGCCGTGGGCGAAGTTAATCATTCCGACGATCCCGTAGACCATCGTGTATCCGAGTGCGACGAGTCCATAAATGGCGCCGAGTGTCAGGCCATTGATCGTCTGCTGTAGAAAGTAGCCCATTACAAACTCCTGAACTAATTTTATCTATAGTCGGCATATGGCTAAGGGGCCATAAGCCGATAGTAACTAATCTTAGATTAGTGGTTTGTACTTGCCGCCTTCCCACGTGTAGATGATGAAAGGTTCGGTGCTAGGATCGCCTTTCTTGTCAAACTTCATTTCGCCAAGAACAGTATTGAATGTTCCGCTATGCAGTGCTTTGGATACTTTGTTGCCGTCGAAGGACTTCGCGTCCTCGGCGGCTTTGGCATAGGCCTGGATAGCAGCGTAAGTGTAGAGGGTATAACCTTCTGGTTCATAACCACTGTCGCGGAATTTCTTTACAATATCAGCGGCCTTTGGGTTGTTACGTGGATCGGGATAGAACGTAAACAGGAAGCCATCCCCGGCAGCACCGGCAATAGAAGCGAACTCTGACGAGGCCATGCCGTCACCGCCCATGAAAGTTGCCTTGAGGCCTTGTTCACGTGCCTGCCTAACCAAAAGGCCGCCTTCAGCGAAGTAACCACCGAAGAAGACCAGATCGACGTTTGCGAATTTGAGTTTAGAGATGAGCGTCGAAAAGTCTTTCTCGCCTTGAGTCAGGCTGTCAAAAACCACTTCCTGCACGCCCGCGGCATTGAGTCCTGCTTTTACGTTATCAGCCAAACCACGACCGTAGGTGGATTTGTCATTGATGATAGCGATCTTGGTGCCAAGCTTTTGTTTAATAATTGCGTTATAGGCAACCACTGCCGACAGATCGTCACGTCCAGAAGTGCGAAACACATTCGCGAGGCCACGTTCGGTGATGGTGGGGCTGCTTGCGGCTGAAGCAATCATTGGAATGCCGGCGTCAGCATAGATTTCTGACGCGGGAATTGCAGAAGACGAACAGAAGTGACCAATAACGACAGCGGGTTTCTGAGCTGCAAATTTATTGGCGACCGCAACCGCTTGCTTAGGATCACAAGCGTCATCCTGAATATCCAAAACAACTTTATTACCGTTCACGCCACCCGCAGCATTAATAACTTCTGTTGCAGCTTTAGCACCATGAATGATCTGGTCATAAAATGCGGCATATTGGCCCGTTGCCGGCCCCGCGACACCTACGACAACATCGTTGGCTTGAACCAACGAAGTGTTGAGTGCCAGGAGTACGATAGAGACTGTGAGAATTCGCTGGATTTTCATCTTACTGTTTCCCTTTTTATTATTAGCATTGTTGTATCGTTAGGGTTTTATTTTTTTCGACTAATGAATCCCGCAACACGTTCTGCGGCACCAGGCTGACTGAACGCCTCTATGGTTACTTCCTCCTCAAACTTAACGGCCTGCCACAATGCAGAACCCAGGTCTTTGTTAATGAGTTTTTTCAGGCGCGAAACAGAAAAGCGGGACTTTGTGGCGATTTTGGTCGCCAAGCCGAAAGCGGTGTCTTGCAACTCTTCAAGAGAGACAACACGATTCACTAGACCAAGTTGCAGAAGGCGATCGGCAGTCTGGCGTTCACCGAGCAAAAGAAGCTCCATGGCACGTTGATAACCGATTGACTGTGGCAGGAGGTGGGTGACGCCACCTGTAACGAACTGTCCCCAGTCCATTTCCGGGAAATAAGCAACGAGATTGTCGGCGGCTACTACAATGTCGCAGTTCAGCAGCCACTCAAAGCCACCACCAACGGCAAAACCATGAATCGCACCAACGATGGGTTTGTCACTGCCCATCATCAAATGAGTGATTTCTTGAATCGCGGTAATATGAGCTTTGATCGACGCTTCATTCGTGCTTTGAATGCCAAATTCTTTCAGGTCATCGCCTGAACAGAAAGCACGACCTTCACCTCGAACTACAATGACGGAGCATTCATCGTCAGCCACAGCGTCTTTCAAGGACTGTGAGAATGCAGCCAGAAGATCTCCACTAATAGCGTTCAGGCGTTCTGGTCGGTTCAGAGTTACGACGCCGATTTCACACTGACGCTCATAAAGTGCGTAGCTCATCTTCATTTCCTCTCAATCAGAGCTGTCTTGCCATCGGTGCGAGGAAGACTGTCAATCGGCAGCATCGTCACGTCAGCTGTCGCGCCGGCAAAAGTCCGGATCGCTGTTTCAAGCGCAGTTCGCGCGTACTCGTAAGCTTCCTCGCCCAAGCCCGCAGCGGCTTCTGCTCGCACTCGTATGCGATCCCACGGGCCCGCGCCTTCCAGGACGATTCGGAACTGACCGGAGGACAGATCCGGTCTGCTGAAAATGGCTTTTTGGACTGCACTTGGGAATATGTTGATCCCGCGGACGTTGAACATGTCGTCGGTACGACCGGTTACCCGGAAACGGAAGCCGGTACGGCCACACTCGCAAGGGCCGGTGCCGGTGACAGAGATCACGTCACGGGTCTTGAAGCGAACCAGCGGCTGGCATTCTTTCGCCAAGTGGGTGCAGACGAGTTCACCCGTGGTGCCTTCCTGGATCGACTGGCTGCGATTCTGTGCATCGAGAATTTCAATAAACAACGCGTCTGCGCCGTGGAAATGCAAGTCGTTGGAGTAATCACACTGGCTCGCGAAGTTACTCAAAACTTCGGACATGCCATAGTTGGCATTTCGCACGCTGAAGCCCCAGATGTCTTCCATCGAAGTCCGGAACTCAAGGTTATCCAAGCCTGCTTCGCCGCCAAACAAACCGAGGCGCAGCTTGAGATCTCGTGGGTTTTTACCCTCAGCGCGCAGAAGCTTTTCAAGCAGCGCTGGATAAGACGGCGTGCACGAAATCGCAGTGACCCCAAGATCGGTAATCGTATCGAGCAGAAGTTTTGTATTGCCTACGCCGAATGGAACGACAGCTGCGCCTGCTTCTTCAAGCGTCATGTGATCTGTAACACCGCCTGTCCATTGGCAGTAATTAAGGCAATGAACGACGCGGTCTGTGGAGCGAAGCCCAGCGGAAAACTGAGCACGACCACCCACCACAGCGATAAGATCAACGTCACGCCTGCTGTTGGCAAGTTGCAGCGGCCGGCCAGTTGTGCCCGAGGTGCGATGCACGCGTACAACTTTTTCGTTGCCGCAGGCGATGTAGGTGCCAAATGGATAGCTTTCTTCCTGGCTGCGTCGTACTTCCTCTTTCTCGGTGAAAGGAAGGGCTTCAAGATCATGGAGGGTGATATTCCGATCATCAGCCACGCCAAGCTTTTCTTTGTAAAAAGCAGAGGTGCTACGCACATAACCCCATTGTTGCTCCCAAAGTTTTTCCTGAAGATCGCGGATTTCTTTTTCTGGAAGTGTTTCGAATTCTGGGTGCAGTAAATCGAACTTCATGAAAGTTTCCTTTTTTAAAGAGGTGCAGAACTACGCGAAGCGGCGCGCTTTTCAATGGCTGACAGATCAACAATGGCTCGTGCATGCTTGCCTCGACCAACCGATCCAGCTGGGTCTTCCGACCAAACTTCGAACCAGTACAGTTTTCCTTCTTGCCCAACGAATCGTGCATGAGAGCGAAGGGTTGAACCCACAGGAGTAGGCGCTAAGTGCTCAATGTCCACCGATACGCCGACGGACACTTTTCCTTCGGTCAGAAGTGGAACTAGCAATGCTGCGCAAACTCGCTCAAGCTCGCTCACCAGAAATGGCGTGCTCAGTACAGCGGGGTAGCTCTCTCCCGGGCGGGTCGCAAATGAGTTGGCTGTCATACTCAGAGTGACGGGAGTATCCACGTAATGGGTTGAATCGGTTTCAATATTCATGAATCACCTCATTGTTTTTGTTATTAACTAATAGCAAGGAAAATGCCAGTTTGAGGTGTGTCTATAACATGCTGAAAACATTGATTTTTTAATGAGAGGCGTTAGAAAAAGTTGCGGCTTGTAAATATTAAATACGTTAAATTAATTTACAGTGTAAAATTAATTTGCGTTTAATCTCCCGCTGTTTCGCGTTTTTTTCGTCATTGTAAAGTTGGTCGCACTCGATTCATTGTATGCGTGCGGACATACCTGGATGATCGCCCAGAGGCAGCTTGTGCCTGAGGGATCGGCCATCGCCAAGGCGTTGGATTACCGCCTCAAACGCTGGATAGCGTTGACGCGCTATCTCGATAACGGCGCTGTGCCCCTCGATAATAACTTGTGCGAGAATCAAATCCGGCCGTGGGCTCCTGGGGGCTCGAACTGGCTATTCGCGGGCTCGTTACGCAGCGGTAAACGTGCGGCGGCGATCATGAGTTTGATCCAGTCCGCGCGGCTCAACGGCATGATCCCTATGCTTGTTTGAAGGATGTTCTTACACGCCTGCCGACGCAGCGGGCGAGTGAGATTTCCGAGCTGTTGCCGCACAGGTGGGCGTCCGTTTAATCACGCCAGGTGTATTGGGCGGACGCTTACGCTGAGGCTTTTCCTTTGCACGCCACTTTCCAGGGGGCATACCAAATTTCCTTGAGAATATTTTAGTGAAATGGGGTTGATCAGCAAAGCCGCACTCCATACCTACTTGAGTAATAGAAAAGTCGGTTTGCTCAAGAAGTTCTTTGGCTCGGGTTAATCTCGCAAGCTGAAACCAATCACGTGGGGAGTGGCCCGTAGCTTTCTTGAAAGCTCGGGAGAAATGACTTCGTGACAAGGAACACTCTTTGGCTACGACCGAAATCGGAATGCCACATCAAGGTTTGCAATCATGATTTCTTTTGCTTTTCGCTCCTGCCAGTGGCTTAGTCTGGCCCGCTCGTTATTGGTTGCCAGTCGCAGATAGGGGGCTGCGATCGTCATGATCTGCTCAGCGCCAAACCCAAGAGCATCGATAACAAAGGGTATCGGGTTGCCACCACCCTGGCCGGGCTTGAAGACTTCTACAGCGTCCTCGTCGCTCATTGTGACCTCTAAATGTAGGAAACGAGGTCTATTGTGGCTGGCATCAATTTGTCGAAAGCGCTTGATCGGGCCGTACATCCGCCCGTTTGGGCCAGATCGCTATCGGGTTCTGCGTAGCTCGCTTGGAGTGAGATTCAGGTAGCGCTTAAACAGTCGGGCAAGATAAGAAGGGGAGTCCAGACCTACCGCCAGGCTGACTTCAAGGATCGATAGTGAAGTGCATGAGACTAGCCTGGCGGCTGTTTCCACTCCTTGATTTTCAGTGCCGTCAAAACCTATGCAAATTTAATCGCTGCGTACAAGAATCGCGGCCAGTCATCCGATTTGGAAATCTCTCTCGCAATGACACGTTGCGTCATCACGCCTGTGGTCTATGGTGTGTTTCTGGATGTAAGACTAAAGACGTAGGAGGGCGAAGCATGCGAATTCGCGGGGATGTGTTTTGGCAATGGGCTGATCCGGCGCTTCACCATCGAACACACGACGAAACGTTAGACGACGGAACCGTCATTGATGTCCAAGTGAGGCTGTCGCCCTTGGGAAACACGCAGATGTTCATTGGAGTGTATGCAGCGAGCGGCATGGCTTTGCATGAAGAGGCGCTTGATTCCAGGCCAGGTGAATCAATGACTCGTGCCTTAGCATGGGGCGTGGGATGTGCAAGGCGACTCGCGATTGGTCTTAAACCTGCTGAAAGGCATGTTGCCTAGACTTATCTCTGCAGCTTGGTAGGAGGGGGCGCCACATAAAGTATCTATTCAACCTGCTTGATCCACAAGTTGGCCGCCGTTGTGCTCCAGCTGTTGAGTCCAAAGCCGGCAGCCGTAAGCCGCGCCAATTAAAGTCTACAAAAACCTCACACCGGCGAAGTCGTCGAAACCAAAAGTGGCCATCAACTGTAACAACACGAAACCTACTTCCCAGGCTAGCCAGTCATCCTGATGATTCAGTGCTGATGCGGACGGCCAGTGGGATCTTCTATTTGAATGACCCGATCGGTCACAAGTCGCTGATCGATCTGGCCATCAGCGGTGAATCCCATCATCAGCCAGGATAACCAGCTGCCACGTATCGTTGAAATGAAAATACGGGCCCGTCACTGGCGAAATCTAAACCAATAGGATGATCAAAATGGCCAGAGACGCTGTTGACGACTTTCCGGGATATACTCCTGACACTTGATTTAACTTATGGGCCATGTCATATGTTCATAGGCAGGTCGTTAATATGTTCTGCTACAGGTCCGACGGCTGATGGCGTGGAAATGTTCATCGGTCCAAGTTCATGGAAACCGGGCTGCAGCTTCAGGACTGTCCGGCCAGCAAACCACTGTGGGCGAGCACTTCGGTGCGATCAATGCGGCAAACATGCGTCGTGCCCATACGCTGTTCGAAAGCGGCAAAGCCCGGGGCAAGATCGTTCTCGAAGGGTTCTGATTTCACTCATCGGGTGAGGGCGGTTGCGCGTATTTCGATGCATTGGTATCAGCGCTTCACCGCCACGGCAAATGACCTGCTCGAAGAGCCGTTGCAACCGATATTCCTTGCTCAGGTATCGGCCTGATGATTCAACCTGTTGAACCGCACCACCTCGGCCGGCATGGCGGCGGCCGGCGTATCAATTCGCTTCAGGGCGCGGCTGTACTCCGAATTGCGGAACGATGTGAGTACCCAGCTCCTCAATGACTTCCGCAGCAGGGCGCTTTCCGTATTTGAGATTCAGGATAACGTGGTCCACTCCGATTTCCTCAAGCGACTCCAGCAAAAAACGGAGATGGTAGCGTCCAAGTTTGAACCCCAAATGAATGCGAGTGGGCGGCGTAGACGGGGTCTCATCGAGGTCGATGTAGAGCGACTGAGTGAAGGGCTTATAGACGGGGCCACATTGCTTCATGACCTCCTGCCGCCAATCTTCCACGATCATTCGCTGCATGTTCGGAATGCGTGGATAGTTGATCCATCCGACGCTTTCGCGCGCGATCCAATCCAGTGACTGGCGGCTATTGCCGGTCACGAACATTGGAATGACTTGGGTTGTGGGTTTCGGAATGAGGTCTGCGCCCCGCATCTCACCACCGCTCCAGCGAATGGGCTCAAAGCTGGTGCTGTGGGCTCTGCGAATCACCTCGTAGTGCTCCCGAAAGATTTCTCCGCGCCTTTCGGGATCGACGCCGAAAGCCGAAAACTCCACAGGACGATCGCCCGAAGCGACCCCCAGTATCAAGCGACCTGCGCTCAACTGATCAACGCTAGCTGATGCCTTGGCCGTGTGCAGAGGATGGTGTACAGGGATGGCAATGGATGCGGTGCCAAGCGCTATCTCCGACGTATGAGCAGCCATGTAGCCCAGGTAAACCCAAGGGTCGAACAGTTGGCCAACATCGCCGAAGCCAGGGTCCCGAAGAGGCACGTCGCGAAACCAGAGTGCGCAGAAGCCCAGAGCCTCCGCTCGTTTGGCCAATTCGACCTGGTTGAGCATGCTCGGAGTGTCCCCATCGAAGGCCTCCAAAGGAAAGAACAATCCAAGGCTCAAATGCCCCTGAGTGAAGGTTCGGCTGAACCCTCGGTGCTGCTGATAAGGAATCGTACTCGGCCGATACATACTCATCTTCCTCAATGGGAGAAACGTGAACAGCGCCCCTGTTTAAGAGGTGCTGAGGCATCGGTCGCTTGGGAACGACAGGTGGGGTAATGGGTGTAGTCTTCGCCCGTTGCGCCGTACATGCTGGTCGGGTCGACCGGAGTGAGGGGCCAGTTGCTGGCAATACGCGCGAGCAGGTCCGGATTGGCATTGAGCGGACGGTCAAAATAAATCAGATCGTTCCAACCCGATACATCGCCTGAGCAAAAGCATGGGGACCATCCAACAAGCGTAGGCGGCATTGCGGGGAACCGCCATGTTCGTCGTCCGTCTCGGTACCTGTCGCAGATGATTACACCGCAGTCTGGGCCTTGGGCGTCGTGATCGGCGCGCCGCGGGTTGCTATTGAGGACAGTCGTCAGGTCAGCCCGCTGAGCCTTTAGATACTCGACCGACAATTGTGTCCGGCCCCAGTCCTGAAATTCAGACGATAAGATAAATTTTCAGACCCCAACGCAGAACTCCATTTCCCCAGGCAAGGCACTCCCTGCGCCTTTCTCACACAATCGGCTCTAACGCTATCGCGCTGCATAACAGAAACAGGTGCGATGAGCGACTTTGGAACTTGCATTAACAATATTAACTTGATGCAGGAGGGGCTAGGTAACGTCGATTTCTCGTGTTTAGCAGAATATTAAGAATAATAAAAACGTGCACCTGGAAAATTTTGCGTTGCTTCTATTACTTCAAAATAACAAATGGAGCGCTATATAAATGAGTGGAAAAACAATAACTGCAAGTTCGGTGTTTCTTAGTATCACCCTGAGTGCCCAGGTTATGCTGACTTCCTGAGTGATAGCAAAGCCACCTTGGGAATGAGAAACTTCTACTTCAATAACGACAACCGCGATGGCGTTGCCACACCTTCCAAAACCGAAGAATGGGCGCAGGGTTTCATGCTGGACTTCAAATCGGGCTATACCGACGGCATGGTTGGCTTTGGTGTCGATGGCCTCGGGTTGCTGGGGGTTACACTGGACAGCGGCCAAGGACGGCATGTCGGCAGCAGCATGATGCCTTCTGACAGTGACAACCGAGCCGTCGACGAGTGGAGTCGGCTGGGGCTGACCGGAAAAGTCAAAATGTCGAAAACTGAACTTCGCTACGGCACCTTGATTCCGAAACTCCCCATTCTGGTCGCCAATGATGGGCGCGTGCTTCCACAAACCTTCGAGGGCGGTCAAATCACCTCAAGCGAGTTCAAGGGGCTGACCTTGACTGGAGGTCGAATCAAACATGCAACAGGACGTGGTTCGAGCGATCAGACGGGGTTGGCCGTTGCTGGTGGTACGCGTGAAAGCAATCAGTTTGACTTCGCCGGGGGCGATTGGAACATCACCAAGGATGTGACAGCTCAGTACTACTACGCCAGCCTCGATAACTACTATACGCAGCATTTTTTGGGATTAATTCACACCCTTGCTCTCTCGGACAATCAGTCCCTTAAAACCGACCTGCGCTACTTCAAAACTGACTCGTCAGGTGCCAATAGCTCCGGTACGTCAGGCTACAGAATGAGTGGCTACACCAAAGACGGTAGTGGAGAGATCGACAACCGCACCTGGAGTGCCGCGTTGATTTATACACTAGGTGGCCACGCGATTACTGCGGGGTACCAAAGTGTGTCGGACGGCAGCAACTTCACTCAACTCAGCCAGGGTAGCCTGGTAGACAAGGGCGCCGGTGGAGCAAGCCTGTATCTGTATACCGACCGCCTGATCCAAACTTTCACCCGCGCAGGCGAGCGCACAGCTTTCGGTCAGTATGCTTACGACTTCGCCGCTCTGGGTGTCCCTGGCCTGAAAGGCTCGGTCATGTACCTCTCCGGCGATAACATTAAAACTACGTCAGGCGACAACCAAAAGGAATGGGAAAGAGACATTAGTCTGGACTACGTCCTTCAGTCGGGAGCGCTCAAAGGCGTCGGGTTCGGCTGGCGTAACGGCAAGTCCAACAGCGAAGCGGCTCGTAGCGTAGATCAGAATCGTGTTTTTGTAAGCTATAGCCTTCCGCTTCTCTAACTATTGTCATGAGCGGTTAATTCCCAGCTTTGTTTTTGTTTACATAGCTAATGATGGATTCAGTCGTCTTGTTCCACTTGAAGAGCTTGGCAAGCGCTGCGGGCGCTGAGACCTGGAACTGATGGCTGACCTCTTTGGGCGTTAATCCCTCCGCCAATAACAGCAGAATTTTGGCCCGCAGCCCAAGACGCTGCCCCAGCCAGCCCATCCGCGACCAGCCTTGTAGTGTGGCGTGGTCAAATCGCATTAAAACGAATGGGGCGGCGGGTTTGTCTACACCCTCTTAGAAGCCTTCCAGCACGACCTTGCCCTTCGCCTTGCCGCTTTCCAGCAGAGCATGGGCACGACGAAGATTTTCTGCGCTGATGCGCCCGTAGTTGTCGCCAACGGTGGTGCGCAAGTCACCCGCGTCAATGCGCCGCGAAACTTCGTTGAGGATGTTGTGCTGCTCCTGCATGTCCTCTGTCTCGTAAAGCGAGCGGGTGTACATCAGCTCCCAGTGCAACGACAGGCTCTTGCGCTTGAGCGGTACGGCGTCCAGCGTGGCCGGGTCATCGATCAGGCCCAGCTTGCCCTGAGGCTTCAGTGATTCGATGATTTGCTCGTAGTGCCGATCGGTCTGGGTCAGGCTAGCGACATGGCTGACTTGTGCGATACCGATGCGCTTGAGCTCCTCGCTGAGTGGCTTGGTATGGTCGATGACATGATGCGCACCAAGCTCGGTGACCCAGGTCTGGGTTTCAGGGCGCGAAGCCGTACCAATGATCGTCAACCCGGTTAGCTGACGCGCCAGCTGAGTCAGGATTGAACCCACCCCGCCTGCAGCGCCGATGATCAGCAGCGTTTCGCCCCGGTCGGTGGTATCGCGTGCAACACCGAGGCGATCAAACAGTAATTCCCAAGCGGTCAAGGAAGTCAGTGGCAATGCCGCAGCCTTGCTGAAATCCAGCGACTGGGGCATTGAGCCGACGATACGCTCGTCCACCAGTTGCAGCTCACTGTTGCTGCCCGGGCGGATCAGCGATCCGGCGTACCAAACCCTGTCACCGGGCTTGAATAGCGTCACGTCGCTGCCGACCGACTTGACCACGCCGGCAGCGTCCCAACCGAGGATGCGCGGCTGGCTTTCGTCCTCGTGCGGTACGTAGCCCTGCCGCACCTTGGTATCGACAGGATTGACCGATACGGCCTTTACCTCTACGAGCAAGTCGCGCGGCCCCGGCACTGGCTCGGGAATATCGATCTCCACCAAGGCGTCGGGATGTTCAATAGGCAGGCATTTGAAGTGTGCAATGGCTTTCATTCGAAGATCCTCAGGAGATGCGATACATTTTCGTGATGGTGAGCTTTTCAGCAGCACGTTCGATGAAAGGGAGCGCTGCCTGAAAATGCGGTGTCGCTTCGTGATCAGTCAGCGCCGCTTCGTCCCGCCACTGCTCGATCATGTGGAAAGTGCGAGCCTGCTCGGCATCACGATGGAAGTCGTACTGGATACAGTCCGCTTCGCCTCGGCTTGGGCCTTGCAGGCCCTGCAGCGTTTGCTCGAGCTCGGCTTCGAAGCCGGCCTTGGCGACCAAGGTGGCAATCAGTGTCAGAGGGGTGGTCATCAAACCTCCTGTCTGTGTGCGATATAAAGAGGGAGCGCATTGGCTGGCACGGAGTATCGAAGATGTCCATGCCGGCCATGCGGCCAAAAACCTGAATCCGGGTGAGAGCGCGACAACAATCTTGCCCGCTTGGGCATTCGACCAAGTTGATAGCCCTAAGGCCATGCGAGCGCCCTCGCTCCGGCGGGATCACCTGTAGCGTTCAAGCCAATGGGCATAGGGAGCGGGCAGGGTCCAGGCAGCACGCTCTACACCCAGCGCCTGGGCGGCTGAATAGGACCAGTTGGGATTGCCCAGGTGCGCCCGGCCAATCATCGCCAGGTCCAGTTGACCACTCTTCACCGCTTCTTCGGCGACGCTCGGCGTGCCGAAGCCCCATGCCGAGGCCACCGCAATCCCCGCCTCGCGCCGTACCCGCTGGGTAACTTCGCCCATGAAACCGGGGGCCCAAGGAATGTTGGATTCAGGGATGGTGAACCCGATACTGACGCTGAGTAAGTCCAATCCACCGTCCTTGAAACGACGTGTCAGTTCGATAGCCTCTGACAAGGTCTGTTCATCCCGACCGTCGTATTCGATGACACCCAGACGAGCGGTCAGCGGCAAGTGCTCTGGCCATACTTCGCGAACCGCCGCCAGTGTTTCCAGCAGAAAGCGGCTACGGTTATCGAAATTTCCGCCATAGGCGTCGTCACGAAGGTTGGAGTGTTCAGAGAGGAATGACTGGGCCAGATAGCCATGGGCGAAATGCAGCTCCAACCACTCGAAGCCGGCTTCACGTGCACGGCGAGCGGCGGAGACAAAATCCTCGCGCACTCGGGCGATATCCTCCAGCGTCATGGCTTTCGGCTGCTTGGCGAGATGAGCGCCAAAGGCAACAGCCGACGGGGCGATGGTCTGCCAGCCACGCAAATCATCCTCGCCGATATGATCGTCACCTTCCCAAGGACGGTTCGCACCGGCCTTGCGCCCCGCGTGGGCAATCTGGATACCTGGCACTGCGCCGGCAGCCTTGATCGATTGCACCACCGGCACGAAGGCACGAGCGAGCTCATCATTCCAGATACCAGCGCAGCCAGGCGTGATCCGTCCTTCGGGTGACACGGCGGTCGCCTCGACAACCACCAGTCCCGCCCCGCCACGCGCGAGGGTGGCATAGTGCACAGTGTGCCAATCGTTGATCAGGCCATCATTGGCCGAGTACATGCACATGGGGGGAATCGCGATCCGGTTGCGAAGGGAGACATCCTTGAGCGTGAAAGGTTGGAACAGTGCAGACATCAGGTTTTTTCTCCGAGGGATACTATTACTGTTGTTCGATAATATTCGAACTATTGACCTAGAGCAAACCCGTGTATGATTCGCTCATGCGCCCCTTCAAACACCTTCCTCTCAGCGAATTCGTTCTTGAGCGTCTGTTTTACGCCTTGAGCGACCCTGTACGCCTGGAGATTGTCCGGCGCCTCGCCGAGCTGGGAGAGGCCAGCTGCGGCGACCTGGACGGTGGCCGCGCGAAGTCCACCATGTCCCATCATTTTCGGGTGCTGCGAGATGCCGGCCTGGTTCAAACCCAGACCATCGGCACGACCCACATGAACTCGTTGCGTAGAGAAGACTTGAGTAACCGTTTTCCGGGCCTGCTGGAAACGATCCTGTCCCAGCACGACTAAGCCTGTCGCTCAATGACGACTTTGCCAATGGCACGGCCTGACTCAAGGCGATCATGTGCCGCGCTGACACCCGCAGCAGTGAAGTCATGGCGCTCATCGATCAGTGGTTTAACCAGGCCGCGATCAACCAGGGCGGCCAGTCTTTGCAGGATCTCGCCATGGTGCTTGCGGCCTTCGTTATGAATGATCGAAATAGCCATGAATACAAAGTCGAGTCTCAATGCCTTAAAGTGCATTTCGGTCAGATCGTAGCTGTCGTAACCGATGATCGAGACAACATGGCCCTTAAGCTTCGCGGCTTTCAGTGAGTTTTGTAAGACCTCACCGCCCAAGGTATCGAAGACCGTATCGAATCCTTTTCCTTCGGTGATTCGCTGACTGTATTCCTGGGGCGTCTCGCTGTTATAAAAAATAATCTCATCGGCGCCCAGTTGACGGGCAATTTCCGCTTTTTCTGGCGTTGAAACCGTCGTCGAAACCCTGGCCCCCAGGACCTTGGCCAATTGAATGCCTATGTGCCCAACACCACCGGTGCCACCATGCACCAAGACGTTGTCATTGGGTTTGATCGAGGCTCGGTCGATCAGCGCCTCCCAGGCCGTAATTGCCACGAGCGGCAAGCTGGCTGCTTCGCCAAAAGAGAGCGACTTGGGTTTTAGAGCAAGCATCTCAGCATCGGCCTCCATCTGATCTGCCAGCGCACCGGGAATCCCCACGATGCCGCCGAAACAGCCATAGACTTCATCGCCTACGTTAAAGCGGGTCACACCAGCACCAACGGAGCTGACCACCCCTGAAACATCGATGTGAAGAATTGCCGGAAAAGTCAGACCGGCCGTACCTTCGCTGCCCCGACGAATTTTCGTGTCCACTGGATTCACGCTTGTCGCCCGCACGTCGATAATCACATGACTTGGGCGGGCAACGGGGTTTTCCGTATTAATTTCTACAAAAAGGTCTGAGTTACCATGCTGATTCATCACAATGGCTTTCAAGGCTTAAACTCCGAGGAACAATAGGCCAACAAATTTATCATCAGTAATATGGGATAAATACGCTAGAATTATTGAATCTTTCGGTCCTTTTGGTTGGTAATAAATGCTGGATTCCATTGATGAATTGCGGTTGTTTATTGCTGTTTTCGAGGAGGGTTCCATCCGCGCAGCGTCCGAACGAATGGGGATGACTGCCGCAGGCGCAAGCAAGCGTCTTCTGGCCCTTGAAGACAGCGTTGGTCGGAGACTTTTTAACCGCACCACCCGCAAGCTAAGTCCCACTTCGGACGGTGAGAAGCTTTATCAACACGCACTAAGCATCTTGGAAAGCGTCGAAAAAGCGGAGCGAGGATTTTTCCAGAAGACCGAGATTACCGGTCATCTACGCATAACCGCTTCCGCGACATTTGCCCAAGGTTATTTATCGAGCGTCGTGAGCAGTTATCTCAAACGCTACCCTGGCGTTATCGTTGATTTACACCCGACAGATCAACTGGTTGATTTGGCCGCCCATGGTACCGACCTTGCGATTCGGCACGGAGTAATGGCCGATTCATCCCTGATCGCGCAGAGGATTTCTGCGTCCCGACGTCTGATTTGCGCCGCCCCCCAATATTGGGAAAAACAGGGTATGCCTACCTCTCCAAAAGACTTAACCACGCTGGACGGCCTCATCGTCGGAAAAGATTCCAGTTGGACCATGTCCCGAGGAGGCGTTAAAAAAACATGCAAAATACGCAACCGTTTTTCATCCAGTTTGGGGGAAGTGGTTCGCCAGATGGCAATAGATGGGCATGGAGTAGCGCTGCTGATGGACTGGCATATACGAGATGATCTTGATTCAGGAAAGCTGGTGGAGGCATTTTCCGATTGGGCCATTGAGCCGCCGGTGGGAATCTATGCGGTATACCCTTCAAGAGAAAACATCGCTCCGACTGTTCTCAGTTTTGTTGCTCATCTCAAAGAGTGGGTCGCGGCCCACCCCGTTTAAAGGTCGCGAGCCATTCACCTCCGGGTGCATTTGAAAGTGTTCGTTGGAAGACATAGGGTTTAGAGTGAGGAAGTCAACATGCAAGCTACAGCGCCGCCACGGTGACACAACGCCGGATGCGGTCAGCAGATCGGGAGGCGTTACTTGAAGTGCACAACTGATATGCCCGCTAGCGTCGTCACAAAACTCACCTACCTGGTCAAGCGCGATGCTAAGCCTTATGTGCATACCGAGGCTCTGACCGGTGACAGTGAGCCACACTACTTTGCCGAGCAGGAGGAGCGTGAGGTCACGATTCACAACGGTCGTCCGTTGGCAGGCAGCCTGTCTCTGGACAAGCAGGGGTTTGAGCTCCATCGGCGGGATACGGTGGTCGACGACCTCTACGACGATGCCTTGGTGGAAAGCGTCTACTATGACGAGGTCAAGGCCTTGATCAAGGAGCTGACGGGCGCGAGCCGGGTCGTCATCTTCGACCACACCAGGCGCAGCGACGCCGAGCGGCGGGATATTCGCGGCCCAGCCAGCCGTGTGCATAATGACTACACCGACCGCTCGGGACCTGAGCGTATTCGCGACGTGCTGGGCCAGGATCAGGCCGCCGCATTGGTGTCGGTGGCCCAGATTAACCTCTGGCGCCCGATGAGCGGGCCCGTCAAGCGCTCACCGCTGGCCGTGCTGGATGCCTCGACGCTCGACCCCAATGACTTGCTGGCCACCGACCTGGTCTATCCGGATCGTATCGGTGAGATCTACCACCTGGCCTACAATCCGCAACAGCGCTGGTACTATTTTCCGGACATGCGCCGTGACGAAGTCTTGCTGATCAAGGGGTATGACTCACGTCACGACGGCCGTGCCCGCTTCACGCCCCATACCGCCTTCAAAGACCCAAATACGCCGCCGGGAGCCCCGCCGCGCGAGAGTATCGAAGTTCGCACCCTGGCCTTCTTTGATTAGGTTTTTGCCGCTTGGCGCGGGCCTCCCGCCGCGCGGTGTTTCCCCCCCGTGCTTTACCATGCGACCACCCGCTTCTCGTTGGCAGGGATGTATAGCGACTGAGTGAAGGGTTTGAACAGCTAACCACATTCAGCACGATCCGCAGTGCGCCAGTCCTCGACAATCAGCTGCTGAGTCTTTGGTGCGCGCGGATAGCTGATCCATCCGTGATATGGCCCAACTTTAAAGATTCAACGATACCTGAAGTTTAATAAAACATAACAGATCATGGTTGCTGTCAGGCCGACCAATATGTACTCGACGCGGGGTAGGAATATAACCAAACCACCTAGAGAAAACACGATCAAGGTGTTTTGTAGTATGTATTTCCTTATTTTAGGTACCGCTATGAAGTAGCCATATTGCTTACCTAAGAAAAATAAGGCCATGCCGATGATTGACGTAATCTGGAAATCGCGCATCGCAATGTCATTCAGAATCGCATGCCTGATCAAATTTGCGAGAAGTGCTAGCCCCATAAATAGAAAAAGGTGCGAGTAGATTAAGGAGTGTCCACTCATACTACTTTCATTTTTGCTCAGCAGGTAAAAGCTATCAAAATAGATCCACCAGATACTGCAAATCATGATAAATCCGGTGATTGCCGCCATCACATTATAACGATCCCATTGAATGTCAGATAACCCTCCAGAAAGGCTAATTACCGACTCGCCCAATAAGATAAGGGTGAGTAAACCTAGTCGTTCAACCAAGTGTTCTGTATGTGCGGGCAATGGCTTTAGCTTACCCCAAGAAAATAAAGGGAGCAGAATGTCAAGAAAAATCCCAATGTAAGCGACAAGGTAACGCATAGGTGGGTCAAAAAGAATGGATGAAAGACTAATCACTGCGCTAACTAACAGGGCGAAGCCAAGCCTGGAGGAGAATTCGCTACGGTGATCAAACTTATTTATGGACGAAATGTACATAATACTGATGATGGCACGTATACCAAAATAGCAGGCAATAACAAGCGCATAGTTTACTTCCAATTCTTCCCCAATCCGTGCAGACAGCACAATGAGCAGCAACATTAAAAATAATGTTGCCAAACGGTGAAGGTTACTGTCTGTATCAAACCTATTTGAGTAAATCGTGTGGCTGGACCAGATCCACCATAATGGAACAAAAAGCAGTAAAAATGTCCATAATTGCTCCTGTTCAAAGTGGCCGTGATGAAGATGTCCGAGAGTATGCGTAACCTTGCCAATTGCCACAACAAAAATCAGGTCAAAAAACAACTCTAACCATGTGGCGTGTCGATTTTTTTCATAATACTTCAAAGATTTCATTCGCTGCTGGCTCCGTGTGCACCTCTTTAATGTAGAAGGAAACTAACGGATAAGCGAACGGGTGGACGGGTATAGGCGTCAACCTTGGGGGCGGTCGCAAAAACTGAGTGCAACACCTGACCTAGTCCACCACCACGTCTGTTAGTACGGTCAATACAGAATCCAGCGTGCCATCGGGCCGATAGCAACATTTCGCACGGGCGGACCTTAGCGGGCAACTGGGCTGCTGTTCCGCCAACCATTCATTCAGCGCCTCGACCAGGACACGGGCCTCGACTATGGAATCTTCCGAGCTGTCAAAAATTAACATCGCCATTTTTTATGTCCTCGGTTCGCTGGGCTGATATTTTCGTGCCGCTGCTTTATGAGCGATGCTTATCGTTGGCAGCACCGTGGATTCTTCAATCTCCCGTATTGAAATATTATCGAACGCACACCTGGTGCGCTGCGCAATGGGGCACGTTCGCCCTCGGCTACGGTGTGGGTGATGCCAAGCGATTTCACTATCTAGCGATTTCGTCAACTCACTAACGAAAGCTCAATCATCTGACTCATCTCGGTGAACTCTGGAGCCCCGTCATAGCGAAGCCCGTCAATGTAAAACGCTGGGGTGCCATTCACGCCGCTCCGTACGCCGCCATTAAAATCGGATTTTATTTTGGGTAAGTAGGTACCGTCTTGCATGGCAAGATAGAGTTCTTCGTCGGAGAGGCCATGTTTTAGAGCGATGGCCCGAAACAGCGGCAGGCCCAATCGATCCTGATTTTCATACAATTCGTCGTGCGCCTCCCAGAAGAATCCTCGACTCCCGGCAAACTCAGCGGTGACAGCTGCAGCCATCGCATGCGGGTGAGCAGTGGTCAGTGGAAAATTACGGAACACGAACAGCAAATCATCGCGAAAATGCTGTTGCAGATTCTTGACTATCCAATACGCTTCAGCGCAATAGGGACATTGATAGTCGCCAAATTCCACCAGTGTGACCTTGGCATGCGCACTTCCCTGGCGATGGTCGCTGGCACTTACCGGGACTTTGAGAGTGGCCATGGGATCACCTGTTAATTTTAGGTTGGCGTGCTTTGTGATGAATTCGCCAGAGCATCCAGCGCATCCAGAATGCCGTCCGCCCCCGGATTGATTGCCATCGGGGAGACGTAGCTCCAGGCGACCACCCCCTCCTTGTCAATCACGAACAGCGCCCGCTTACAAACCCCCAGGTGGGACTCGTAGGCTCCATACTGCCGCGCCACAGCCCCTTTGGGCTCGAAATCGGCCAGCAGGCTGAAGTGAAAACTCCGATCTTTGGCAAAGGCCTGATGACACCAGGCGCTGTCAACTGAGATACCCAGTAGCGTCGCACCGTATTCTCTGAATGTGGGTAGCAACTGGTTGTACAAAGTCAGTTGGTCGCCACAAACCGAAGTCCAGTCTGCGGGATAAAACGCCAGTATCACGGGATTTCCCTTTAGCTCGCGTAGCGACAACTGCTGATCAGGGGTTGCGTACAGAGTGAAGTCGGGCGCGACAGTGCCGGCCGGCAGCGGCCCCTGAACCAGGTCGCCATTCGTTTCTTTCGCATCATCCAATTCTGAAGTGTGCATGGCTTGAGCCCTTATAGATGGGCGGTTGGGGTCTGCTCAGCGGGATACGACTTGCCCGGGGGGATAACTCCATCCACCGCCAAGTGATTTATAAATGGCGACGATGCCTCGATACACCTCGTTTGAGGCCTGAGCCTGAGTGTCTTCGGTTGCGAGACGTTCACTATCCGCATCAAGAAGCACGAGGAGATCCGCCGTGCCTTCGCGGTATTGGATTGAGGCCAGGTTGGCAGCGGAAAGGCTGGATTCGCTCTGACGCACCATTGACTATAGTCGTTGTTGGCGCTTGCCGTAATCGCTGAACGCGTTCTCCGTTTCCTCCAATGCCGGCAAGACCTCGCGCGCTCGTTCTTTTGCTGTCATTTTCGGCGGCTTTTTTATCCGATGGTTTTGGTGCGAACCGCAATCATGTCCTTGCTGATCGATTCGCCCCTGCGAATTCCGACATCGAAGCGTTGCTCGATCACGCTGGTGATTCCATAGCCTCATTTGCTGATGAGTTGGTGGTTTACGACTGGCGGTATTTTTGAGCACAAATTTATCAGACGTCGTTCGTCGGTATCCTGGGTCGCCCATAGCGTGTTTTGATGAGATCCGACTATCGTTATTGGATGGCGTCGTCTGCCGAGACTGCCATTCCCTCCAACGTAATCGTCTTCCTGAGCAATCTCAGCGTATTGCGGATCTCATGCCCCTGTTGCTTGAGCATCGTTTACGGGGCCGTAGATCCATCTGAATGAGTCCGTGTTATCCATCTTTGGAGACAACTCATCATGGCTACTCTCTGTGAAATATGTAATGCGAGACCCGCTGTAGCGCGAGTGACCGTATCGCAAAATGGCCAAGCCAGGACAATGTCCATTTGCGACCACGATTACCGTCAACTCTTACGCCATCAAAGCATGTTGAATCCATTCGACTCTCTGCTGGGCGGGGGTGTGTCCCGCTTTTTCGACAGCATGGGCGGAGCAAAGGATCAAGCGGGTGATGACTTCAGGCTCTCTGCGCAAGTGCCTCGAGAATCTGTCGATGCAACCGATGCATTCAGTTCCCAGACGCTGGAAATCCTGCAACGCGCGGGTGAGAAAGCCCATGAGCTCAACCGTAGTGAGCTCGATACTGAGCATTTGTTGTATGTGCTTGCGGATACCGATGTTGGTACCGCGTTGCTCAAGGAGCTGAAGCTTTCTCCGGACGAGATCAAAGGCTACATTGATCAGCATGCTCAGAGGGGCACAGCGGAGGCCCAGGCCGCAGTGGATCAGATGAGCATTTCGCCACGTTTAAAGAAAGTTTTCAATTTTGCGTTCCAGGCCTCTCGTGATTTAGGACATTCGTACGTTGGCCCAGAGCATTTGTTGATCGGGCTTGCCTCTGTACCAGAAAGTATTGCCGGGACATTGCTTAAAAAATACGGCGTAACGCCTGAAGCCTTGCGGCAGAAGGTGGTAAAGGTGGTGGGTAAGGGGGCTGAGGATGGGCGAGTCGACACCCCGACGGGAACACCGACACTCGACAAGTTCGGTCGCGACCTGACGTCACTGGCTCGTGAGGGCAAACTGGATCCCGTACTGGGGCGCGCGCAGGAAATCGAAAATACCATCGAGGTGCTGGCGCGGCGCAGAAAGAACAATCCGGTTCTTATCGGCGAACCTGGCGTCGGTAAAACAGCCATCGTTGAAGGGCTTGCACAACGAATAGTAAAGGGCGATGTCCCTGAGATTCTGCGTGGCAGACGGCTGGTTGAAATCAATCTGAACTCAATGGTTGCGGGCTCTAAATATCGTGGTGAATTCGAGGAGCGAGCCAAGCAACTACTTGATGAAGTCGCCGCAAAAAGCTCGGAGCTTATTCTGTTCATCGACGAGTTGCATACGATCGTTGGCGCGGGGCAGGGTGGTGAGGAGGGCGGCCTGGATATTGCCAACGTACTTAAACCCGCATTGGCACGCGGGGAGCTTAGTTTGATCGGTGCGACGACACTCAATGAGTATCAAAAGCACATCGAAAAAGACGCAGCGCTTGAACGACGTTTTCAGCCTGTGCTGATAGCCGAGCCCACCGTCGAACAGACCATCATTATCCTGCGTGGGCTGCGCGATAAGCTTGAGGCTCACCATCAGGTCACATTCGCCGATGAAGCATTTGTGGCGGCAGCAGAGCTGTCGGATCGTTACATCACCTCGCGCTTTTTGCCGGATAAAGCCATTGACCTGATCGATCAGGCAGCCGCCCGCGTTCGAATCAGTTCCTCCTCAAGGCCGGCTGGCATCCAGGAGCTGGAAGCCGAAATCACGCAACTTAAACGTGAACAGGATTATGCATCCTCTCGTAAACGTTTTGATGAATCCAAAGGCTTCGAAGAACGCATTGGTCAAAAACAAGCGCAACTGGGAGAGGAAACAGAAGCCTGGGAGCGCAAGACAGGTTCCGAAACCCTTGAGGTGACCCTGGAGTCAATTGCCGAGGTGCTGTCCCGTCTCACCGGTATTCCTGTGACCGAGCTTACGCAGGAAGAGCGTCAAAAATTGTTGAATATGGAAGACACTTTGCGTGATCGGCTGGTCGGTCAGGAAGCTGCTGTTCTCGCGGTCAGCGATGCCGTTCGTTTGTCTCGAGCCGGACTTGGCCAAGCCAACAGACCTATTGCCACGTTCCTCTTTCTTGGCCCTACGGGCGTTGGCAAAACTGAACTTGCCAAAGCGTTGGCGGAAACGGTGTTTGGTGACGAGCAATCGATCATTCGTATTGATATGTCGGAGTACATGGAGCGTCACGCGGTTGCTCGGTTAATCGGTGCGCCACCCGGTTATGTGGGGTACGACGAAGGCGGTCAGCTGACCGAGCGTGTCCGCCGCAAGCCCTACAGTGTGATTCTGCTCGACGAGATCGAGAAGGCGCATCCCGATGTGAGCAACGTATTGCTGCAGGTATTCGACGATGGGCGTCTCACGGACGGCAAGGGACGTGTCGTGGACTTCAGCAATACGATCATCATTGCCACCAGCAACTTGGGCTCTCCCATTATCATGGAGAATCTTGAGCGCCCAGAAGATGAACGCCTCACGGATAAAGCGTTACGCGATGAATTGATGGGCGTCTTGAAAGGGCATTTTCGTCCCGAGTTCCTGAACCGTATTGATGACATCATCGTGTTCCATGCCCTTACCCGCGACAACATCCGATCGATTGTGAGCATTCAGCTTGATCGGGTCATTCGAACCGCAGCTGCACAGAACATCACAGTGAAAATTGATGGCTCACTCATCGATCATCTGGCGGATGTTGGTTATCAGCCTGAGTTTGGCGCGCGCGAGTTGAAACGTCAGATTCGCCAGGCCGTCGAAACGCGGCTTGCGAAGGAAATGCTCGCTGGCAAGCTGCAAGCCGGCGACAGTGTTGAGTTGGGTTACGACAAGGAGCGTAGCGAAGTGGTCTTCAATAAGGTGGAGGTGGATGCGCCAAAGACCTCCGGAAAGAGTAGTCCGCCAGACCAGCCAGATGATCTGGCACCTACTGCGGAGACTGGGACTTAGCCCCAGCACACTCACGTAACCTGGGAGCAGGCCTGTTGATCACGACGTGCAGTGGTGTACTGGATCCTCTAATGCCTGGACGAGCCCGGCAGACTGAAGACGCAAGTGTGGAGGGTTATCGTGTCAAAGCCTGATTCTGAAGGGCGTGAGCGCAACTCGACGCTGAAAAATTTCAGACTTCAGTGGGCGCTGATGAATGCTTACGAACGTTTCGAACAATTGGTTGTTCTTGCGCTCAGTCTCATCATCGCGTCTGTGATTTTGATGGCGCTACTGCAGCTCTGTCGCAGGGTTGTGCCGTTGGTGATCGGTGGTGCGATTGACCCTCTAGATCACGATGTTTTCCAGGCCCTCTTTGGCTCAATCTTCACCGTGCTGATAGCCCTGGAGTTTAAGCATTCGATTGTGCGCCCGGCCCTACGACGCAACAGCATCGTTCAGGTTCGCACAGTGCTGTTGATCGCCTTGCTGGCGCTCAGCCGGAAGTTCGTTATTCTCGATTCTGCCGCTACTCCTGCGCTCACCATTGCCGCACTAGGATTTGCCACCCTGGTGCTCGGCATCGTCTGCTGGCTCTTACGGGAGCGTGATAAGGATGAATAGCTACGAGGGCTTCGCAATGCCAACAATTTTCCACCGAGAGAACCCATCAATGGGCGGTGGGGTCGAGGCACCCTGCGCGTAGCGAGTGTGCCGACGGATCCGCAATGGGGGATGCGCCGAGAGATGATGAGTCAAAGCTTCACGACGCGGGTTGATCAGCTTTGGACGGTGTACTGCAGGTGATTCGAGTTTCACCACGGTGGGGAAGAGGAAAAACTGAATTATCTTAAATTATGGCTCAGCAATAATTATTGCTGAGCCATAATTTCTCAGCTCAAAAAAGCCACTGTCTGGCCATCGAAGCAACACGTCGTCAGCAAAATGGGCAGGACAGTCCCGCAGTTGCTGCAACGTCGAATTGCAGATAACGTTGGGTCATGAATGAACCTCATATCCACAACTTCACGTCTGCGAACCGCGTTGAAAGCGAGACCGCGCCGGCGCTTGTTGAACAGATGTACGCTCATCTTCCGTATCCCGAGTGCTCGAGCTTCTGGCAGCTGACATGAGTGCGCATCCGGAGCGCATTCAGCCCGTAGATGCGCGTTTGGTCGATCGCATCATTGCGCTAGTCGGTCAGGTAGATGTTGACCTCAATTCACCGCTTTCAGCACAAGACGAGTAATCAGGGCCGCGAACCAAGCCCCTCAGGTGCGGTATGGCCGAGGTATCATCAAGAGCGTTTCCAACCAGTCGACGCCTGCTCTTCATCGTCTCCTAGCAAGACCGGGAAGTTTCGGATCCTTCCAGTAGCTTGGTTAAGCCAGCCGGCTTTCTTGAGCCACGACCGCTAAGCTGAATGACACAACCTAGACGCTCCAAACACGCGGCTGCGATGCCTGAGCAGAGTTAAAATCGAGAAGGGTTCGACTTGATTTCACAGCGTTAAATCCAGCGACACTTTAACTCGATCCATTGCCACAAAAGTCTTGAATCGTCGGACGTTCCCGCCCTCGAAGAATAATTCGCGAGTGAGCTTTTCGTATTCTTTCATGTCCTTGACGGCGATTATCAAAATGAAGTCGACGTCTCCAGTGACGTAATAGCACTGCTGGACTTGAGGGCACTCAAGAAAACGCTGTCGGATAGCGTCCAGCTTCTCAATTACTTCGCTCTCCACCGACACGTTGACTACAACCGTCGTGTTAACGCCGACCAGCTCCGGCGCCAAGATACTTCGATCAGCCATGATCACGCCCGATTTCCGAAGGCGCTGCAACCGCTTCGCGACGGCGGGAAGGGAGAGGTTCACACGCTCGGCTAGCTCTCTCATCGCCAACTGATTATTGCCTTGGACAAGCTCAAGTAATCGCAAATCGAACGCGTCCATCTGCGGAGCCTTCTCACGCATACCTACCTCCAACTGGGAGAAAATTTCTCTTATAGACCCAGAAAAGCGAGACCATTTATGACCATGGTGAGCATATATTCTCCACATGCCCCATGCAACGAAGGTGTCTTCCAAAATGCGATACAACAAGAATGAGCATTCACGGACTCACGCAGCAGGCGCTGCGCTGAAGCCATTTACCCCTGCCAGCCTCGACCAAGTTCGTAGTCATCTTCAGTGCATCGACTACAAGGTCACCCCCCTGTTCAGCCTTCCTGAACTTGCCGCAGAACGTGGCGTCGGAGCCATCTTTGTAAAAGATGAAAGCCAGCGTTCGACTCTGAAAAGTTTCAAGGCCTTGGGCGGCGCTCACGCCGTTGTTCGGGTGGTCTTGCAGGAGGCGAGTAAAGGTCTGGGCAGGACTGTTGAACCTGACGAGATCCTGACTCCAGAAGTGCAAAAGGTTGCAGCTTCTCTCACCATCACATGCGCTACCGATGGCAACCATGGCCGATCCGTCGCTGCAGCCGCAAAAGTTGTCGGTTGCCGCTCCGTGATCTACGTCCACGCTGGCGTGAGCGAGAGCAGAGCTGCTGCAATTGCAGCGCTGGGCGCTGAGGTCGAGCGTGTCGCTGGAAGCTATGACGACTCTGTGGCTTATGCCTCCGAGGCGGCCAGTCAAAACCAGTGGATTGTCGTGTCCGATACCTCATGGCCAGGTTACGAAGAAATTCCTACCTGGGTGATGCAAGGGTATCTCGTCATGGCGGACGAGGTCGTCCAGCAAGTGGAAACCAGCGGTCGCAGTTTGACCCACGTATTCCTCCAGGCAGGTGTTGGAGGCTTTGCCGCTGCGTTGGCGGCGTATTTCACCTCGGTGTACGGCGACCTGGCCCCTCAGATCATCGTGGTGGAGCCTGAGAAAGCCGCGTGCATTTATGAAAGCGCGGTCAAAGGCGAAGCCACCAAAATTGATCATGGTGAAGCAACTGTGATGGCAATGCTGGAATGCTACGAGCCGTCGATGGTTGCCTGGCGCATCCTTCAAGAGACCGCCACTGCCTTCGTGACGATCTCTGATGAAGAAGCTCTCTATGCGATGGCTGCGTTGGCCCGCGATCAGTCTTCCGACCCTGTTATTGAAGGGGGCGAAAGCGGCGCAGCCTCACTTGGTGGGTTGCTCGTGGCGCTCGAAGATCCTGAGATCAAGCAGTCTCTACGTCTGAACAAAGACTCTGTCGCCCTGGTGATCAACACTGAAGGGGCAACCGACCCTGAGCTGTACGCTCAACTTCTGGCCCAGGCCAAGGCACTGCCATGAACTTCCCACAGGTCAACGGTCATCGTCTGCTAAGACGAATTCAGGAACTCGGTCAAATTGGTTGTCTACCGGGCGGAGGCGGGACTCGCCTCGCATTGACCGATGAAGACAAGCAAGGTCGCGACCTTATTGTTGGCTGGTTTGCCGAAGCAGGTGCCTCTGTATACGTCGATAAGATTGGCAATATCTACGGTGTACTTGGTGGATCAGTTGACACCCCACCGATCATGACAGGCTCGCACATCGATACCGTCTCAAGGGCCGGTTTCCTAGACGGTTGCTACGGCGTCATCGCGGGTGTCGAACTGCTTCAAGCCATCGGTGAATCAGGCCTGACGCCCGATAAGCCGATCGCAGTTACTGTCTTCAGCAACGAGGAAGGCGTCAGGTTCTCTCCTGATCTTCTAGGCTCGCGCGTCATAGCAAAAGACATTGCGCTGGACGAAGCCCTGGCCGTCGAAACGCGGGACGGAAAGTCTTTCCAGAGCGAACTCCAGCGAATTGGTTATGCGGGCGAAATCGAACCCTGGAAGTTCATCCCTGAAAGTTTTTTGGAGCTTCACATTGAGCAAGGCCCAGTGCTAGAGGCCACCGAAACGCAGGTAGGTGTTGTGGAAGCTCTTCAGGGGCATTCATGGTGGCAGGTCGAGATTGTGGGTTGCGCTAATCACGCTGGCACAACGCCAATGCATTTGCGTAAAGACGCTGGCGTTGCAGCTATGCAATTGGCCTGCAGACTTCAGGAGTACTCCGCCCTGGATCACCTTCCTAACGTGACGACGGTGGGAACATTCGCCCTTGAACCAAACGCCGTCAATGTCGTTCCGGGCAAGGCTAAATTCACGATTGATTTCCGAGACTCTGATGATGGGCAGCTTCGGAAGGCTGATGCACTGCTTCAGTCTGAGGTGATGAAGCTTCAGGAGCAGGGCTTCGAGGTAAAACTGCAGACCCTCTCAAAGGCAATGTCGGTCAAATTTGATGAAGGTTTGTGCTCCTTACTTCAAGGCGTCACCGAATCCATCGGTGCGTCGAACAGGCGAATAGTGTCTGGCGCAAGTCACGATGCTCAGATGATCTCCAGGGCCTGTCCCTCCGCCATGTTGTTTGTACAAAGCAGCAAAGGGATTAGTCACAATCCGAAGGAAAACACTCCTGACGACGACCTCGTCCTCGGTGCCCAGATTCTGGCTAACGCAATGTGGACGCTCGCTACATCTAAGTCCTGATCCATACATAAGAAAGAACCGTTGGAGATACAGACATGAACATCGCTTTTTCTAGTGAAGAGTTTGCTAACCGTGTGTCCCGCGTTCAAGCGGAAATGAGCGTGCATAAGCTCGATGCATTGCTCGTCACCTCTCCACCCAACTTCCGCTACTTCAGTGGCTTTGACAGCCAGTTCTGGGAAAGTCCTACTCGGCCATGGTTCTTTATTATTCCTGCTGAGGGGGACTGCATTGCAGTCGTTCCTGAAATCGGAGCACCGTTGCTGCAAGGTTCCTGGATCGGAAAAACTTTGAGCTGGCCAGCGCCACGTCCATCGGATGAAGGTGTTACGTTGCTCAGCGATACTCTGCTTTCTCTCCCTCGCCGTCATGGCCGCATCGGGATGGAGATGGGCCGCGAGTCCGTGATCCGCATGCCCGTGAACGATTTGTTCTTGCTCAAAGACAAGTTGGGCAGCGTTGATCTGGTGGATGGATCGCCTTGCATTTGGAACGTACGGGCAATCAAATCATCAGGTGAGGTCGAGTACATCCGTCAATCTTGCACCATCGTGAGCGATGCATTCGACAAGCTCCCGGCGCACGCTCGCTGCGGTCAAACTGAGCTGGCCATCAGCAGAGCGTTGTCCGTGGACATTATCGCCGGTGGTGCACACGCGCTTCCATTTATGGCTGCAGCTTCCGGCCCTGGCGGCTATGAGCAAATCATTTCCCGCCCAAGCGACCGGGTGATCGAAAACGGAGATGTCCTCATCATTGACGTTGGTGCGACAGTCAATGGTTACTTCTGCGATTTCGACCGAAATTTCGGTTTCGGTAAAGTTGACGACGATGCATTACGTGCCAACGAAGCAATTTGGGACGCCACCGAAGCGGCTTTCGCTATCTCTCGACCTGGCACCAAAGTCTCGGAGCTCTGGAAAGCCATGATGGGTGTGCTGGAACCAGCAGGTATGCTTCGCAACAATGTGGGTCGACTGGGCCATGGCCTCGGTCTGCAACTGACCGAGCCACCATCCCACATGCCAACGGACGACACTGTGCTGCGCGAAGGCATGGTCATTACCATTGAACCAGGCATGGAGTACGCGCCTGGCAAGATGCTCGTTCATGAGGAAAACATCCACATCACCAGCTCTGGCCCAGAAATTCTGACTCGCCGGGCGCCGCGTGAAATGGTGATCATCAACAACTAAAGCTACTGATGTTCGATCCCTCGCACGGTTTTCCCAAAGCGGTGCGCCTTTGGTTATCCCAGCTAGTGGATGGGCTGGGATCCAACTAGTGAGTTGTAAAGTGCCTGTCCCACATCCACGACATGTGGGTTCAGGCACATCTCGAATTAATTACTACCTCGCCCCGCTTGTTAGAAATGCTTCTTAGCAATAGAAGTCCATGTGTCTGAGACATACAAAGGAACAACAATGACAATGCCTCTTGTTTCAATTGAAGATGTGCCGATTCAGAAGTTTCATCAACGTCTTACTATTAGTGCCGCTGGCGGGATTTTTGTAGACGGCTATGTACTTAGTGTTATCGGAGTCATCATTCTTCATGCTACTACTGTTCTACAATTAAGTGATTTTTGGCAAGGTATGATCGCTGCATCTAGCCTGATCGGCATCTTCGCTGGCGGATTAATCGGTGGGTGGCTCACCAGTAGTTTAGGTCGCAAGCGCTTGTTTTACGCAAGCCCTTTAATTTTCCTGGTCGCGTCTATCGGCCAGTTCTACGCTGACAGCGCCGCTATGTTGTTCTTTTGGCGAATCATAATTGGCATCGGTGTCGGTATTGAGTATCCCGCAGCCACAGCGATGCTCGCTGAGTTTCTTCCTCGCAAAAATCGTGGCCCTCGGTTGGCCGCGCTTTCTACATGTTGGTTTGCAGGAGCTGCAGCAGCCTACATATTCGGTGAAATCATTCTTCGCACTGGCGGCGATGAGGCTTGGCGATTGGTGCTAGCCAGCGGTGCAGTACTTGGTGGGGCGTTGTTTGCCATGCGTCTTGGTACGCCTGAATCTTTACGTTGGTTGCTGAGTAAAGGAAGAAAGGAAGAGGCCGCCGTCCTGGTCAAAAAAATTTACGGTAGCGATTTCAGTATCGCCAATATTGGCGAAGACACCAATACGATACGCCTTCCGTTGAAAAGCATCCTTTCGGCGGGGTATGGCAAGCGCATGTTCTTTGTAGTGACCTTCTGGACGTGTGCAATGCTACCGGTCTTTGCGGTCTACGCGTTCGCCCCTAAAGTCCTATCGGCTCTGAAGCTGGATGACGATGCAGGCTCGATTGGATCCATCGCTATCACATTGTTCTTTGTTGTCGGGTGCGTAGTTGCCACAAAGCTGATCAATACGCTGGGACGTAGAAACGTAATGATCTACAGCTTTCTGCTCGCGGGCATATCTCTGATGGGCCTTGCAGGATTTCAGTCCAGCTCAAGTTACTTGGTGATTCTGTTTTTCTCGTGCTACGCCCTTTTCATTGGTGGTGCTCAGGTGCTGACCTTTGTTTACCCCAACGAGATATTTCCCACGGAAATTCGCTCCTTCGCCGTAGGTGTAGGCACATCGTTTTCCAGGATCGGCGCCGCCATTGGCACCTATCTCGTTCCAGTGTCACTCAATTCCCTTGGGGTTTCGATCACGATGCTGGTGGCCGCCGGTATCACCTTCATCGGCCTGATTGTGGCAATACTTCTTGCCCCTGAAACTAGATCCTTGAATCTTCACGAGGCCAGTGCCCTGGCATAGTCGATAGGTAACAGATAAATGAAAATCAGGGACGCTTTAAGCGTCCCTTTTATTTTCGGTATTCATAATCGACTTACTATTCGGCCGCTCCGTATGAATGGCGCAACTCTAGCTTGACTCTATAGTCTCCGCGCCCCTCTCCATAAATATCCGACCGTTGATACAGGATGCTTCGATAAAATTTCTCTCCAAGTAGCCATTTTAAGAGACCATTTCTAACGTCGTAAAGACTATATTCTCACTTAAGGAGGGTGACGGCAGATAAACTCGAGGTTAAGCACTCCTAATCTGGCCAACAAAATTAAACCATCTTGAGTGAATCCGGGAAGACACAAGGGCAGCAAGATCAGTAGCGATACAGGATTCTGATGTCGGCCAGCGCACGAAAAGATATCCACGTTTCTCCCATATAGGGGCGACTACAAAAATAAGAAAAGACGTTCGACTTTAAGCTTCATCAGCTGAAAATATCGGTGCACTAGTCCGTTGTTGCATGCTGGAGCTTTTTTGAATGACTGCCGCTTAAATTACTCGGAGCCAATCATGGATTTCAAAAGAACGAGCACGACACTAAGGTGTTTCTTACCCCCCAAGATAAAGCACGAGGAAGATGTGTTGGTGCGCGGTGCTCACAGCGAAGCCTAATAGCCCATTTCATTCTGGATAATATCATGCGTATCTCAAAAGTCTTCAACGCCATACTTTTAAGTGGACTGTGTGCAGTTGCTATCAATGCAAGCGCTCAAGAGATCCCTACACTCCAAAATGGAGTACTCACTATTGGCTCGGATCTCACCTGGGCTCCTTTCGATTACTATGACAAGAATGTTCCGGCCGGGTTTGACGCCGAACTGATGGCCAAAATTTCCAAAGGCCTCGGACTCACCCCGCGTATTGACGACACCCGTTTTGCCAACCTCGTGATTGGTCTTTCCGGCAAGAAATTTGATGTCGTTGCTTCCGCGCTATATATCACTCCAGCACGTGCGAAACAGATTGATTATGTGCCATACCTGAAAACAGGTGGCTCGTTGATGACCCTCAAGGGAAGCGAATTCCGTCCGGAAACTGTAAATGATCTCTGTGGAAAAAAAGTAGCTTCGTTAAAAGGCGCTGCCTGGGTTCCAACCTTGACAAAGCTTTCCAGTGAACATTGCACTCCTTCTGGCAAAGGCGCGATTGGCGTTCAGGAATATGAATCGTCTCCAATGGCAGCCCAAGCTTTATTGTCCAAAGCGGCTGATGTTCAATTTGAAGACGCTGCGGTAGCTCAAATGCTAATCAAACAGACCAAAGGTAGATTGGAGATTACATCCAAGACCATTATTGAACCTGTTGTCATTGGCTTGGGTGTGGAAAAAGGCAACACAGTACTAGCGGCGGCGCTAACTGAGCAGCTTGATCGCCTCAAACAAAATGGCGAATACCAAGCAATGCTTACTGCCTATAATTTGCAGGAACCAACTAAGGATGACATTGCCGCTGCATATAGCGGCAAATAATACTCGAATATAACAAGATAGGGTGGCCCGCCTGGGCTGCCCGTGGGAGTTAAATATGTCTTTCGATTGGAGTTACATACTTAGTCTGTTCGCCGAGCCCGCATTTTGGAATGCTACATGGACAGTTATCGAGCTGAGTGTCACCACCTGGCTACTCGGTATCGTCGCTGGTTTCATCTTGGCGCTCGGTAAACAGTCTTCGAATAAAGTCCTGAGCAGCATCGCAGGTTCGTACATCTGGTTCTTCCGAAGCCTCCCCCTGCTGGTGCTGTTGGTTTTTATCTTCAACATACCCCAAGTCTTTCCTACCACCAGCGCATGGCTAGGGAACCCGTTTGTGGCAGGCTTGGTTGCTCTGGTTCTGAGTGAAGCGGCGTACATCGCCGAGATCCATCGCGGTGGGCTTCTGTCTGTTGCACGCGGCCAAGTGGAAGCGGGCAAGGCCCTTGGGGTTCGATACGTCGGTATCCAGCGATTGATTGTCGTCCCTCAGGCTTTTCGGATCGCCTTACCAACATTGATCAACGAATACGTCACCATCGTAAAGCTGACTTCGCTGGTTTCGGTCATATCACTCGCTGAAATCCTTCTGGTGGGCGAGCGACTGTATACCCAGAACTTTCTGATACTGGAGACTTTGACAGCGGTAGCCTGCTTCTACGTTCTGATCGTTACGGTATTTGGCTTCTTGCTAAAGGCCCTTGAGCGGAAGCTCGATATCTCTCGTCGTCAACCTGGCGTGACCAAATACTCGGAATCAGATATCAAGCACGTGAACAATTCCAAGGCGCTCAAACTTGAACAGAAGGGTGAGTATGCTTTAGAGCTAGTGGAGGGTCGGAAGTCCTATGGTTCACATGAAGTCATTAAAGGCGTTTCACTAAAAGTGAAATGGGGTGAGGTAATTTCCATCATCGGCCCATCCGGTTCTGGTAAAACTACCTTGATACGTTGCCTCAATGGCCTAGAGCAACTGAACAAAGGATCCGTGCTGTTACAGGGCGAACCATTTTTGACTGGAAGTGAGAATGCTCGTGGCAAAAAAGGTCAAGAAAATCCAAATCGCATCGTTCACGTAGGAATGGTTTTTCAGGGCTTCAACCTCATTGCACATCGCACAGTCCTGGACAATGTGATGATGGCACCGCTCTACCACCATCATGACACCCGCGAAGCAACCAAGCAATTAAGCCTCGCAATGCTTGCCAAGGTGGGACTTGCTGAGCACGCAAACAAGTATCCTCACCAGTTGTCTGGTGGTCAGCAACAACGTGTAGCCATTGCTCGCGCCTTGGCGATGAAACCAGCGGTCATGCTGTTTGATGAGCCGACTTCAGCCCTTGATCCGGAACTGGTAAACGAGGTGTTGAAGGTCATCACTCAGTTGGCAGAAGAAGGGATGACCATGGTGATCGTTACACACGAGATGAATTTCGCATTCAATGTTTCTGACCGCGTCGTCTACATGGAAAGCGGAGAAATTATCCATGATGCTCCGCCGAAGGTTTTGCTGAAGGGAACGGATTCAAAGCGCCTTCAAAAATTCATGGAGTCGGTGAAAATTGCCGCCTGAGGCCATCTGTAGCACTGGCTTGATGATTTGACAAGAGAGCTCGCTTAGCGGGCTCTTTTAACTAAGCAGAGAGCACATTTCAATCCCGCCGAAGAACCGCATTTCCAGCTGGTTCTAGGGCGAAGGTGAACAAGGTTCACGAGGCCGGCATTGCTAACGGCGGGGCGGATGAAGGAACGTTTGGTATCCGGGGGGCATACGCCGATGACTTCTATGTCACCTTTCTGCGCGATCCCATAGGGAACAAAGTCGCCATTTTCTTCGAAGGGTGACCAGCAATGACATTTCGGTACATCGGGAAGCATTGAGCCATAATCCGACTTACAGTTTTTGGTGTATTGTTAGTTGACTAACTACCTAGAGAACGACCATGTCTAAGCTCGCAGAATTTCGCGAACTCGAAAAACACCTTGCTGAACAGCTTCAAGCCTTGGAAGCGCTGAAGGCTGGCAGGTCACCGATTTTTTAACACCCAATGGTTGGAGTATCAAAAAATCGGTGGGTACTGCAGGCCTTCCATAGACGTACGTATGACAACAACCTGTGACGCACAGGAAAACCATCAAAACAACTTGTTACTCGCCTTTCAATTGCGCCTTCCAGGTTGCTGGTGCACCCAACTCAGAATCGACTAATTGATTATCGAAAAGGCTGCGTTCACTCACGGCACTGGCGGAACGATCGGTAATGGAGAACACAAAGATCCCGACAAATGCGACGACCATAGAAAACAGCGCTGGATATTCGTACGGGAACCAAGCTTGTTGATGATGGAGTATCTTGACCCATACCGTTGGACTGAGTACGCATAGGGTGATTGCAGATACAAGGCCCAGCGATCCCCCAATCACGGCACCGCGCGTCGTCAAACCTTTCCAGTAGATCGACAACAACAGGACTGGAAAATTGGAACTTGCCGCGATGGAGAAGGTTAGGCTTACAATAAACGCAATATTTTGCTTCTCAAATGCAATCGCTAAAAGAATCGATAGCACCCCCATAACAATGGTTGTTACACGCGATATGCGCATTTCATCACGGTCGCTGGCTGTGCCGCGGCATAACGCATGAGCATAGAGGTCATGAGAAACCGCAGAAGAACCTGCCAGGGTTAGCCCAGCCACTACCGCCAGTATCGTCGAGAACGATACCGCGCACATAAAACCTAGGAAGACGTTACCGCCAACGTTCTGCGCGAGGTGAATTGCAACCATGTTAACGCCGCCCAAAATCCCACCTGATGCATCGTGATAGGCAGGGTTGCTGGCAACCAGGGCAATGGTACCGAAGCCGATGATAACGATCAGCGCATAGCCTATGCCGACCAGACCAGTGGCATAAAGAATACTTTGGCGCGCCGCTTTAACGTTACCGACGGTGAAGAACCGCATGAGGATATGTGGGAGACCTGCCGTGCCGAAGACCAGTGCCAATCCTAATGAAATGGCAGACACCGGATCTGTAATCAAGCCTCCTGGGCTCATGATTGCGATATGGGATGGATGCACTTCGGTAGCTTGAGTGAACAGTTGATTCAAGCTGAATCCGAACTGGGACAACACCATAAAGGCCATGAAGACGCAGCCGGTGAGCAGTAACACCGCCTTGATAATCTGAATCCAGGTGGTCGCTAGCATCCCACCAAAGAATACATAGATAACCATCAGCGTACCCACGAGAAGCACCGCCGCGGTGTAGTCGAAGCCGAATAGCAATTCAACCAGTTTTCCAGCGCCTACCAGTTGGGAAACCAGATAAAGCAACACGATCACAATAGAACTGGAGGCCGAAAATGCTCGTATAGGTCGTTGTTTCAACCGATATGACAGTACGTCCGCCAGGGTGTAGCGCCCCAGGTTTCGCAATGGCTCCGCAATCAGAAACAAAATAATCGGCCAGCTTGCAAGGAAGCCGATGGAGTAGATCAGTCCATCAAAACCACTGGTAAAAACCAATGCGGAAATGCCCAGTAAAGACGCCGCTGACATATAGTCGCCGGCGATGGCCCAACCATTCTGGAAGCCGGTGATTTTTCCTCCTGCAGCATAGTGATCCGCAACGCTATTGTTTTTACGTGCCGCCCATCGCGTGACAAACAAAGTGAAAATAACGAATGCTAAAAACATGCCGATGGCAATGGGGTTGTGCTTGTGTACTGCGGCAGGGACGTCGGCTGCGTATACCGCGACCGAACCAAGGATGGCCGAGATTGCAATAATTAGATGCTTCATTTGTCGAAGCTCCTGATGATTGTTTTTATTTTAGGGTCGTAGCAGGTGTTCGTGCGCCATACATAGACAGCCACGATAAGAATCGTGAAAGCGAGCATGCCGAAGCCAATAGGCACACCCCAAGTCATCGGCTGCCCTACGGTGATAGGTGTGCCTAAGCTGGCAGGTATAAATGCCAGTGATAGAATAAAACCGAAATACACCGCCAGCATAAGAGCCGTCATGCTCCACGAAAATATTCGTCGCTGTTTTACCAAAGCACGAAACTGTGGGTTTTCGAGAATCGGATTGCTAATCGTGTCATCAACCTGGTCAACGGATACGACCGGGCCACCATCTTGTGGATATGCATGTTCCATGATTATCTCCTGCGAAGGCATTTCTGGCTGGATTTAGAACTTCACCGGCATCGCTATTTCACGTCATGCTTATGTCTCTTGTGAAATCTCACTTTTTGAAAGTTGGATGAACGCGAGTATCGTAAATATCTTTTATCTCCTTTAGGCATAGGCGCCTGGCGCGCTCAACTACCTGGTCGGCGACCTGAATTTTCCATGCTCGATTGATCCAGAACCTGCCATATATCACTCCGCAGAGACCAACATGGAATTGGATTATATTTACAGCAGCCATCTGATAGCTCGGTAGTATGGAAAACACCCCTAGGCCTGGCTCTGTGCAAGCCAAGGGGCGGTGTTACCAAAGGCTATTGTCGTTTCATACGTAATCCTGGACGATTGGTAACAAGGGTTTTACTTTTCGTCCCGTATCGAGAAGTTAGCCATGTGTTCCAGGCCTTTGATCAGCGCTGAATGATCCCAGTTGCCACCACCCAAGGCGACGCAGGTGCTGAACACTTGCTGGGCGTTTGCGGTGTTGGGCAGGTTGATGCCCAGCTCCTTGGCGCCCTGCAGGGCCAGGTTCAGGTCTTTCTGATGCAGGTTAATGCGAAACCCGGGATCGAAGGTGCCCTTGATCATGCGCTCGCCGTGCACTTCAAGGATCTTCGAAGAGGCGAAGCCACCCATAAGCGCTTCACGCACCTTGGCCGGATCAGCGCCGTTTTTAGCGGCGAACAGCAGGGCTTCGCCGACAGCCTGGATGTTCAGAGCAACGATAATCTGGTTGGACACTTTGGCCGTCTGGCCGTCGCCGTTGTCACCAACGTGTGTAATGTTTTTGCCCATGGCCTGGAACAGTGGCAGGGTGCGCTCGAAGGCTTTCGGGCAGCCACCGACCATGATGCTCAGCGTCGCAGCCTTGGCACCGACTTCACCACCGGACACCGGGGCATCCAGGTAGGCGGCGCCGGTAACCTTGATTTTCTCGGCAAAAGTTTTGGTGGCGGTCGGCGAGATTGAGCTCATGTCGATTACCACCTTGTTTGGGCCGACGCCGTGGGCCACGCCGTTGTCACCAAACAGGACGCTGTCGACCTGCGGGGTGTCCGGCACCATGACGATGATGAATTCGGCTTCCTGGGCCACTTCCTTCGGAGTGGCCAGGGCTATGGCGCCAGCGTTGATTAGGTCAGTGGGCGCTGGGTCGAAGTGGGTGGACAGGAACAGACTGTGTCCTGCTTTCTGCAGGTTCTGGGCCATTGGGTGACCCATGATGCCTGTGCCGATGAAACCGATTTTAGCCATTAGAGTTTTCCTCTTTTCGATGTTCAGCTTCGGCGCCGCAGCATCATGCCCTGGCGCCGGCCATTTAGAATGCGTTGTGGGTCTTCAGCCAGCCCAGGCCGGCTTCGGTGGTGGTGAGTGGCTTGTATTCGCAGCCGATCCAGCCTTGGTAACCGATTCGATCCAGATGCTCGAGAAGAAAGCGGTAGTTGATCTCACCGGTACCCGGTTCGTTGCGGCCGGGGTTGTCAGCCAGTTGGACGTGATTGATCTTGGCCAGGTTGCATTCCATGGTGCGGGCCAGGTCACCCTCCATGATCTGCATGTGGTAGATGTCGTACTGTAGGAACAAGTTGTCGCTACCGACCTCTGCCTGGATCCCCAGGGCCTGCTTGGTGGTGTTGAGGTAGAAGCCCGGGATGTCGCGGGTGTTGATCATTTCCATAATCAAACGAACCCCGGCGGCCTGCAGCTTGTCGACGGCATACTTGAGGTTGTCGACGAAGATCTTGCGCACCGTGGTGCAGTCCTGATCCTGTTGGCGGATGCCGGCGAGGCAGTTGACCTGGGTGTTACCCAGCACCTTGGCGTATTCGATGGCTTTGTCGACGCCGGAACGAAATTCCTCGACACGGTCAGGGTGGCAGGCGATACCGCGTTCGCCCTTGGCCCAATCACCGGCCGGCAGGTTGAACAGCACCTGAGTCAGGCTGTTGTTGTCGAGCTGTTGCTTGATTTCAGCCGCGCTGAAGTCGTACGGAAAGAGGTATTCAACGCCGCTGAAACCGGCGTCGGCTGCAGCCTTGAAACGGGCGAGGAAGTCACGTTCGGTGAACAGCATGGACAAGTTAGCTGCCAGGCGTGGCATAGGCATCTCCTTTTCTGAATGAATCAGCGTCAGTTCAGCGGACGGATTGAAGTAGGGGCGTCGCTGCCAACAAGCGCCAATTCTTCAAACTCATTCACTGCGTTAATTTCGGTTCCCATCGAAATGTTGGTAACACGCTCAAGAATTACCTCAACGACCACCGGGACTCTCAGCTCAGCTGCCATTTTCTGAGCCTCGCGCAAAGCGGGCGCTATCTCGAAGGGTTCAAAGACGCGGATGGCTTTGCAGCCAAGACCTTCCACCACTGCTACGTGATCAACGCCATAGCCATTGATCTCTGGGGCGTTCATATTCTCGAACGCCAGTTGCACGCAGTAGTCCATTTCGAAACCGCGCTGCGCCTGGCGGATCAAGCCCAGGTAGGAGTTGTTCACCAGCACGTGGACGTATGGCAGGTTGAACTGCGCGCCCACCGCCAGCTCCTCGATCATGAACTGGAAGTCGTAGTCACCCGACAGGGCGACGACTTGGCGCGACGGGTCGGCTTTGACCACGCCCAATGCTGCTGGAATTGTCCAGCCCAGCGGGCCGGCCTGGCCACAGTTGATCCAATGGCGAGGCTTGTAGACGTGCAGAAACTGGGCACCTGCGATTTGCGACAGTCCGATTGTGCTGACGTAGCAAGTGTCTTTGCCGAACACCCGGTTCATTTCTTCGTACACGCGCTGCGGCTTGACCGGAACGTTGTCGAAATGGGTCTTGCGCTGCAGGCTTGCTTTGCGCTCTTGGCAGTCTTTTAGCCAGGCGCTACGGTTTTTCAGTTTGCCGGCGGCTTGCCACTCGCGAGCCACTTCAAGGAAAACGTCCAAGGCGCAACCGGCGTCGGAAACAATGCCCAGGTCTGGGGTGAAGACGCGGCCGATCTGGGTGCCTTCGATGTCGACATGGATAAAGCGCCGGCCTTCGGTATAGACATCAACGGAGCCGGTGTGACGGTTGGCCCAGCGGTTGCCGATGCCCAGCACCACATCGGATTTCAGTAGAGTGGCGTTGCCATAACGGTGCGACGTCTGCAGGCCGACCATGCCGACCATTTGCGGATGATCGTCAGGGATAATGCCCCAGCCCATCAAGGTAGGGATCACCGGAATACCCGTCAGTTCGGCGAATTCGACCAGTTTGTCGCAGGCATCAGCATTGATGATGCCGCCACCAGCGACCAGCAGCGGACGCTCAGCTGTGTCGAGCATGGCCAAGGCCTTCTCGATCTGGATGCGGTTGGCTGCCGGCTTGTGCACGGGCAGCGGTTGGTAGGCCTCGATATCGAATTCGATTTCAGCCATCTGCACGTCGAACGGCAGGTCGATCAGCACCGGGCCTGGACGGCCGGAACGCATTTCGTAGAAGGCTTTCTGAAACGCGTACGGTACTTGGCCCGGCTCCATGACGGTGGTCGCCCACTTGGTCACTGGCTTGACGATGCTGGTGATGTCGACCGCCTGGAAGTCTTCCTTGTGCATGCGCGCACGCGGCGCTTGGCCGGTGATGCAGAGGATCGGGATCGAGTCAGCCGAGGCACTGTAGAGGCCAGTGACCATGTCGGTGCCGGCAGGGCCGGAGGTGCCGATGCATACACCGATGTTGCCAGCCTTGGTACGGGTATAGCCCTCGGCCATGTGCGAGGCGCCTTCGACGTGACGAGCGAGGACGTGATCAATGCCGCCGATTTTTTTCAGGGCCGAGTACAGGGGGTTAATGGCAGCCCCAGGGATGCCAAACGCGGTATCTACGCCTTCACGGCGCATTACCAGAACAGCTGCATCAATTGCTCTCATCTTGGCCATACGTACTCCTTTGAGTTGGTCGAAATTTTTATGGTTGAGTCCAGCGACAGCACCCTGATTCGCGTCGGGCTTCGGTCGCGTCACGAAGAAACTGAAACGCACAAAATTATCGGAGGTGAGATCATTAACCTCAGCCTTTCCGGTTAAGTGTTGTTCTGCGTTTAAGTCCTGATGGGTAAAAGCAAATTTCGTTTTACCAAAGGTTTTTTGAGGCCCCAGCATTCTCCACAAGATGAATAAGTCGTTTCATTTGCATAGAAAAAGCGCTGGAGCCTTCAGCAATTCCAGGCGGGCTTTGTCAGCTTGCTGGCGCTAGCTGCACATCGGAAACGGGTTCGATGAAAGATTCTTCGTTCGGGTTTACATGACGCGCAGCGAAGATGAGAACCCCGGAGATGAAGCAGGGGAGTGCACCGAACAGGAGTGCTGCATGTTGCCAATCGCCTCCGTCGCTCAGCACAGCGGAAAAGCCCAAGCCGGCTAGAATGGCGCCGATCGGCCCCATTGCATGGACAATAGCGCTCCCGGTACCACGAATCGCGGTGGGATAGCTCTCACCAATGAAGAAGAGTGCAGCTGCATACGGCCCGTTCAAGAAGAACAGACCCAAACTGTACAGTCCTACCACCACTGGCAAGTCGCTAGGGCCGTAAAGCATTGCGGTGAAGGCCATACCACCTAACATCCAACCCAACGCAAGCGTGTTACGACGGCCGATCTTGTCTCCGATGAAACCATGGGTCAGATACCCGATATAGCCAACCACGTTCGATAGAACGAGAATAATCAACGAGTTCTCGAACGATACTTTATGAACCTCGGTGAGGACTGTAGTACCGAGCACGCCGAATACCTGAATGGCTGCCCAGTTCAGTAGAAAACCGCCGCCGAGCACCAGGGTGGGTCTCAACGATGCACCACGGAAAGCCTCGCGAATGCCGGCACGAGCGTGCTGGTCGTAGTCCAGGCCATGTTGCTTTGCGATTTTACGTGCTTCGCTATCCTGACCTGATTCGCGGAGGTTTTTAACGTGTTTGTGCAGCAGAAACTGAGGGCTCTCCTTCAGCCTGCGGGTCATGAAGAAAATCAGGATTGCTGGAAACGCAGCGAAGATAAAGCAGCCCTGCCAGCCGATAATCGGTAGCAGCAGCGCAGTCAAGCCCGCTGCCATCAAGGCGCCGATTGGCCAGCCGCCTTGTACCAGGCTGTAGATAAACCCTTTACGCTTGTTTAGCCGAGGATCATTGGCCGCTGAGTAAAGCTCATTGAGGTAGGTCGCGTTGACTGTTTCTTCTGCATACCCAAGGCCTGACAAGGAGCGTATCAACACCAAGGGCCATTTGCCGAGCGAACCACCTAAAGCAGTTAAAGCTGAGCAAACTGCCGCGCCCGCCACCGTAAACAGCAAACCGCTTTTCCTTCCTCCACGGTCAAGGATCGGCCCGATGGCGAATGCAACTACGGCAGTTCCTGCAGCGATCAACGTTGCGATTTCTGCTTGTTGAGTAATGTCCCAGTTATAATGAGCTCCGATCTCGGGCAGCAGCGTACCGAATAGAATGAAGTCATAAACAGCGAATACCCATGCGAAGAACGCGACGGTGGTGGCACGCTTTACGTCACTGGGAAGAATGGGCTCAAGTTTAAATGTACTTGATGCCAAGGGTTTTGCTTGGTTAGCCATTTTGTTTAACCTCTGCGCGTTTAAATTAGGGCAGAAAGAAAAAGTCATTAAAGCAAGCGGGCTCCAACGGCCACACTCTAGCGACTAGCATTATTGTTGTTAGGCTGTGTTACGAGATGGATCAATATTCGATGAGGTATCATCGATTAAATCATATAGTCTCCACCATTAGGATTCATGGTCGCACCCAGGAAGTAAGAACCTTCATCGGACGCTAACAAAACGGCGCAGGGGGCAATTTCGGAAACTTCCGCCACGCGCCCAATCGGTAGTTCGGCGATTTTTGCCTCCCGGAAAGTTGCCGGGAGACTACGGAATAGTTCGGTATTGGTCGGGCCCGGGCAAATAGCATTGACCGTGATGCCCTTGTCACCGACCTCGTACGCCAGCGAGCGTGTAAATCCGATTACGCCCGCTTTGGCGGCGGCGTAGTGTGCAAGCTCTTTTGCCCCTTTGTGGGCCAGTTGCGAGGCAACATTGATGATGCGGCCACTCTTGCGATCGATCATCGCAGGCAGCACTGCACGGGAGCACAGGAAGACGCTGCGAAGGTTGATCAGCATCATCTTGTCCCACATGGCGGTAGGCATGTCGACGATGAATGAGGCTGACTCGATGCCAGCGTTGTTGACGAGAATGTCGATCTGGCCAAATTCGGCGATGACCTTCTCGACTGCTGCTTGAACCTGCTGCTCTTCGCCAACGTCCGCAGTGACGGCATAGCCTCTCACGCCCAGGGCGCAAACCTGCGCCGCAGTGGCTTCAGCGTCGGCCGCTCGAAGATCCAGGATAGCGACGTCAGCGCCTTCTTTCGCAAACTCAAGTGCGATGGCTTGGCCAATGCCACGTGCACCACCTGTCACCAATGCTTTCTTACCGGTCAATCTGCTCATGAAAGAAACTCCAACACAACCTGCATTCAATGACTTTAGTGGCTTTGAACAACCAATCCGCCGTCGACGGTGATTGTTTGACCAGTGAGATACCGAGCACTGTGAGAGGCCATGAACGTGATCACATCAGCCATTTCTTCCGGCTCACCTACGCGGCCCAACGGAATGGAGCTTGCGACCTTGTCGAGGCCGGTTGCGCCGAGTGAGTGCACTTCGGAGAGGGCTTGGGCGGTGCGGATGAAGCCTGGGGCAATACCGTTTACGCGAATCCGATGCCGGCCCAGTTCAACCGCGAGGCCGCGTACCAGGCCGACTACGCCGGATTTAGCTGCGGAATAATGGGCATGCTCATCCCAGCCATAGGCGACGCCCATGATCGAGGAAACCGCGATGATGGAACCCCCTCCATTGCTCTTCATGCCTGGAACGGCGGCGCGGATGACTCGGAAAACACCTTTGAGATCGATATCGAAAGTCAGATCCCATTTTTCGTCTGTCAGGTCGTTGAGCGGGACTTTGTGGGCTATGCCTGCGTTGGCGACGATGGTGTCGATGGCGCCGTACTTTTTCTCGATATCCGAAACCAGCCGATCGCACGCGGCGGTATCGCGAACATTAAGTGGGTGGTACTCCGCGACTCCGCCACTCTCCCGGATTTGCGAAACCACTTCGCAACCCTCTGCCTCAAGTATGTCAGTGACGATTACGCGGTAGCCTTGTGCCGCGAAAGCGACCGCCGTTGCACGACCGATACCGATTCCTGCCCCCGTAATGAGTACAACTTTGGCGCAGTTCGAATTGTTATTCATTATTAGGTTCCATTTGGTTAGCTTTGTAATATTCGCTCTAAAACTTTTCAGTTCGACCTGGATACGTTCCATGGTTGCTGGAGTTTTTGGAGCTGAATCAAGCTTTATCGATGGCATGAATCATTGCAATAGCGTGCCCAATAAAGGATTCCACATGATGGACGCTCCGATCCGGGGCGCATGGCATCGCTCATTTAAGTGATTAAAAAACACTTTTTCAGGCCTTGTAGTGCTGTAAAGAGGTAGCCTGTTTTTTATAAGGATGGCTCTGGCAAGCCCTTTTGAGTGAGCGTGGATTGGTAAAGGTGCACGCTGGCGAAGCAGTTATGAAAAGCGTTCCACGATGTGGACTTGTTTGTAAGGGCCGGTGGTTGTAGGGCAGAGGTACGAGCGTTAAGGTTTCCCCACTGGAAAAGCGCCAGCCCAATCAATTCAATGTGGCCAAGTTTTAGCGATGAGTTGGAAGTTTTGGGTTAAAAGAAATTGCTCAGGCAACAGGGTGGCTTTGTTCAGGAAAAGAGAAATTGTAAATCTGCCGAATCTATCAACTCGAATAAAAAAGTAGGCCATATGACTCAGCGCATTGTCGATCTAACCCTGACGCTCTCTGATAACATGCCGGCGCACAAACTTTTCCAGCGGCCAATCGTAGCGCCTCACCTCACTCACGAAAAATCTCTCGAACTCGGTCTGGGCGTGCCAGGTGATCCGATGACGTTCGCGACCACCTTCATCAGCACACTCGATCATATTGCGACTCACGTCGATGCGTTTTACCACACCAGTCCAAACGGAGCTCCGGTTGATGAGATGCCCCTATCCATGTTTATGGGCAAGGCCGTCTGCTTTGACATGACCCACGTCCCCGATCTGGGCGACATCGATGTTGCCGATCTGGAGGCAGCCGAGGATGCCACGGGTGTGAAGGTCGACGGGCATATCGTGCTGCTGAATACTGGGTTGCACAAACGGCACTACCCCGACATCAAGGTTGTCTGGTCGAACCCTGGCCTGACCGCCGAGGCGACCCACTGGCTGGCCGACCGCGGCTCGAAGTTACACGGCGTGGAAGGGCCGTCCACCGACAAGCCTTCCCATAACCTTTTCCCCAGCCACCGTGTTTGCCGAGACAGGGGGATCACCCACTACGAGTGGCTGGTGAACCTTGAAGAATTGGTTGGCAAAGGGGAATTCATGTTCTATGGCCCCCCGCTGAAGATCAAGAATGGCAGCGGCTCCCCTGTGCGCGCCTGGGCTGTTCTCGACGAGTAACTGAACTTTCCAGTATCAGGGCGATGAGCTTCATCGCCCTATATCAAGTCAGGTGATGATATGAATGATTCGATCGATCAGGATCAGCGAATCCCGATAACTCTTCTCACTGGGTTTTTGGGCGCCGGCAAAACGACGTTGGTTAACCGAATCCTGTCTAACCCCAATAAGGAGCGGGTGGCGGTCATCGTCAACGAGTTCGGCGAGATCGGAATTGATGGCGATCTGATCAGCCGTGCTTCGGATGACATGCTCGAACTGAGCAACGGATGTATCTGCTGTTCGAGCAAGGACGACTTAATCGAGTCGCTGTATAAGTTGTACATGCGCAAATCCGGACTGCTCGAGCCGAAGATCGATTTCGACCGGATCGTGATTGAAACGACGGGGCTCGCGAACCCGGCGCCCTTGGCGCAGGCGTTCTACACCGACATGTCACTGAGCCTGACCTACCGGCTGGATGCAATCGTTACGCTTGTAGACGCCAAGCACATTAGCCTGCAGCTGAGAGACTGTCCTGAGGCCGAGCGACAAATCGCTCTGGCAGACAAGGTGGTGTTGAATAAGCGCGACCTGGTGAGCGATGATGAATTCGGCCAGGCCCTCGCCGCAGTTTCAAAACTAAACCCCTTCGCGCCAAAGGAGTTCACCTCCTTCAGTGAGATCGACATAGACCAGTTGCTTCGTGGGTCGTTCTTTGATCCGGCGACCAAGAACGCCGACCTGAGTGGCTGGCTCGGGGGTAAGGAGCCGGAGGGGTGCGAGCATCACGGGGCAGATTGCCATTCTTGCCACCCTCACAAAGGCCATCACCATACCGATGTGTCGGCCATAAGCCTGCGCGACTCGCGCGAGGTCGATTACCAGGAACTGATGAGCTGCCTCCTTCAGTTGACGGAGGAGTACGGGCCGAATCTCTACCGCATCAAGGGATTGATCAGGTTCAGCGGAGTAGGGCGGCCAGTGGTGCTCCAAGGCGTCCAAAACGTGTTCAGTCCATTGAGCTACGCCGATGCCTGGCCTGGAGGGGTAGCCGAAACTCGTCTGGTGATCATTGGCAAGGAGCTCGATCACAACAAAATCAGGGAACGGTTTGAGGCGTGCATCGCGAAAGCGCAACCGGTGCTGGATCGAGCTCTGGGAATGATTTGACTCTGAAAAAGGCGCATCAAAGTATGACTTCTTACCCATTCCGCTCGGCTCTGGACTTGCGTAACGCTATCACGAGCAAAGAGATTTCGCCCGTTGAGGTTGTGACGGCGGCCATCGATAGGATGCAGTCACTAGAACCACAGTTGAACGCATTTGTGACCCAAACTCCCGAACTTGCCTTGAGCGCCGCACGGGCTGCCGAGAAAACCGTGATGGCGGGGGAAAAGCTCGGCGCGCTGCATGGCCTCCCCATTTCGGTCAAAGATCTTATCTCGGTTGGCGGTGTGCGGCAGACTTTTGGGTCGCGTGTCATGGCTGAAAATGTCGCCGCCTCGGATGCCCCTTCCGTGGAGCGGATCAAGGCCGCAGGTGCCTGCATCATCGGGACGACCACCACCAGCGAATTCGGCTGCAAGGCGGTCGGCGATTCACCCATGACGGGAATCACTCGCAATCCGTGGAACCTGGGCAAGACCCCGGGAGGCTCAAGTTGCGGGGCCGCTGCCAGTGTAGCGGCCGGTGTGACACCCTTCGCTCTGGGCACAGATGGCGGCGGTTCGATTCGCACACCTGCGTCGTTCACGGGTTTGGTCGGTATCAAGGCTCAGTTTGCCCGGGTTCCGGTCTTTCCAACATCGGCGACGCCGACCTTGGCCCATGTGGGCCCACTGGCCAGGACAGTGCGTGACAGCGCGTTGCTGTTAGGGGTGCTCTCCGGCTTTGATCGGCGTGATCCGTTCTCGGTGAGCAGCGATGTCCCAGATTATTTAGCAGCCTGCGAGCTTCCCGTTAAAGGAATGCGTGTAGCCTGGAGCCCGACGTTAGGCTTTGCGAAACCTGATTCCGAGATCCTCCGGATCACTGAAAACGCGGTGAGGATCCTGGAAAAGTTGGGTTGTGAAGTCATCCAGTTGGAGGAGGGGATTGGTATTGATCCCGCCAATATCTGGTTGTCCGAGTTCTACGCCGGCATCAGCACCCGATTGAGCGGGGCCATGCGTGATTCGCGAGATCTGCTGGATCCTGCACTTTGCGAAGTACTTGAGGCGGCCGGAGGCCAATCCTTCTCTTCTTATTACGAGAACGTCTTTGCACGTTACGCCTTTCGTGAAAAGGTGAGCGCGCTGTTCGAGTCTTTTGATTTGCTGCTATCGCCGACCGTACCTATTGCGGCTTGTGATGTCGGGGTGGACGTTCCCCCCCAGTTCGGTGGTCGAAGCCTTTGCACTTGGCAGTACTACACCTATCCATTCAACGTGACAGGGCAGCCGGCGGCATCGGTTCCGGTGGGCTTCACGGCGGCAGGCCTGCCTGTCGGTCTGCAGATGGTCGCAAAGGTGAACCAGGAAAAAGACATCTTCCGGGCCGCCTCTGCATTGGAAGGTGAACAGTGCCTCTGGGATACAGTGCCGCCGGGGTTCGCGCAGTAGCCTCTGAAAGTCGTGCATGAAAAAGGCCAGCTTGGGGAAGCTGGCCTTTTTGTCTATCGGGAAGAACCTAATTCATCAAACCACCTGATTGGTAGATCAGATTCTGGATTGTCCGAGATTCCTGCCGGAGCAGTGAGATGATCTCTTGGTGTTTCGCTGTCGAGATCGAGTCGCAGACCAAAGTGACGCTGAGGGCGCACAGTGGAGCGCCTTTGTGATCGTTGATCACTGTACCCACTCCGCTGAAGCCAGGGATCAGGTTGCCGTCATGTACCGCGTAGCCGATATCTTGCGATTGGCGAATGATCTTCAACAGTTTCGGTGTAGAGAGGCCGCCGTATTTGATGAGGCGCTTTGCATTCAAATCGCAGAGGCGGGAGATTTCATCGTCCGGCAGGAGCATCATTAGCGCCAGGCTTCCAGCACCTACCCCCAGTGGCCGGTGAACCCCGATTTCGATGACGGGTGCGTTTACCGGCCGCATGCCTTCGACGCGCTCGATGGAGATTGCATCGCGATTGCTTCTGATAGTGAGGAAGGCCATCTCGCCAGTGGCCTCTGCCAGGCGGGCCATTGAAGGGCGGCACAAGGTCTTAAGCTTGAATTGTGTAGCGGCAGTCAGGCCGAGCTCGAAAAGCCCGTGACCAAGCATATAATGCCGTGTTACCGGATCCTGCATAACCAACCCCTCACGCACCAGGCACGAGAGTATTCGATGGATAGTCGGACGTTCGAGTTTCAGGATGGTAGAGAGATCGGAGAGGCGAAGTCCTTGGTCGTTATAGGAGGCAATCTCGCGCAGGATATTGGCTGCGCGCTCGATACTTTGAGTTCCAGAGGGCTTGCCGCAAACGGGCTCGATCGTACAGGGAGCGTTATTGTCAGTCGCGAACATGGGTAGTGTACCCCCATACAGTAAAAGATTGTCTGTTAAGCGGAAACCAGCGACTACCTTCCTGGTGCAGAGCGTTGGTTTCCAATCACACGCTTTAGCCTGACTAATGCGTGAAAATCCAATAAGCAGAAACAACAAAACTTTCATTGCTTTGGGTACGAGCTACAGGATCTCTGCATTAGCGCCGTAGAGTATTTATTTATATGTTTCAGCGACTGCCGAGATCATCGGCCTCGCTCAAAGCAGTGCTCAGTAAACCATCATGGTGCCCGTCACGCCAGCTGCTTAGAAGCCCCGAGAGACAGTGACTTCACTCACTGTCTGAATCCGCTGCATCGTTTCCATAGGATTGCGCTGCCGATGCATCGCATCCTGGAGTCCACCATAGCTGATGCACTGCACTTGGTGAATGCCATGCTTGATGATGTGAACACCGTCTATCCGGGCTTCGAGACTCGCTTCGAAATTGAGGGTGTGTCTGGTGAGGAGGAGGAGGATGCAGAGTCTACTGCTGAGCCCGTATAGGCGCCGAGACATCCGCCGTTTGCTCAGACGCTACGATGAAACCACCTACTTGAATGCCTTGAGGAAGCGTGGTTCACCGCTCCTCAAGAACCTCGATTTAGGTTGACTGACTTCCTCAGGGCGTGAAGCGGTCGTTGGCCTAGGCAGCCCTGATCGTAAACGCAAATCGATAGTGTCCGCTCGACGCTTTCCAGTTGGTGTCACGCCAACGTTAATTCACTGTCTTTGATATTCGCAATCGGCCCCAGGATCGAAGCGTCGAATTCGTCTAGGGCGGCGTGGGTTGCCAGGCGGCAGGGAAGATCGGGGTTGGCCAGAGCTGCCTTGCCCAGCGCGATCATATCGGCGCCATCTCGTAACACCTGCTCAGCGCGTTGCGATATATCCAGACCACCATTGGCGATGATCGCCTTCTGCGGCGCATACCGGCGCGCCAGCTCAACCAGGCTTGCATTTCCATCTACGAACGCCGGTTTCCAAGCCTCAAGCTCCGTCACATGGATGAAGTCTACGCCGGCGTCGTTGAGCGAGCCAAAGATGACCTCGGCGGCTGCTTCGCCTTCAGGCCATTTATGTTCGTAGTCATTCACCTTGCTCTGGGAAATGCGTACACCGACGGGAGCAAGCGTGCCGATAGCGGCTCTGACTGCCTTGATGACTTCCAGTATCAGAGCGATCCGTCCTGCGACATTACCGCCCCAGCGGTCGTCTCTCTGATTGGTGTAGTCGGTCAGGAATTGATCAAGCAGATAGCCGTTCGCCCCATGGATTTCAACACCGTCGAAGCCAGCGGCACGAGTTGCCAGCACCGCCGCTTGTGCGAATCCCGCGATGGCATCGGCGATGTCCTCATCACTCATCGCTTGGGGTAGCGGATACTGTCCCTCACCGTAATAGAACTTCATCTGCGTTCCTTTCGGTCGAACGGACGAGGGTGCAGCGGTAGCAGTTTTAAAGCGGTTGCCCTGATTCAGCGCTCCAGCGTGCATGAGTTGTGCGAATACCGCGCCATGGTGGGCATGAACAAGATCGGTCACACCACGCCAGGCCTGAGCCTGCTCGACATCGCTGAGCCCCGGTTGGAAGGGGTAACCCTGAGCATACCTCTGATCGGTGTACAGCCCTTCGGTAATGACCAGACCAAAACCGCCTTTGGCGAATCGCTCGTAGTAACGCGCCATCTCAGCGGTAGCCCGGCCCGCCTCGGTAGCACTGACGCGAGTCATGGGGGCTACGGCAAGACGATTTCTCAATCTGAGGCGGCCAATATCATACTGAGTTAAAATCTGCTGGTTGTAGTCAATCATGTGGTCAGTCCTCCTTTATCCAAGATGCTGTTAGATAGCGATGTAGAGGACAATAAACTTGGCTGGAACCGCTGAGAAGCCAGCAAAAACGATAAGCCGCTTTATCAAAAACGGATGTAATAATGCAGATTCCAGATGTGGAAGTGTTCAGCGCCATTGCCGAAAGCGGCAGTCTTTCGGCAGCCGCTCGACGACTCGGCCTGGCCCCCATGACAGTATCTCGCAGGCTGGCATCGCTTGAGGGTGAGCTAGGTGTTCGGCTGTTTCATCGAACAACTCGCTCCGTGTCACTGACAGACGAAGGCGAAACATTTCTCCCCTTTGCAACGACGCTGTTAGAAGCCAGTGAGGGGGCGAGGGTCAGTTTGAAATCCAATGCCGGAGCTGCCAGCGGAGTCTTGAAAGTAACTGCCCCCACAGTGTTCGGACAGGCAGTGATCATGCCGCTGATTCCCGCCCTCTTGGCAGAACACCCGGCGCTGCGGGTTGATCTGACATTATCAGACAGCATTGTGGATATTGTCGGTCTTGGGATCGATGTCGCGGTTCGCATCGCAACCCCGCGAGACTCGGCTTTAATCGCGCGCCCCCTCGCACCGAACCCTAGAGTGCTGTGCGCCAGTCCGAGGTATCTGGAGCGTCACGGCATACCCGCTACGATGGACGCACTATTAAGCCACCGCCGCATAGCTTTGCATGGGATGCCTTTCTGGCCATTCATGCGTGACGGTGAAGCGGTTTCCATGCGGGCGGAGGGCGTTTTTTCGGCCAACAGTGTCGAGGCGGTGCGCACGGCGAGTAGGCAAGGCTTGGGGATGGCGATGCTCACGTACTGGGACATCCGTGATGATCTGGCTGCTGGAAGCCTTTGCTTAGTTGAATTGGAGGATGTTGACCCGGAACAACTTTTCATCACCGCAATATTGCCCACTCGTCAGCACGTGCCGCATAGAGTAGGAATGTTCCTTCAGCGCTTGGAGGCGGTGCTCAAAGCGTGAGCTGCCAGCCACCGGTCTCTACCCATGCGCCATGCACGTCCTTATAAAATTGATTTAACAGTCCTGGAGTGCTCGAGTTTCCCATAAGCCTGCGTCTTGACTGCCGAGACCACCTAGCAAGCGCAAAATACACAAGAGTTATGTGTTTATACCTTTCACCCTGAGACAACGCCCCAAGACTCGCCATGTACCAGTCCATTTCATAATCAGTCAATTTATGGAAATTCTTCACAGCTTGTTTCTTACAGAACCCCTTAAGGACTGGACGTAACCCTGTTTTACAAACCTCCCGGCGATAGAAATCAATGAACCTATTTATCACGACTTGCGCCATGCCAAACTGACATGAGGCATCACGAGGCGATGACAAAAATGGACGCCAAGCAGGGATTACCATCCAGCTTTCGTAGGGCTTCAATGGGTTCGGCAGGAATTTCAAGCTCACTGTAGGGGCGCACCAATCAGGGCTGGGAGAGCTAAAGAACTCCCCATAATAACGGTGCAGATCCCGAGCCCGCAGACTCAATGGCGACAAGCCTTCGGAGAAGCACCAATTGAGAAGACGCTCGAGATGTATGGTCTCGAAGTAATAGGCCTCATTGGCTTGCTCTGGAGGCCAGCTGTGGGCGATCCAAGCAAGGTAACGCTGGCAGTACCATAAGCTAACGAATGGAAAGCAGGACTCATCTACAGCTGCAAACCGAGCTAGCAGTTCGTGATTCTCGGGAAATTGAACCAAACCAGAGGGTCGCCACTGGGCGTACGGGCAAAACATCGGAAAAGGGACAAATGGTGACACCATGCGGACACCAGCATCGTAAGATCATTGATCGAGTTACGAATATTGTAGACGCTGGCGGAGTGCGTTACCGGGCGACACCGATCAATGAGTGCCAGCGTCAGGTCAAGGCGAGGCATTGTTGGCTAAGTCATTGATATTTCACCCGACACAGGTTCATGAAAAAACCGGCACAGAATGGTGAAAATGAACACTGATGAACATATCTAACATAGCACATCGTTTAACATAATATACATTACACGTAATGGCGTATTCTGGGATCCGCCCAGTTGCACGCACATTTTGAGGAGAAGATTTCCCCTCAACCCTCAACCCTCAACCCTCAACGACTTAACCACCAACCACTCATTCACGTGCCAGCGTCTCAATCAACACCGAATGCTCCGGAAACCGCTCGCCAAGCTTCCTCCGATTCCCCATCTCCATATCCGCATAATCAAACCCTGGTGAAACCGCCTCACTAATCAATCCGTATCCCGCGAACCCATCCAGCAGCTGCGAAGCTTTCCAGATTCCGCCAGGCACGTGCAGCTGTAAACATTCTCCTGCGAGCATATCGTTGCCCATCACGACAGTTTTCAACGTGCCGTCCGGATAAATCAGGCTGTACTGAATCGCGTCGCCCAGATGGTAGTAATGCACGATGTCGGAACGGTTCAGGTGAAAGTAGCCGATCGGTGAATCGCGGGTCAGCAGATAATAGATGGAGCTCATCAAATAACGATGACGGCCAGCAGTCTCGACTGTTGAATGATCGGTCTGGAAGGTTCTGCGATAGAATCCACCTTCCATGTGGGGCTGCAGGTCGAGTGCGGCGACCACGTCTTGAGCCTTGGGAGTCTGGTTGTCGCGTCTGTTTTGAGCCATGGGACAAGCCACCTGCCAGTGATTGGAAATATAACCAGTAATTATAATTAAACTAAACATCTATTTAGTTGAGTTATATATCAACCCGTTTATTACCTTGTGTCAGATTCAACTACCCTTCCCAACCCGAGCACCCGTTTTGCGTTGAATGTGGCATCAGCGGACTTAGTCATCCACCCCGGGACTGATCCAGTTCCGGGATTTCTTGCTAGCGCATTCGCGCACTACTGACCGCACCGCGCGCCATCTGCAATTCTTCGCCTATCAACCACCGTGCATAATAGTCCTTCAGCTCCTCCTCCCAGCCAATCACTTCATCCAGCAAATGCTCAGCGTGTTCGCGAGTCAGCGCAAAGTGGCTGTGATGACTGAGCAAATTGGCACGGCTGATCTGATTGCCATCCCGACCCACTGCCATGGCCAAGGCCTGGGCAGGACCTTCATCGACTATCGGCAGCACGTCGTACATGGGCGAAAGGCGCCACTGCCCCCCAAGCCAGATGATCGAGTGGTTGCGCGGGTGGTCGTCGCTGTTGCCCGCCAGAGCGTTGTAGCACATGCGTTTGAACAGCTCTTGCAGATCCACGTCCGGGACACCGCGCCGGCGCATTTCATCGGCGACGGCCGCATAGCGCCAGTCACGGTGATATTGCTCGTTCCATTCCGCATCCAGCAAGGTCAGTGCACTGAGCATCGGGATGCGCCTGGCGCCTTCGGCCAATGGGGTGCGGTCGAAGCGTTCGATCAATAACGTGGAGGGGCTTTGTGCATGCAAGGCGGTGTTGGCGACGTTCAAACCCTTGGATGCGGCGAAGGTCATGCAGGCATATTCGATGGCAGGGAAATCATACTGGTCAAACCGGTCTCGGGGCTTGGCCAGAATCAGCATCCCGTGGTCCTGCAACGTTCGCTTGGGTCGCGCACCGCCCAGGGAGGATCGTTGCTGGCGGATGTTCAGCATTGCGATGGATTGTTCATCCAGTTGTCCGTCATAGACCGCTTCGCAGGCTTCGATGAATTTTGCCAAACCTTTTAAAGTCGGGACCGCACTGTCTCCCAGGCCGTGGGTAGGCACAGTCGCTGTTCCGGCCATGAGATTGCCGACTCGGTCGTTGTTCGGCGACTTGAGCAAAAAATCGATGGGCGCCATTACTTGACCAAACGCGCGCTGGAGCAAGCGCTCTCCCCATCCGTCCGGCATGGCGTCGTTGATAAAGCCCGGTATGCCTCGGTTCTTGGTAATGCCGGTATAGGCTTCAGCGCGTAACGGATAGTTGATGGGATCGGGCACCCAGTCGCCACGCTCTACATGGTCGGGCGCATAAATGAATTCGCCGGACTTCCCCTGCAGGGTCAGCCTGCCAAGGGTCAGGAGTTCTCCGCTGTCCGGGTGCTCCATGTAGATATAGGCACGGGACATCAGAAGTCCTCCGCTTTAGGTTTGCGCAGCCGCACACGCCTGGAGGCAATGCTCTGGTGAGCGTCCTCATCGGTGACATACCGGGTTATCTGCGAGGTGGTTTCGATCCCGTCCAATGAGGCGAAAACCGATTCGTTGATCCCAAGGCGCCACAGGACCAGCATAAATGATCGCAGGTCGACCAATTCCGACCCGTTCTCGATTTTGCGCAACGTGTGCTCGGAGATGCCCAGCGTTGATTTGAAATCCGATTGGCGCATGCCCGACGCCAAGCGCCTGGCTTTGACCAGAAGCCCGATTTTACTGAGGGTGTCGGCACAGGCGACGGGAAAAAAGTCTTTCATTATACGCACCAGAATGAGCGTTATCCTTCATAAGGTTAACGATAGCACGTATTAAGATTTAATCTTTTATATTAATAGCGACCGTGGTGAGTCTTATATTGGATAACACTCACCTGGGTGAGTGTTATTTTAGCGACAGCTACGCTTGAGCGTCTCACTGGGCAACTCTTGAAACAACGCCCGATAGCTGCTGGAAAACCTGCCCAGATGCCAGAACGACCACTGCATCGCCACTTCGGCCACCGTGGTCTCCGTGGGCGAGCGCTTGAGCAGTTCACGGTGTGCGCTGTTGAGCCGGCGCAAGCGTAGCCAATGGGTGGGCGTCATGCCGGTGTAGGCCTTGAAGGCCTGTTGCAACTGACGCAGGGACACTCCCGCCACCTGGGAAAGCTCCAGCAGGTTGAGGGTTTCTTCCGGAATGTCGGCCGCCCATTCACCGATACGCTTCATGACCGCACGTTCTTCGGCGCGGCGCCGCAGACCTCCGCGATCCAGGCAGACGCAGGCGTTGTCGAGGATGTACAGGCAGTCCTCCAGCAATTGCTGGGTCAATACCTCTTTGCTCGGCGGATCGAGTGTCTGCGTCAGCCGGGTCAGGGTTCCGCTCAGCCAGCGGCTGAACAGCGCGTTCTGCCCCGAGTTCAGCGGCGCCATGAACAGCCCTTCGAGCCGGGCGACATTCAAACCGTGCCGCTGAACGAACGCCGGGCCGAACACCACGGCGATTTCCTGGTAGTTCTCCGGGGTGATCCAGATGTTGCGGCTTTCTTCATTCAGCACGTACAGCGCGTTGTCGCTGCGATCGAAACAGAACGCCAGCGAGCCCTCGGGCGCACTGAAATTCTGCTCGACCCGGGTGTTCATGTGTTCCTCGTAGATCTCCACGCCTTGCAGGTCCAGGTAGCGCACCCGCCCGGCGAAGTGCCCCGGCGACATCTGCTGGTAGTGCTGGACCCAACCGGGTGTGGCGCGGATTTGCTCGGCGACATCGGCGGTGTTGAAGGCTTGGACTTGTAAGGGATTGCACGCTGTCATGGGTGACCTTACGCACTCGTTTGGTGCGTTTTGGTGCTGCTGAAAGTGGATAGATGGAACCGCAAGGCTCGCCCAAGATAGTCGTCAACGCGCCACAGGGGAAGTGGGTGGTGGATGAAACCACCCTCCCCGGCGTTAATAAAACCAATAACGAGGTCTTTATGAATGCCCCTTTCGATCAGCTGTTCACGTGGCTGAAAGATCACAAGATTACCGAAGTCGAGTGCGTCGTCAGCGACCTGACCGGCATTGCACGCGGCAAAATCGCACCGACCAACAAGTTCCTGCATGAGCGAGGCATGCGCCTGCCGGAAAGTGTGCTGTTGCAAACGGTAACCGGGGACTTTGTCGACGATGACATCTACTACGACCTGCTCGATCCAGCCGACATCGACATGGTGTGCAAGCCTGTTTCCGATGCGGTCTATGTGATTCCCTGGGCCATCGAGCCGACCGCGATCGTGATCCACGACACCTTCGACAAGTTTGGCAATCCGATCGAACTGTCGCCGCGCAACGTGTTGAAGAAAGTCCTGCAGCTGTACACCGACAAAGGCTGGAAGCCGATCGTCGCGCCGGAAATGGAGTTCTACCTGACCCAGCGCTGCGAGGACCCGGACTTGCCGCTCAAAGCACCGCTGGGCCGTTCGGGCCGTGCGGAAAGTGGCCGGCAGTCGTTTTCCATCGACGCCGCCAACGAGTTCGATCCGCTGTTCGAGGACGTCTACGACTGGTGCGAATTGCAGGGTCTGGACCTCGACACCTTGATCCACGAAGACGGCCCGGCGCAGATGGAAATCAACTTCCGTCACGGCGACGCCCTTGACCTGGCGGACCAGATCACCGTGTTCAAACGCACCATGCGTGAGGCGGCGCTCAAGCACAACGTTGCGGCGACTTTCATGGCCAAGCCGATCGGTGACGAGCCCGGCAGCGCCATGCACATCCACCAGAGCGTGGTCGATATCGCCAGCGGGCAACCGATCTTTGCCAATGCCGACGGCAGCATGAGCGAGCTGTTCCTGCACCATATCGGCGGTCTGCAGAAGTACATCCCCAAAGTGCTGCCGATGTTCGCGCCCAACGTGAACTCCTTCCGCCGGTTCCTGCCGGACACTTCGGCCCCGGTCAACGTCGAATGGGGCGAAGAAAACCGCACCGTCGGCCTGCGCGTACCGACCTCCACGCCGGATTCGATGCGGGTGGAGAACCGCTTGCCGGGCGCCGATGCCAACCCTTACCTGGCGATTGCGGCGAGTCTGTTGTGCGGCTACCTGGGCATGATCGAAGGCATTGAACCCAGCGCTGCGGTCCAGGGCCGTGCCTACGAACGGCGCAATCTGCGCCTGCCGATCACCATCGAAGACGCCCTGACGCAGATGGAGGAATGCGCAACCATCGGGCGCTACCTGGGCAGCAAGTTTGTCCGTGGGTATGTCGCGGTCAAGCGCGCCGAACACGAGAACTTCAAGCGGGTGATCAGTTCCTGGGAGCGGGAATTTCTGATGCTCAGCGTCTGAGGTTTGCGCTGCTCTGAAATCACACTCCCCTGTGGGAGCGGGCTTGCCCGCGATAGCGGTTTGTCAGACAACGGCGATGTTGAATGTGCTGGCCTCATCGCGGGCAAGCCCGCTCCCACAGGGAGAGCGAAAAAACACCTGAATAAATTCAACAACTATGAAGAGGTGTCGTCATGCATCTATTGAAATCCATCCTCCCGACCGCCCTGGCCCTGCTGTTCAGCACCGCAGCGCAGGCCGGGCAAAGCGTCAGCGTCTACAACTGGACCGACTACATCGGCGAGACCACCCTCGCCGACTTCCAGGCCAACACCGGGATCAAGGTGATCTACGACGTATTCGATTCCAACGAAACCCTGGAGGGCAAACTGCTCGCCGGGCGCACCGGGTACGACGTGGTGGTGCCGTCCAACCACTTCCTTGCCCGCCAGGTGAAGGCCGGTGCCTTTCTCAAGCTGGATCGCTCGCAGTTGCCCAACTACAAGAATCTCGACCCGAAACTGCTGACGTTGCTGGAACAGAACGATCCGGGCAACGAGCATTCGGTACCCTACCTGTGGGGCACCAACGGTATCGGCTACAACGTTGACAAGGTCAAGCAGGTGCTGGGCATCGATCGCATCGATTCCTGGGCAGTGTTTTTCGAGCCGGAGAACCTGAAAAAGCTCAGCCAGTGCGGCGTGTCGATGATGGATTCGGCGGATGAAGTGTTCCCGGCGGTCCTCAATTACATGGGCATGGACCCGCGCAGCGAAAAGCCTGAGGACTACAAAAAGGCTGAAGCCAAGCTACTGACCATTCGCCCCTACATCACCTATTTCCATTCCTCCAAGTACGTCTCGGACCTGGCCAACGGCGATATTTGCGTGGCCTTCGGTTACTCGGGCGACGTGTTCCAGGCCGCCAACCGGGCCAGGGAAGCGAACAACGGCGTGAACATCGCTTACGCGATCCCCAAGGAAGGCAGCAACCTGTGGTTCGATTTGCTGGCGATTCCCGCCGATGCCGGCAACCAGAAAGAAGCCCATGCGTTCATCAACAACCTGCTCGACCCAAAAGTGATCGCCAACGTCAGCGCTTCGGTCGGTTACGCCAACCCGAACCCGGCTTCCCAGCCGTACATGGACGCCGCACTGGTGAATAATCCAGAGGTGTATCCGCCTCAGGCCGTCCTCGACAAGCTCTACATCTCCACCACCCCGCCCCAGCCGATCATGCGCCTGATGACCCGTTCCTGGAGCAAAGTGAAGTCCAGCCAATGAACAACCAACACGCGCATTCCTATTACGCGGCGACAGCGAACAGCATGGCGCCCTACCCCACGCTGGACCAGGACCTGGTTGCCGATGTGTGCGTGATCGGCGGCGGTTTCACCGGGGTCAACACGGCGATCGAACTGGCGCAGCGTGGACTCTCGGTGATAGTGCTGGAAGCCCGGCGGATCGGCTGGGGCGCCAGCGGGCGCAACGGCGGTCAGTTGATCCGCGGGGTCGGTCATGACGTCAGCGGTTTTGCCCGGCATGTCGGTGAAGAAGGCGTGCGTTACCTCGAGCGCGCCGGGATCGAGTCGGTGGAACTGGTGGGTAACCGCATCCGCGAACACAAGATTGACTGCGACTTGCGCTGGGGCTTCTGTGAGCTGGCCAATACCAAGGCGCAGTTCGCCGCGTTCAAGGCAGAGCAACGAAGCCTGGCCGAGTCGGGATACGCCCATCAGACCTGTCTCGTGGGGCCGGAGCAGGTCCGTCAGCAAGTGGTGGACTCCGGGGTGTACGCCGGCGGTCTGGTGGACATGGGCTCGGGACACTTGCACCCGCTCAACCTGGTCCTCGGTGAAGCGCGACTGGCACACAGCCTCGGCGTGCAGATCTTCGAACAAAGCCCGGTGCTGGAATTGATTCATGGCAGTACCGTACAGGTGCGCTGTGCCGCTGGCACGGTACGCGCCGGCACGCTGGTGCTGGCGTGCAATGCGCACCTGGAAGAGCTGGAACCGAAACTCAGTGGCAAAGTGCTGCCGGCGGGCAGCTACATCATCGCCACCGAGCCTTTGGCTCCCGAGGTTGCAGCGCGGTTGATCCCGCAGAACCTGGCGTTGTGCGACCAGAAAGTCGGCCTGGATTATTACCGGCTCTCGGCGGACCGACGCCTGCTGTTTGGTGGGGCCTGCCATTATTCCGGGCGCGATCCGGTAGACATCGCGGTCTATATGCGTCCGAAAATGCTCAAGGTGTTCCCGCAACTGTCGGACGTGCGCATCGACTATCAATGGGGCGGTAAGATTGGCATCACCGCCAACCGCTTCCCCCAGGTCGGGCGTCTGAGCCAGCATCCGAACGTGTTTTACGCCCAGGGTTACTCGGGCCATGGCCTGAACGTGACCCACTGGTGCGCCAGGCTGTTGGCCGAAGCGATCCATGCCGGACACAGCAAGGGGTTCGATGTGTTCAGCGCCGTGCCGCACATGACCTTCCCTGGCGGGCCGATGCTGCGCTCGCCGCTGCTGGCGTTGGGGATGTTCTGGTATCGGTTGCGGGAGTTGGTTGGCTGATCAGGAAGTTTTTTGGTTGCCTGATAGGCCGCTATCGCGAGCAAGCTCGCTCCCACAGGGATTTGCGTCGTTCACAGATGCTGCGCTCACTGACGATCAACTGTGGGAGAGCTTGCTCCGGGCGGCGTTCCGACGACGAACGATGACGCGGTCTACAGGGGCAATTGCGCCTTTCGATTTGCTCAATCGCAAGGCACTTCTATATTGAGGGGGTGCTCTGAATTTCCTGACTCCTGGCGAGTGCGGCCTATGGCTACGACTGACCACCTGATCATCTGCGAGCACTGCGACTGCGTGTATGAAAAAGTCACGCTCGCCAAACATCAAAAAACCCTGTGTACGCGCTGCGGCGGCGTGCTACAGCGCTATAACGGTCTTTCAGTGGAACAGCGCCTGGCGCTAACCTTCACGGCGGCTGTCCTGTGGACTTTCGCCAATTTCTATCCCGTCATGAGCATCAGCCTCAAAGGCCTGAAAAACAGCGCGACGCTCTGGGATTCGGTGCTGGCCCTCAGCCAGGGCCCGATCACCTTCATTGCGTTGGTGGCGGCGGTTTCGATGATCATCGCGCCGGTGTTCCAGCTGTTGTTGCTGATCTGGGTCCTGAGTTACGCCCTTGCGAACCAGCGCTCGCCCGGCTTCCGGTTCTGCATGCGCTGGCTGGAAACCCTGCGGCCCTGGAGCATGCTCGAGGTCTGCCTGTTGGGGGCCATGGTCGCGGTGTTCAAACTCGCCGGATTGCTCGATGTGTTGCCCGGTATCGGTCTGTTCGCCCTGGCGGTGCTCAGCTTGATGATGATCCGCATTGCCGGACGCGATATCCGCGAACTGTGGGACATCTTATGACCACGCCACCGATCGCCAGCGAACTCGACCTGTGCCTGTGCCACAGCTGCGGCCTGGCCTGTGACATCACCCATGACCCCCATGAATGCGAACGCTGCGGCGCACCGCTGCACCGGCGCAAGACCGACTCGCTGACCCGGACCTGGGCGTTCCTGCTGGCGTCGCTGATATTTTATGTGCCGGCCAACCTGTTGCCGGTGATGAACACCACCATGCTCGGTTCCGGTTCCGAGAGCACCATCATGGGCGGCGTGCTGGAGTTCTGGCAGCACGGCGCCTGGGACATCGCCCTGATTATCTTCATCGCCAGCATCGCGGTGCCGGGCATCAAGTTCGTCGCCCTGACGATGCTGCTGGTGACGGTCCAGCGCGGGAGTTCCTGGGCGCTGAAAGAACGCTCGAAGCTGTACCGATTCGTCGAACTCATCGGCTACTGGTCAATGCTCGACGTGATTGTCGTCGCCCTCGTGGCGGCGCTGGTGAAGTTCCAGGCGCTGGGGGATATCGAGCCGCGCCAGGGCATTTTGTTCTTTGGCCTGGTGGTCGTGTTCACCATGCTGTCGGCGATGAGTTTCGACCCGCGCCTGATCTGGGACAAGCAGGATAAAGCACGCAACAACCCACCCAACGAGGAGGTCATGGATGAAGTCGCAAGCCACTGAAGGGCCGCAAGCCCCCGGCCCGGCCCCGGTCAAGACCCGCCGTTTCAGCGTTTCGCTGGTATGGATCGTGCCGATCGTCGCCGTGCTGGTGGGGATTTCACTGGTGGTGCACTCGGTCATGCAGGAAGGGCCGACCATCACCGTTACGTTCAAGACCGGCAGCGGCCTGACGGCCAACAAGACCCAGGTCAAATACCGCAATGTGGTGATCGGCGTGGTGTCCGACGTGGAATTGAGCGCCGATCAGAAGAGTGTCAACGCCACCGTCAAACTGGCCAAGCAGGCGGAAAGTTTCACCCGCCAGGACTCTCAGTTCTGGGTGGTGCGCCCGCGTATCGGCGCCGGCGGGGTTTCGGGTATCGATACCTTGCTCTCCGGGGACTACATCGGCGCCGATATCGGTCAGTCCAACGCCCGTGCGAAGAATTTCACGGGGCTGGAAAACCCGCCTCCGATCACCTATGGCGAACCGGGCAAGCGCTTCACGCTCAATACCCAGGACCTCGGTTCGCTGGACATCGGCTCGCCGGTTTACTACCGCAAGATTCCGGTCGGCCAGGTGGTGGCCTATGCCCTGAACGCCGACGGCAAAGGGGTGAATATCGAAGTATTCATCCACGCGCCCAACGATGCCTACGTCACCGAGAACACCCGGTTCTGGAATGCCAGCGGCATCGACGTCAACGTTGGCGCCAACGGCGTTGCGGTGAAGACCGAGTCGCTATCGTCCTTGCTGGTGGGCGGCATTGCCTTCCGCGCCCCGGAATACAGCCCCAACGATCAGCCGGCCAGCGAGGATAAAGCCTTCGACCTGTTCGACGACCAGCAAACCGCCCTTGCCCCGCCCCACGGCAAGGGGCAGTACCTGAGTTTGCGTTTCGACCAGGCGTTGCGCGGGCTCAAAGTCGATGCGCCAGTGGAGTTCCTCGGCATCGAATTCGGCAAAGTGGTGTCGATCAATCTGGATTATGATGCGAAAAATCGCAGTTTTCCGGTCAATGTCGGCATTCTCATCTACCCGCAACGCCTCGGTACGGCCCACTCCAAAATGCTCAAGGCCTTGAATCATGACCCCAATGATGAAGCCGCCGGCGTGCGGTTGATGGGCAGCTTTATTGAAAACGGTCTGCGGGCCCAGGCCCGCAGCGGCAATCTGTTGACCGGCCAGCTGTACATCGCACTCGATTTCTACCCCAAGGCGGAGAAAGTCGCGTTCGATCCGAGTGCCCGTCCCGTCATCATTCCAACGATTCCCGGCAACCTCGAGCAGTTGCAGGAAAAACTCGAGGGAATAGTCACCAAGATCAACCAGCTGCCGCTCGGGCGCATCGCCGGCAACCTCGACAGCAACCTCGTCGAACTGCGCAAAGGCCTGGTCCAATTCAATGCCAGGACCCTGCCCGGCGTGCAAACCACCCTGGCGGACGTCAGTAAAACACTGCAATCGGCGACTTCGACCCTGTCCGAAGATTCACCGCAACGTGAACAACTGACCCAGACCCTGGACGAGCTGGGACGCATGTCACGCTCCTTGCGCGACCTTTCCGATTACCTGGGCCGACATCCGGAATCGCTGCTGCGCGGGCGTCCCAACAATGCCGCGCCAATGGATCTGCAAGCGCCACCGCGCAATTGAGCACAGGAGCATTACCCATGGCTTTTCCGCTGAAGATCACCTTGGTTGCCGCGCTGCTACTGCTCACCGCTTGTCGCAGTGACCCGATTAAATTTCACACCCTGGTCCCGACCCAACCAGGCAACCCTTCGAAGTCCGCTGTGGCGGATATCCAGATCGAAGCGATCAGCGTACCGCCCCAGGTCGATCGTCCGCAGATCGTCATTCGCCAGGGCAACAGTGGCCTGGCGATCCTGGAAACCGAGTGGTGGGCCGCGAGCCTGGTGGATGAGTTGAGCAGCGCGTTGCAGGATCAACTGGTCAACGGCAACTCCCAACGCAAAATGTCGGTGCGGCTCGATGTGCAACGCTTTGACTCGATTCCCGGCCAGTACGGCCTGCTCGACGTCAAATGGCGCCTGCGCAAACTGGGCGAAGGGGATAACGCGCTGGTGACGTGCCGCAGCACCTTACAGACGCCTTCGGGGCCGAGCATCGATGATTTGGTGGCGGCCCAGCAGAACAACGTCAAACGCCTGGCCGCGCTCATCACCCAAGCGGCGAACGGAACACAAAGAGGTTGCCCGCCCGTCCAGTGACTTGGTGATTTTTCTGAGCCTGCGCATGATATTTACCCTGCGCAAACCTGCAAATGATTCGTATTGGCCTACAATAATTGACGACCGTCTCGGTTACGTCTGTGCGCACAATTCTATAAAACTGGAGCTGCCCCGGCATGATTCCCCCTATCCCGTCCTTACTTAGATACGCAGTGCTGGCGGCCGCGCTGTTGAGCGTCGGCCATGGGTACGCCGCTGACACCGACGGCATCGTGGTCTACAACGCCCAGCACGAGAGCCTGACTAAAGCCTGGATTGCTGGCTTCACCAAGGAAACCGGGATCAAGGTCACTGTGCGCAATGGTGACGACACCGAGATGGGCAATCAGATCGTGCAGGAAGGCGCGTCCTCCCCGGCGGATGTGTTCCTGACCGAGAATTCCCCGGCCATGGTGCTGGTCGACAACGCCGGGCTGTTCGCGCCGGTGGCACCGGCGACCCTTGAACAAGTCGACGCGGCCTACCGTCCGGCCCATGGCAACTGGGTGGCCATTGCCGCGCGCTCCACGGTATTCGTCTACAACCCGGGCAAACTGCCGGAAGCCGAACTGCCCAAGACGCTGATGGACCTCGCCGGTCCGAACTGGAAAGGCCGCTGGGGCGCTTCGCCGGCCGGCGCCGACTTCCAGGCGATCGTTGCCGCCGTGTTGGCGCTCAAGGGTGAAGCCGCGACCCTGGAGTGGTTGAAAGGGATGAAAAGCAACTTCACCGCGTACCGGGGCAACAGCGCCGTGCTCAAGGCGGTCAATGCCGGCCAGATCGACAGCGGCGTGATCTACCACTATTACCGCTTCGGCGATCAGGCCAAGACCGGTGAAAACAGCAAGAACACCGCCCTGCACTACTTCAAGCACCAGGATCCCGGAGCCTTTGTCAGCCTTTCCGGTGGCGGCGTCCTGGCGTCCAGCAAACACAAGGATCAGGCTCAGGCCTTCCTCAAGTGGGTGACCGGCAAAGACGGCCAGGCCATCCTCAAGACCGGCAATTCGTTCGAATACGCGGTGGGCAAAAACGCCGAATCCAACCCCAAACTGGTGCCTTTGCAGCAGCTTGACGCGCCGACAGTCGACGCTTCGAAACTCGACAGTAAAAAAGCCGTGGAGCTGATGACTCAGGCCGGACTGCTCTGATTGATGCCTGAAACGCTACCGGCGGGTGTCGCAGAGGCGATCCCGCCCCAGTTACGCCGACGTTCCCGTGGTCTTTTTGCGGGCCTCGGCGGTGCGTGGGTGATCGGTTTGTCGGTGCTGGTGTCGCTGCTGGCACTGCTGCCGATCGCTTTCGTCATCGGCGTGTCCTTCGAGACGGGCTGGGCGAGGCTGGTGCCGCTGATATTCCGGCCACGGGTCGGCGAGCTATTGATCAATACCCTGTTGCTGGTGGTGATCACGATTCCCTTGTGTGTGGTGCTCGGGGTGGCTCTGGCCTGGCTCACGGAGCGTACCGACATGCCGGGGCGGCGCTGGTGGTCATTGTTGGCCACCGCGCCGCTGGCAGTCCCCGCCTTCGTCCACAGCTATGCCTGGGTCAGCCTGGTGCCACCGATTCATGGACTGTTTGCCGCCGTTCTGGTCTCGGTCATCGCCTACTTCCCATTCCTGTACCTGCCCATAGCGGCATCCCTGCGGCGGATCGACCCGACCATCGAAGATGTCGCAGAGTCTCTGGGGCTCAGGCCCTGGGCGGTATTTTTCCGCGTGGTGCTGCCGCAATTGCGCCTGGCCATCTGCGGCGGCGCCTTGCTGGTGGGGCTGCACCTGCTGGCCGAATATGGCCTGTACGCGATGATCCGCTTCGACACCTTTACCACGGCGATCTTCGATCAGTTCAAGTCCACCTTCAACGGCCCCGCCGCCAACATGCTGGCGGGGGTGCTCGCCTTGTGTTGCCTGGCGATGCTGACCGTCGAATCCGCCGCGCGAGGCAATGCGCGTTATGCCCGCATCGGGTCGGGCAGCCCCCGCGAACAGCGGGTCGTGCACCTGTCTGCCGGGGCAGCCGTGCTGGCGCTGACCTTGCAGGTCCTGACCTGCGCACTCGCGCTCGGGGTGCCGTTGATCACGTTGGGTAAGTGGTTGATCGCTGGCGGCACGCAAGTCTGGCAACTGAGCGAACTGCTGCCGGCGCTGGAACAGACCGTGCTCCTGGGCATCAGCGGGGCGATGTTGACCACCTTGGCGGCCATCCCGATTGCCTGGCTGTCGATTCGCTCGCCCGGGCGACTGCAGCGGGTGCTGGAAAGCTGTAACTACATCACCAGCTCGCTGCCGGGGATTGTCGTGGCCCTGGCGCTGGTGACCATCACGATTCATTTCGCCCGGCCGATTTACCAGACCACAATCACGGTGCTGCTGGCTTATCTGCTGATGTTCCTGCCCCGGGCACTGGTGAGTTTGCGCGCCGGTATCGCCCAGGCACCGGTCGAATTGGAAAACATGGCCCGCAGCCTCGGTCGCTCCCCCGCCCTGGCGCTGTGGCTGATCACCTTGCGCCTGGCCGCACCGGGCGTGGCCGCGGGCGCCGCGCTGGTGTTCCTGGCGATTACCAATGAACTGACGGCCACCCTGCTGCTGGCTCCGAACGGTACGCGCACCCTGGCGACCGGGTTCTGGGCGTTGACCAGCGAAATCGATTATGCCGCCGCGGCGCCCTATGCCCTGCTGATGATCGTTCTGTCGCTGCCGCTGACCGGCATTCTTTATCATCAATCCAAGCGAACGGCGGGCCGATGAACGCTCTCGATCTGTACTCGATCTGCAAATCCTATGGTGCCCAGACGGCCTTGGAAAACATCAGCCTGTCGGTGCCCGCGGGCAGCCGCACGGTGATTGTCGGCCCTTCAGGTTCGGGCAAGACCACCTTGCTGCGCATGATCGCCGGCTTCGAATTCCCCGATTCGGGTCGCCTTCTGCTCAATGGACAGACGCTGGTCGACAGCACCCATGAGGTGCCGGCGCACCAACGATTGATTGGCTATGTTCCCCAGGATGGTGCCCTGTTCCCGCACATGACCGTCGCTGCCAACATCGGCTTCGGGTTGTCGACCAGGGGCTCTGAAAAACAGGAGCGGATCGCCGAACTGATGGACAGCGTGGCGCTGGACGCCAGCATGGCCAAGCGTTGGCCCCATGAGCTATCCGGCGGCCAGCAGCAACGGGTGGCCCTGGCGCGTGCCCTGGCCCAACAGCCGCGCCTGATGCTGCTGGACGAACCGTTTTCGGCACTGGATACCGGCTTGCGCGCCGCCATGCGCAAATTGGTCGCGCGGCTGCTGGCCGATGCGGGCGTCACCACCATTCTGGTCACCCATGACCAGAGTGAAGCGTTGTCGTTTGCCGATCAGCTGGCGGTGATGCGTCAGGGCCGACTGGTTCAGTCAGGCCACCCGCTGGACCTGTACCGCTATCCCGACGATGAACAAACCGCGCTGTTTCTCGGCGATGCGGTGGTCATGCCGGCGCGGATCGAGGCGGGCTGGGCCCATTGCGACCTGGGGCGGATTCCGGTCAACAATCACCGGAACAACCAATGCGCGCAGATCATGCTGCGGCCCGAGCAATTGCACCTGGTGAGCATCCAGACGAGTCCGGCAGAGGCCGTCGGCTGCCGTGCCGTGGTGACGGAGCGCGATTTCAGCGGCAATACCTGCACCTTGACGGTGGAGTTGCAGTCGCGCAATTGCGCGCAACAGCCAGGCCGGTCCTTGATGGTGCGCAGTTCCGGGTTGTATGCGCCACCCATGGGGAGCGCCGTTCACGTCTCGATGATCGGCCACGCCCACGTGCTGAGCGAAGCCTGACCCCTGCCCTCACAGATCGAAGCGATCAACCGCCCGCCGCCGCTCGTTGTCATCGCGCACGTCATAGTTGGCGGTCGTCTGGATGTTGCTGTGATGCGCCAGCTTCTGGGCGATCGACAAGTCATGTTCTTCGATCACCCGGGTAATGAACGAGCGCCGAAAGTCATGAGGCATGATCTTGACCCCGACTTGCGCGCCGCGCTGGCGGGCAATGTAATAGATCGCGTGCTTGGTGATGCGCTCGCGGGTGATGTGACTGCCGCGGCGGATGCGATTGAACAGGAAGGGATCGTCCTCTTCACCTTCCTTGAGTTGCGACCGGCGCAGCTCCAGCCAGGCATCCAGTTTGGCGAAGGCCCAGGCCGGTGCGTACTTGATCAACTGCTTGTTGCCCTTGGCAGTGACCCGCAGGCTGCGTTCGGCGAAATCGACCTGATCGAGGTCCAGGTTCACCGATTCCGACTTGCGCATCCCCGAGCCGTACAGAATCCCGATGATCGCCGCGTCCCGCAGGCCTTGTGGCCGAGGATCGGCGGCACAGACCGCCATCATCTCCTGGATCAGGCTGCGGCGCAGATTGCGCCCCTGGGACAGCCGGGTACCGGAGATGCCCTTGACCGAACGCATTTTCAGCAGGTGTTCCTGACTGATCAGGCTCATGCGCCACGCTTCGTTCATCACTCCGCGCACGGCATTGACGTACAGCGAAGAGGTATTGGGCGCGTAGCCGTCCGCGCGCAAGGTAGCCACCAGCGCAATCACATCTTCGGGCTGCAACTCATGCCAGGGAATCTCTTCGACATTCATGTCTTCGAAACCCAGGCGGTCGGCCGCATCCTGCAAGACGTAGCGCATGGTCAACTGGCTGGACGGGGCCAGTCGCGCCAGATACAGGGTCAGCGGATTGATTTTTGGCGTATGGGCAACAACAGCGGGTAAGTCAGTCAAACGAAACGGCCTTGAATGAAAAGTCCAAAGGAAAAGCACAACGCCAGGTGAAGAACTGGCGATTACGCTGCCTGGCGTGGCCGGGAATGTGAATTGTCACGCCCGGCAGGTCAAGGTTAACGCGATGGATGAACTGAAACATGGCCCTGCTACTCCTGGATGGGTGTCGATCAGGACAGGAGAGCCCCCATGAAAATCAGTGTATTCGGTAGCGGTTACGTTGGCCTGGTGCAAGCCGCCGTCCTGGCTGAAGTCGGCCACGACGTGGTGTGCATGGACATTGACCCACAGAAAGTCGAGTTGTTGCAGCAAGGCCATGTGAGCATTTTCGAACCGGGACTGGCCAGCCTGGTGCGTGAAAACCTGGACGCCAGGCGGCTGCAGTTCACCACCGACGAGAAACTCGCGGTGCAACACGGCCAGGTGCTGTTCATAGCCGTCGGTACCCCGTCCCGGGACGATGGCTCGGCGGATCTGCGCTACGTGATGGCAGTGGGCGAAGCGGTGGCGCGTCATCGCGAACAACCGGTGATTCTGGTGGAGAAGTCCACGGTCCCGGTGGGCACCGGCGATGCCCTGCGCGCGCATATCGACAAATGCCTGCTCAAGGTCGGCCGACTGTTGCAGTTCGATATCGTTTCCAACCCGGAGTTTTTGAAAGAAGGTTCGGCCGTGGCCGATTGCCGCCGCCCGGACCGGATCATCATCGGCTGCGATCGCGATGACATACGCGAGGTGATGCGTGACCTCTATGGGCCGTTCAACCGCAACCACGACCGCATCATGTTCATGGACCTGCGCAGCGCGGAGCTGACCAAGTACGCCGCCAACTGCATGCTGGCGACCAAGATCAGCTTCATCAACCAGATCGCCGAACTGGCCGAACACCTGGGCGCCGACATCGAGTCCGTGCGCCTGGGCATCGGTGCCGATTCGCGCATCGGCTATCACTTTATCTACCCGGGGTGCGGGTATGGCGGTTCGTGTTTCCCCAAGGACATGCGCGCCCTGATCCACAGCGCCGAACAGGCGCAGTGCTCCAGCGACCTGCTGCAAGCGGTGGAGGCCATCAACCAGCGGCAGAAACACAAGCTGTTCGAGCGTATCAATGCGTTCTACCAAGGTGACTTGCGCGGCAGGACCTTTGCCTTGTGGGGCCTGGCGTTCAAACCCAACACCGATGACATGCGCGATGCGCCGAGCCGGGTGCTGCTGGAAGCGCTGTGGGCCGCCGGGGCCAACGTGCGTGCGTTCGATCCGGAAGCCATGCAGCAAACCCGGCAGCTGTATCCCCATGAATCGAAGTTGATGCTCATGGGCACGCCGGAGTCCGCGCTGTCCGGTGCCGATGCACTGATCATCTGCACCGAGTGGCAACAGTTCAAGGCGCCGGATTTCAATCTGATCCAGCAGCGGCTCAACGCGCCGGTGATCTTCGACGGGCGTAACTTGTATGACGCCGAACGCCTGGCGCGCGCGGGTTTCCTGTACTTCCCGATAGGGCGTGGGGAATCGCGCGGATTGCCGATTCCGCTTCAGCGATGGCCGGCGGCTTCGGTCGTCGCCTGATTTCGCCGATCGGTCATCGACAGCCAATGCGGGGGTGATGGGTGCGAACGGTACAACTCACCCATTGCGTTCATGTCACGGACGAACCAGCGCTGCATCCATTGTCGATATTGCGTGTTGATTGCGCTTCGATGCCGCGGGAAAGCGTTCTCACGGATGATGGCGTGTGCGGCCATCATTCCGGACATGATGGCCTTGAGTACGCCATGGGAGGTGCCTGGATCAAGCACGAATGCGGCATCGCCCACAATGAAATAGCCATTCCCGGCCGTGCGGTGACAGCTTCGCCAGGTCACATCGGCGCCCCGGATCCCTCCCACGGCGGTCAGGTGATCGAACATTGCCGGCGGACCGGCTTGCCGGGCCTGGGCTTTGTCAAAGTACAGACGGGTCCAGTTGTATAGTTTCGGCGCCACTCTGGCAGTCCAGTACCAACCCTGAGCGTCGGCAACAATGCCGGGCGCCTCATCACATGCCGCCCGTTCTCCCGTTGCGTAACCGTATTTTGCGATCAGCAACGGGGAAAACAACGAGTGATCGAGTGCCAGTTGCCGCATCAGCCACGAGTGTGAGCCGCTGGCATCAATGAGCTGTCGTGAAAAAAACTCGCCTGCGGTTGTTCTGGCACCGATAACCCGATCGTTGTGCCGAATCACTTCATTGACCCGGCACGGCTGCACGACATGGACACCCCGTTCAACGGCTTTTTCAAGCAACAGACTGTCGAACGTGGCCCGGGGAATTTGAAAGCCACACCACGGAGTGGCCGGTTCACCACCAAACGCAGAAAACCGGCGCTCTGCGCCCCATTGCACCCAATGCCCCGTATGACGAATAAAATCCCCTTGCACCACCACATCCGCTACGTCCAGTTGCTGCAATAGCGGTTCAATACCGGGGGGTAATGTCTCGCCAGGTCGCTCACGAGGAAAAGCGCACTGCTCGAGCAGCGCTACACGCAAGCCGTGCCGGGCGCAAAAAATGGCCGCGGCGCAACCGGCAGGCCCGGCGCCAATCACCACGACATCGTAGTCACCCAAGGTATTGAACCGTCCAGGCAGCGTCACCCCGCTTGCTCAGGAGTGCTTCTTCGCCGACAAATGAACAGGTCATTTCAAGGATTTCGACCTGCCGTTTGGTAAAGTCCCCGGGAGGCGTCGAGAGGCTGCCCTTATCGGGTTTATAGATTTGATAGCAATGAATATCGCCCTGCAGCACGGCTCCCGCTTCCTGCTCTGCGAACTCCAGCGCGGCATGCGGTCGGGTTATTTTCCGGAACGACAGGACTGACCACTCTGCCTTCTGCTGTCGGGTACTGGCGCCTAAAGCAGTGAACGCGTTATGGAGCGTCCATATGCGTCTCGCATAATCATCCGCGCTCGTTTGCGCCGTACGATGCAGGGATAACAGGCCTGCCAAGGCATTTTTAGTGTAGTCGCAATGGTCAAAAGCCGTATATTCCACAACCTGCTTGCCTTGGGCATCGGTGAGGAGTCTTGGTCCGTCGACTCCGTCCCAAGAGCCGGAATCTGCCTGCCCGCCCTCTTCGTCGGTGAGTGGAATAATTGGAACCCGGGATGCATTGGGTTCAAATGTCCGTGAGGTATCCGGGGAGACCGCAGGCCAATAGCCGCCAATCGATGCACAAATCCTCACATCCTCGGTAAACGGACTTCCCAACTCGTAGCCGCAAAGCGATGCAGGACGCGGTCCCCCGCCATCGGGGCCGCTGATCTCCCAACCCGGGCTGAGGGAGCCGGCTGCCCGATCGGATAACCAGGATGCACGGCCATTTGTTGTGCGAGCACCCGATGCTGCGCGGTCTTCAACCTCGACAGGGTGCGAAACGATCGCTGTTACTCCCTTGTCGTCAGGCTGGAAATAGTTTCCGTTCAGATCGGGGTTGCCAGCCGCGCGCAGATTCGAAAGGACCCGCAAGGACTGGCCAAAGAAAGGTTGAGGGAACTGTTGTTGGTCGCTCCACTCGAGTAGTTCACGCTGTGAGGACGCAGGATAAAAGTCGGGCGCGGCAATTATCGAGTAAGCCACGGCATTGTCTGGTATCACCGTCTCAAGCATCGGGCAACTCGCCCGCACCCAACCTTCCGCCGTAAAGTCGATAAAGTGTAAAGCCCTGTAGCCACCGGCTTTGACGATATTGACGACATCGGGATTCAGGTTTAAATCGTCAATCGATCCGTCCTCAAGCAGTTTGTACCGTCTGTTGATGATGTAGCCGCGATAGTTGGGTTCGGCCGGGATTGTAAAAAAGACATCCTGATGGTCATACGTTGCTTTTTCCACCAGGCCGCGTTGTGCCACGGGCAAGAGCAGGCCCTGGCCAGACCCGGTTTCATCAGCCCAGTGCGCCAACCCGTCAGTGAGCACAAACGGTGGGCCGGAAAGAACCGGTTCCTGCCAATCCGGTTCCGGAAACTTAAGATGGAATCTGCGTAACTTGTCGTTGATGTGATAACACTCGAGGTTCACATTCAGCTCCATGCCTGCGATGCATTCCGTGCCCTCGAACAACTTGTGTAACGGCGTCCAGAAATCGCGTTCCTCATCGCCGGGTTGAAAAGACTGCGGTCCGAAACGGGCTGCATCCCCCTTGCGTTGTACCGCGATATAAGCACTGAACCGAGCAGGCATCACCCGTATTGCCTTGGGGTCGTCTTCAACCCAGGGCAAGAAGCCGCGGCGCTGCGGGTCATACCATGCAGGGGCCGTCCCTACCCGAGCGATACCGGTGCGGGAAAAACACAGATCGGCATGTTTTCCGTGAACCGTACCGGGCCCCGGACGATATTCGATGGCAAACACGACTATCGCTAAAACCGCCCCCTCGCCCGCTTGCTCGAACAACGCCTCAAGACCAGGCGGACATACGCCATAGACATAATTTAAAACCGTCTCTATTTCAGCGGCGGTGGGATAGATCGTTAAGGCGTTGCCTTTTGAATCCGTAGTGACATTGGGCGATGCAAAAGCGTGGTACAGCAGGCTGCGAGAGGGATTTCCCGCTTCAATGGCGCAGTTACCCTTCAGGGAAAAATCTTCAAAACCGTTTACAGTACGATCGACAGGTAATTGTTTTTTTAATTCGGCCTCCAACGGGCATGCCTTGATGTCCAGCCCATGCTGCAACAAAAGATCATGCCAGCCAGCGTCCATTGCCAGACGGTCGCAAATTATCTTCACTTCATCGATCAAGGCCATGTTAATCCCAACAATTGAGTGCGTTCCATCCTGCCGTTCTGAATGGCTCAGTGCAGACGACAAGTCACTTGGTGGGTAAGCGTAGTATTGAAAGGATCAGACGCAAGACGAAAGGATTACCGTTGATTGCGGTGACTGACAGGCTGCAATAACAAAGTGAAGAGAGAGAAAAAAGCGCGCCATTGCATCGGTGCTAATGATTTATGCACTTACATTTAAAAAGCCTGTAGATAGCACTCTCACGCGTAATCACCCCACCGTCGCCTTCAGATCCACCCCCAAGGCTCGTGCAAACGCCTTGACCAGCGGACTGCGCACGGTGTTGTGACGCAGGATGAGGTTGAACGGGGTATCGATGTGGATCAGGTCCGGGCGCACGGCTCGAAATTGCCCCTGTGCCACCAGCGAGGCGGCGTAATGCCGGGGTAGAAAGCCTACGAAACGCCCGGTCTTGATCAGCAGCGCCACGGCTTCAACCTGGGTCGCCGAGGCCGAAAAGCTGTCGTAGTGGGTAAAGTTCAGTTTGTCGCGATGTATCGCATAACGGTGGTTGATGCACTCGTAGTCCTTGAGCACATTGCTGCCCATTTCCACCTCTGGCAGGGTGAACAACGGATGGCCGATGGCGCAATAGACCTCTGAGCGCTCCTCATAAAGCGCGTAGTAATCGAACTCTTCCCGTCTTTGATAAACCGGGACAATCCCCGCCAGCAACCGCCCCTCTACCACGCCCCTTTCCACCTCATCCAGTTGCGAGGTCTGAAGTTGGAACCTTACTTTGGGCGACGCTTCGTTAATCTGCTTAAGTGCAGCAACTAAGGGCGACTGGGCATCAGATATCGTATTATCAATAACCCCCACGCCAAGATCGCCAATAAGTTCGTTTTGCGCTGAACTAAGACGATCACGAAAGTTATCGACCGAGGCAAACAGATCAATGGATGCCTGATACACCAGGCTGCCTTCTTCGGTCAGGTGAAAGCCTTCCCGCCCCCGCGTGCACAGGCGCATGCCGATGCGAATTTCCAGGTCGGAGATCTGTTTGCTGATAGCTGCCAGCCCCACGTTCAGCTCGTTCTGAGCCGCACTGAACCCGCCCGCCTCGACCACGGCCTTGAACACTTTGAGCAATTTGAAGTCCAGGCCACTGAGGGTCAGCGGTGCCCGATGCGACGTTTTCAGCGGCGGGTTTCCGGAATTGGAAAGTGGGGTTTCCATAATGCTTATTTACCTCTGGCGCCCTAATCAACACTCTGTGCACAACAACAAAAACATGGCTGGCCAATAATAATGAACACAGAAAACCAGGCTTGGCAACCGCTAATAAATTTCGCCCATCAGTGCCAACTCACTGATTTCGAACTGTTAAAAGCTGACATTTCGATCAACTCCCGCCACTTCGCAACTGCCCTCTTGAACACTGCTTCAGCCTGCAAGTGCACCCCGACTCTGTAGGCGCGAGCGGGCGGCGATTCGACTTGCCCGCCAGGCTCTTTGACCGGACACACGATTAATTTTCAACTCCCGAGCAACGACGAGGAAAACAATAATGTCCCAAACCACCGACCGTCTCTGGGGTGCCCGCTTCAAAACCGGCCCGTCCGAAGCTCTGGCGGCCCTGTCCCGTTGCCCTGAGCGCTATTTCCGGCTTACCCCGTACGACCTCGCCGGTTCCAGGGCACATGCCCGTGAACTGCAACGCGCCGGGCTGTTGAACGAGCAGGAAACCCGGACCATGGTCGATGCGCTGGAACGCATTGGCGCTGACTTCCGCGCTGGCAGCATCGCCCCGACCCTGGAGGACGAAGACGTCCACACCTTCATCGAACGCCTGTTGACCGAGCGCCTCGGCGCCCTCGGCGGCAAACTGCGCGCCGGCCGTTCGCGCAATGACCAGACCGCCAACGACCTGCGCCTGTTCCTGCGTGATCATGTGCGTACCCTGGCCGTTGAAGTCCTGGCCCTGCAGCAAGCCCTGGTGGCTCAGGCCGAGCAACACGTGGACAGCATCTGCCCGGGTTTCACGCACCTGCAGCAGGCCCAGCCGATCGTTTTCGCACATCACTTGCTGGCCCACGCCCAATCCATGCTGCGCGATGTGCAGCGCCTGGTGGATTGGGACGTGCGCACCTCGCTGTCGCCACTGGGGGCGGCGGCCATGGCCGGCTCCGCCATTGCACGCCAGCCGCAGCAGTCGGCCAGGGAAATGGGCTACAGCGGAGTCTGCGAAAACTCCATTGACGCCGTGGCCAGCCGCGATCACGTCGCCGAATTCCTGTTTATCGCCAGCATGCTCGGGATCAACATTTCCCGCCTCGCCGAAGAGTTCTGCCTGTGGTCGTCCCGGCAATTCCGCTGGGTTGCGCTGGACGATGCCTACGCCACCGGCAGCTCGATCATGCCGCAGAAGAAGAATCCGGACATTGCTGAACTGGCCCGGGGCAAGGCAGGCCGCTTGATCGGTAATCTGACCGGCCTGCTGTCGACCCTCAAATCCCTGCCGCTGTCGTACAACCGCGATTTGAGCGAGGACAAGCACGGCGTGCTCGACAGCGTCGACACCTTGCTGCTGGTGCTGCCGGCCATGGCCGGAATGGTCGCGACCATGACGGTCAATGTCGAGGAGTTGCGGCGTCAGGCGCCGCTGGGCTTCACCCTCGCCACCGAAGTCGCCGACTGGCTGGCCATGCGCGGCGTGCCGTTCAAGGAGGCCCACGAAATTACCGGTGCGCTGGTCCAGGCCTGCGAGAAACGTGACATCGAGCTGTGGGAAGCCTCGGCGGCCCTGTTGGCGGAGATCGATCCGCGCCTGACGCCTGAGGTGCGTGAAAGCCTGACCCTTGAAGCCGCCATCGCTGCGCGCAGTGGTTGGGGAGGCACGGCGCCGCAACAGGTGCGCGAGCAGATCGGCCGCTTGAAGACCGCCCTGGCTGCGCAGCAACGCTGGACTGAGGACTATCAGGGCTTCCGGCTCTGAAGCAGGACACAAAACCTGTAGGAGCGAGGCTTGCCCGCGAAGGCGGTGTGTCAGTCAGCGCTGATGACAACTGACCCACCGCTTTCGCGAGCAAGCTTCGCTCCTACAGGGGATCGCTAATGGCCTGAATTACCAAGTGTACGGAGTAGCAAGATGAGCCAGACCCAGGCAGAACGACTCCAGGCGGAGCGCAAACTGGCGGAAAACCAGTTCGATATCACCCAATACCACCATGTGCCACGGCGTTATTACGGGCGGATATTCTTCGCCACCGTAATCGTCATCGCGATTCTCGGCCTGGTGCGCGCCTTCGCCGAAGGCAAGATCGAATGGTCATACATCGGCCAGTTCCTCACCTCCCAGGCGATCATGTGGGGCTTGCTCAACACCATCGTCATGGCGGTGCTGGCGATGGCCCTGGGCATCGTCTTCGGGGTGATCACGGCGATCATGCGCATGTCGGCCAACCCGATCCTGCGCTACGTGGCCGTGACCTATACCTGGCTGTTTCGCGGTACGCCGCTGATCCTGCAACTGCTGTTGTGGTTCAACCTGGCGTTGATCTTCCCCACCATCGGCATTCCCGGCCTGTTCGAAATGGACACCGTGAGCCTGATGACGCCGTTCGTGGCGGCGCTGCTCGGCTTGAGCATCAACCAGGGCGCCTACACCGCCGAAGTGGTGCGTGCCGGCCTGCTGTCGGTGGACACCGGTCAGTACGAAGCCGCCAAATCGATCGGCATGCCGCGCCTGCAAGCGCTGCGCCGGATCATCCTGCCCCAGGCCATGCGGGTGATCATTCCGCCGGTCGGCAACGAATTCATCGGCATGGTGAAAATGACATCCCTGGCGAGCGTCATCCAGTATTCGGAACTGCTCTACAACGCGCAGAACATCTACTACGCCAACGCCCGGGTGATGGAGCTGCTGATCGTCGCCGGCATCTGGTACCTGGCCACCGTCACCGTGCTGTCCTTCGGTCAAAGCCGCCTGGAGCGTCGTTTCGCTCGCGGCGCCGGCAAGCGTTCTTGAGGAGTCCGACATGAGAAGCATCGTCAAGGCCGTGAGCCTGAACAAGTACTACGACCACTTCCACGCCCTCAAGGACGTCAATATCGAAGTCGAGCAAGGCGAAGTGCTGTGCATCATCGGCCCGTCCGGCTCGGGCAAAAGCACCTTGCTGCGCTGCATCAACCAGCTGGAAAAGATCGACAAGGGTGGCCTGTGGGTCGATGGCGAACTGGTGGGTTACCGCATCGCCGGCAATAAACTGTACGAGCTCAACGAGTCGCAGATCGCCCGGCAACGGCTGTCCACCGGCATGGTGTTCCAGCGCTTCAACCTGTTCCCGCACATGACTGTGCTGCAAAACATCATCGAAGGGCCGTGCCAGGTGCTCAAGCGTTCGCCCAAGGAGGCGCACGAAGAAGCGGTGGAACTGCTCGCCCGCGTTGGCCTCGCCGACAAGCGCAACAGCTACCCGATCGAATTGTCGGGTGGCCAGCAACAACGGGTGGCCATTGCCCGCGCATTGGCCATGCGCCCCAAGCTGATGTTGTTCGATGAACCCACTTCGGCACTCGACCCGGAACTGGTCGGTGAGGTGCTGTCGGTGATGCGCGACCTTGCGCAGACCGGCATGACCATGATCGTCGTCACCCATGAGCTGGGCTTCGCACGCGAGGTGTCCAACCGCATGGTGTTCATGGACGGCGGGCAGATCGTGGAGGCTGGAAGCCCCGAAGAAATACTGATAAGTCCGCAAAACCCGCGCACCCAGAGCTTCATTTCTGCCGTTCGAACCTAAGTGCCATGCTTGGAAAACAAGCGCCGCCTCACAACACTCATAAGAGAACGACCATGAAGAACTTCGTTATTCCAGCAGTACTCGCCAGCGTCATGGCCTCCGGCTTCACATTCGCCGCCGAATTGCCGGCCAGCATCAAGGCCAAGGGCGAGGTTGTGGTGGCGATCATGCCGAACTACCCGCCGATGGACTTCAAGGATCCGGCCACCAATACCCTCACCGGGCTCGACGTTGACCTGGGCAATGCCCTGGCCGAACGCCTGGGCGTGAAGATCAAGTGGCAGGAAACCGGCTTCGAGCAAATGATCAACGCCCTGACCACCGACCGCGTGGACATGGTGATGTCGGGCATGACCGACACGGCCGAACGCCAGGCCAGCGTGACCTTCGTCGACTACTTTACCAGCGGGCCGCAGTTCTACACCTTGCAGAAAAACAAGGACACCAACGAGATCATCGACCTGTGTGGCAAAAAGGTCGGCACCAGCCGCCGCACGACCTTCCCCGCGGAAATCGCCGAATGGAGCAAGGCCAATTGCGAAGCCGCCGGCAAGCCTGCGATCAATGTAATCGGCACCGAAGGCTCGGCCGACGCCCGTGCGCAGTTACGCCAGAGCCGCATCGATGCGGCGATGCAGGGCAGCGAGACCTTGTCGTACCTGAAGAACCAGGAAAAGGACATGTACAAGACCGTGGGCCTGCCGATCTCCGAGCAGTTCACCGGGCTGGGGGTGAGCAAGAAAAAGCCTGAGCTCAGTGAAGCGCTGAAGGTGGCGCTGCAGAGCATGATCGATGACGGCACCTACCAGACCATCCTGAAAAAATGGGACCTGGAATTGGGCGCGATCAAGACCGTGACCATCAACGCCGGGAAATAATGGACCGTTGCCTGCCCTTTGATCACAAAAAGGACGGGCAACACCTAACCATTGTGGGAGCGGGCTTGCCCGCGATAGCGGTCTGACAGGCGACATCGATGTCGATTGTGCCGGCGTCATCGCGGGCAAGTCGAATCGTCGCACCGCCGCTCCCACAGGGTTCCCGGTTGACCACAGATATTGCGTATCCCCACGAGTAATGGAGCGCTGTGATGTCCTCCTCGCCACAACCCACCTGGCCCGCCCCACACAAAGCCTGCCTCGCCCTGGCCTTCGACCTCGATGGCCCCACCGGCGATGCCATGCTCAACGGCTCGATCTGGCGCAAGCCCGAGTACTTCGGTTTCGGCGGTTACGGCCCCTATCGGGCGCTGCCGAGGATTCTCGACCTGCTCGACGAATTCCGGATCCCGACGACGTTTTTCGTCCCCGCCTGGGTGGTGGAGAACTGGCCAAGACAGTGCCAGGCGATTGTCGAACGCGGACATGAGGTGGCCTACCACGGCTACAAACACGAATCCTTTTACGCCTTGACGCTGGAGCAGCAAAAGGACGTGATGAGCAAATCCCGCGAGGTGTTCTGGAAATACCTGCACATTCGCGCCGAAGGTTTCCGCACCCCCTCCGGCGACTGGCGAGCCGAGACGCCGGCGATGCTGGTCGAGGCAGGCGTGACCTACTCCAGCAGCATGCGCGGCGATGACCGGCCGTACCTGGTCAAGGTGCCGGGCTTTGCCACGCCGCTGGTGGAAATCCCCGGCCGCTGGGAAATGGACGACTACGCCTCCATCGCCTATACCCGAGCGCCCGACTTTCCATCCGGCCTGGACCGCACCGCCAGCTACGAGCTGACCCTGGACAACTGGTGCCGCGAGTACGACGGCGCGATGAACGAAGGCCTGTGCCTGACCACCCTGTTCCACCCCAAGATCACCGGCAAACCGGGACGCATCCTGCTGCTGGAAAAACTCTTCGAACACATGCGCCAGCGCGATGACGTGTGGTTCGCCACCTGCCGCGACGTCGCCCACTGGTGGGTGAAGGAGCATCACCATGGCTGATTCCATTGTCTGGCCCAAAGGCTACCGCTGCGCCGTGGTGCTGACCGTCGATTACAACGATGTGCACGGCATCCTGACGCAAGCGCCTGAAGTCGCCGGACGCGACAAGACCCTCTCGGTCTGGCGCTACGGCAGCCAGCGCGGCGTCGAGCGCTTGCTCGGTCTGTTTGCAGAGTTGGGCGTACCCGGCAGCTGGTGCATTCCCGGCATCGTCGCCGAGGAAAACCCGGACCACATCCGGGCCATCCAGGCGGGCGGTCACGAGATTGCCTGCGCTGGTTATCGCCATCAAAACTACGACAGTCTGGACCTGGCCGCGCAGCGCGCCGAGATCGCCAAGGGTTGCGCGGCGTTGACTGCGCTGACCGGCCAGCGTCCGACCGGGTTTCGTATCCCGGCCGGCAATGGCGCGCCGGGGTTCATCGAGGCGTTGAAAGATCATGGCATTCGCTGGTCCTCATCCTGGCGTGGCGATGACTTGCCCTTCGCTCATCCGACCGCGCCTGAGGTCATCGAACTACCGCTGCACTACGAACTGGAAGACGAACCCTACTTCGCCTTCAACCTCAGCCCCGCCGTGCCACCGGCGCAATCACGGATCGCGTCCTACAGCCACACCCTGGGCAACCTGCAAATGGACTTCGCCGGGTTTCACCGGTTCGGCTTGTGTTATGTGCTGCGCCTGCACCCGGAGATCATTGCCACGCCCGGGCGGATTGGCGTGCTACGCGAATTGCTTGAGGGGATTCAACGGCATGAAGACGTGTGGATTGCCACGGGGGCCGACGTCGCCCGATGGTGGGCTGAGTCAGCGCCGCCAGTGACCGAGGATCATCCTGCTTCGGTGTATGAGCGGCATTATCGGGATTACCTCCTATGACGGAACCCATGCAACGACTGGCACTGGGTGAACTGGAGTCGGTTGAATTGACCATTGCATTGCCTGACCCGGCCCCTTCGCGAGCAAGCTCGCTCCCACAGTTGAAATGCATTCCCCTGTGGGAGCGAGACCGGCTTGCCGGCGAAGGGCGGCGACTCGGTACATCGGCGATCCACACAAGCGCCCACAGTTGAAATGCATTCCCCTGTGGGAGCGAGCTTGCTCGCGAATGGCAGCGACTCGGTATCAAGCCGAACACCATAGAATCTGAATAAGGACATTTGCCCCACCGTGGCCACCTACTCACTCGTTATCCGCCGGTTGATGATCGTTTCGCTGACCATCGTCGTCAGCCGCGCCATCACCAGCCCTTTGCTCACGCTGTTCCTGAGCAACAAACTCGGCCTCAACCAGCAGGATGTCGGCCTGTTGCTGGGCATCGCGGTGTTCATCGCCACCCTGCTCGCGCTCTACGGCGGCTACATCATCGACCGCCTCGAAAAGCGCCGACTGCTGATCCTCGCCATGCTTTCCAGTGCCATCGGCTTCGTGCTGCTGACCTTCGCCGACAACCTCTACCTGACCACCGCCACCCTGGTGATCACCGAAACCGCCTCGGCCCTGTTCCTGATCGGCTCGAAGGCGATCCTCAGTGAAAACCTGCCCATGGGCCAGCGCGCCAAGGCGTTTTCCCTGCGCTACACCTTGACCAACATCGGCTACGCCACCGGTCCGATGTTGGGCGTGGTGATTGCCGGCGTGTATCCGATTGCACCCTTCCTTATTGCCGGCGGTATCGCGTTTTTCAGTATTTTCCTGATGATCGGGATACCCAGGGACTCGGCCCTGACACCCGCCATCGGCCAACCCCAGAGTTTTCTCAAAACCCTGGTCACCCTGAAAAACGACCGCACGCTGATCATGTTCACCTGCGGCTGCCTGCTCAGCACCGTGGTCCACGGCCGCTTCACCCTGTACCTGTCGCAATACCTGCTGGTGACCGAGGATTCCAAGCGGGCCCTGGAAACCATGGCCGCCCTGCTCGCCTGCAACGCCATCAGCGTGATCCTGCTGCAATACCAGATCGGCCGTTTTCTCAAGCGCGAACAATTGCGCTACTGGATCGCCGGTGGCACCAGCCTGTTCATCGTCGGCCTGATCGGCTTCAGCCTGGCCGACAGCCTGGTGAGCTGGTGCGTGGCGATGTTTATCTTCACCCTCGGGGAAATGATCATCTACCCCGCCGAATTCCTCTTCGTCGATACCCTGGCGCCGGAGGAACTGCGCGGCAGTTATTACGGCGCACAGAACCTCGCCGCCCTGGGCGGCGCGCTGAGTCCGGTGATCTGCGGTTACCTGCTGCTGCACTCCCCTGCACCCACCATGTTTTATGCCTTGAGCGCCCTGACTGCCATGGGTGGTTTCCTGTGTTTCATGAGTGGGCGGCGGGTTGCCATGCATCAGAAATAATGAACTGAAGCTTCATTAATATGAATTTGTCAGCATCAGGATTGAACGGCACACTGTGCTGGTTCCTCCCCCAATAGTTGGAACACCTTCAAGGGCTTTCTGGGTATCCCAGCTAAGCCTTTTTTTTGCCTCGGTTTTTTCTACGGATCCTGTGCCTCATGTTTGCTCGCTGGTTACCTGCTGCCATCAACACCCGTCCTTCCGAATGGAGCCGCGCTGCCATCGGCATGTCACTGGGCACGATGTTCAGCGTCTGGCTCTGCAGCCAGGTATTCGGCATGCAAGTGGCGCAGCATCTGATCGGCCCGCTGGGTGCGTCGGCCGTGTTGCTGTTCGCCGTGTCCTCCGGTGCACTGGCTCAGCCCTGGTCGATTCTTGGCGGGTATTTGAGCGCCGGGGTGGTGTCGTTACTGGTGGCGCATGTGCTCGGGCGGACCCTAGGCAGCGCTTGCCTGGCGGCGGGCATGGCGCTAATCCTGATGTGCTGGCTGCGTTGCCTGCACCCTCCTGCCGGGGCGCTGGCGTTGCTGTTGGTGCTGGCGGACCCGGCGACCATCGCCCTGGACTGGAAAGCCCTCGGCCCGGTGATGCTCAGCGCCTCGACCATGCTGCTCAGCGCCCTGACCTACAACAACCTGACACGCATCCGTTACCCCAGGCGTGCCGGCGAACCGGTGGCCGTGGTGCCGGCCGATCACCCGCCGATCGACAGCCAGGCCATCACCGCCCAGGATCTCAAGCTGGCCCTGGCGGAAATGGAAGCGTTCTTTGACGTTACCCCCGAAGACCTCGAGCAACTGATTCATATCAGTGAGTTGCACGCCAAACGTCGCAGTATTGGTGAAGTGCTGAACCAGAGTTACTGACAGCACACATCCCCTGTGGGAGCGAGCTTGCTCGCGAAAGCGTTGGGTCAGGCGATATTGATATCGACTGACACGGCCTCATCGCGGGCAAGCCCGCTCCCACAGTGACTTGGGGTGGACACTAAACATCAAGACTCGCATACATGTGAAGCCATGCAAATTTGCAGGAAGCACCTGCACATATCCCGGTTGTACATCACAAATTTGCACTGGTACGATCCAGCATCGCTCGTGCGCGAGCTTGTCTATAAAAGAACAATAAAAGCAGGGAGTTACTGATGACTGCTCAGGTTTTTTCTCCGGGGACTTCGTCCATGGATGCCACGCAAAACGAAGTGCTGGCCGAGGTGCGCAACCATATCGGTCACTTGACCCTCAATCGCCCTGCCGGCCTCAATGCCCTGACCCTGGACATGGTGCGCACGCTGCAGCGTCAGCTCGACGTCTGGGCGCAGGACTCGCAGGTGCATGCAGTGGTCATGCGCGGTGCCGGCGAGAAGGCGTTCTGTGCCGGCGGCGATATTCGCTCGCTGTACGACAGTTTCAAGAATGGCGACACCCTGCATGAGGACTTTTTCGTCGAGGAGTACGCCCTCGACCTGGCGATTCACGATTACTGCAAACCGGTCCTCGCCTTGATGGACGGTTTCGTCCTGGGCGGCGGCATGGGCCTGGTGCAAGGCGCGGACTTGCGGGTGGTTACCGAGAAAAGCCGCCTGGCGATGCCGGAAGTCGCGATCGGTTATTTCCCGGACGTCGGCGGCAGCCACTTTTTGCCACGGGTTCCCGGGGAACTGGGGATCTACCTCGGCGTCAGCGGTGTGCAGATCCGCGCGGCCGATGCGCTCTATTGCGGCCTGGCCGATTGGTACCTTGAGAGCAGCAAACTCGGCACACTCGACGAGCAACTGGATCAGTTGCAATGGCACGACACACCGCTCAAGGACCTGCAAGGCCTGCTGGCCAAACTTGCGGTGCAACATCTGCCCGATGCACCCCTGAGCGTATTGCGCCCGGCCATCGATCACTTCTTCGCCTTGCCCGATGTGCCGAGTATTGTTGAGCAACTGCGTGAGGTAACGGTCGCCGACAGTCATGAATGGGCCCTGACCACCGCCGACCTGCTTGAAAGCCGTTCGCCGCTGGCCATGGGGGTGACCCTGGAAATGTTGCGCCGCGGCCGGCACCTGAGCCTGGAGCACTGCTTCGCCCTTGAGCTGCACCTCGACCGTCAGTGGTTCGAGCGCGGCGACCTGATCGAAGGCGTGCGCGCCTTGCTGATCGACAAAGACAAGAGCCCGCGCTGGAACCCGCCGACCTTGCAGGCGCTGGACGCCGGGCACGTCGCGAGTTTTTTCAGCGGGTTCGACCCAAGCTGGAGCTGAGCCATGCACGATATCGAATTGAGCGAAGAACAAGTCATGATCCGCGACATGGCCCGGGACTTTGCCCGCGGCGAAATCGCACCCCACGCCCAGGCCTGGGAAAAGGCCGGCTGGATCGATGATGGCCTGGTAGCGAAGATGGGCGAACTGGGCCTGCTGGGCATGGTGGTGCCCGAGGAATGGGGCGGCACCTATGTCGACTACGTCGCGTATGCCCTGGCCGTGGAAGAGATTTCCGCTGGCGACGGTGCCACTGGCGCGCTGATGAGCATCCACAACTCGGTGGGTTGCGGACCGGTGTTGAACTACGGCACCGAAGAACAGAAACAGACCTGGTTGCCGGATCTGGCCAGCGGCCAGGCCATCGGCTGCTTCTGCCTGACCGAGCCCCAGGCCGGTTCCGAGGCCCACAACCTGCGCACCCGCGCTGAACTGCGCGATGGCCAGTGGGTGATCAACGGTGCCAAGCAATTCGTCAGCAATGGCAAACGGGCGAAACTGGCCATCGTGTTCGCGGTGACCGATCCGGATCTGGGCAAGCGCGGCATCTCGGCGTTCCTGGTCCCCACCGACACTGCAGGGTTCATCGTCGATCGCACCGAACACAAGATGGGCATTCGCGCTTCCGACACCTGCGCGGTGACCCTGAGCAACTGCACGATCCCCGAAGCCAACCTGCTCGGCGAACGCGGCAAAGGCCTGGCCATCGCCCTGTCGAACCTCGAAGGGGGGCGCATCGGGATCGCGGCGCAGGCATTGGGTATTGCGCGTGCGGCATTCGAAGCGGCGCTGGCCTATTCGCGGGATCGGGTCCAGTTCGACAAACCGATCATCGAGCATCAGAGCATTGCGAATATGCTGGCCGATATGCACACGCGGTTGAATGCGGCGCGGTTGCTGATCCTGCATGCCGCGCGCCTGCGCAGCGCGGGCAAGCCTTGCCTGTCGGAGGCTTCACAGGCGAAGTTGTTTGCCTCGGAGATGGCCGAGAAGGTCTGCTCGTCAGCGATGCAGATTCATGGCGGGTATGGTTATCTGGAGGATTACCCGGTGGAGCGTTATTACCGGGATGCGCGGATCACGCAGATTTATGAAGGGTCGAGCGAGATACAGCGGATGGTGATTGCCCGCGATGGCGTCAGTGAAAACGCTACATCACTTCCCTTTGAACTCAGCCTCACGCTTGGCAATAAACGCCGCCATCCCTTCCTTCTGATCCTGCGTCGCAAACGCCGCATGGAACACCCGACGCTCAAAGCGCACGCCTTCCGACAGGCTCACTTCAAACGCGCGGTTGACGCTTTCCTTGACCATCATCGCAATCGGCAGCGACTTCGCGGCAATCTTGGCCGCCACTTTCAGCGCTTCTTCCACCAGTTCATCCGCCGGCACGATCCGCGCGACGATCCCGCAGCGCTCCGCTTCCACCGCATCGATCAGGCGGCCGCTGAGGCACATTTCCATGGCCTTGGCCTTGCCCACGGCGCGGGTCAGGCGCTGGGTGCCGCCCATGCCCGGGAGCACGCCGAGGTTGATTTCCGGTTGACCGAACTTCGCGTTGTCACCGGCCAGGATGAAGTCGCACATCAACGCCAACTCACAACCACCGCCCAAGGCGAAACCGTTGACCGCGGCAATGATCGGCTTGCGGCGGTTGGCCACGCGGTCGCTGTCACTGAACAGATCGTCCAGATAGATCTGCGGATAGGTCAGCTCGACCATTTCCTTGATGTCGGCGCCTGCAGCGAAGGCTTTCTTCGAGCCGGTCAGCACGATGCAGCCAATGTTCGAATCGGCCTCCAGACCGTCGAGGGCCTGGTTCAGTTCGCTGACGATCTGCGCATTCAACGCGTTCAGCGCTTGCGGACGGTTGAGGGTAATCAGGCCAACGCGACCATGGGTTTCCAGCAAAATCGTTTCGTAACTCATGTATGACTCCCAAGCATTGTAAAAGCCTTTTGTTCAAAGATTGCGCGAAATGACCATGCGCTGAATATCGCTGGTGCCTTCGTAGATCTGGCAGACCCGCACGTCGCGATAGATCCGCTCCAGCGGGAAATCGTTCAAGTAGCCGTAACCGCCAAGGGTTTGCAAGGCCGATGAGCATACCTTCTCGGCCATTTCCGAGGCGAACAGTTTGGCCATGGACGCTTCGACCAGTGCCGGTTTGCCGCTGTCACGCAGCGCCGCGGCGTAGTGCACCATCTGCCGGGCCACGGCGATCTGGGTCGCCATATCGGCCAGGCGGAACGCGACTGCCTGGTGTTCGATGATCGGCTTGCCGAAGCTCTCACGCTCACGAGCGTAGTCACGGGCCGCTTCGAACGCGGCGCGGGCCATGCCCACCGATTGCGAGGCGATGCCGACACGGCCGCCTTCGAGGTTGGCCAGGGCGATCCGGTAACCTTCGCCCTCCTCGCCCAGGCGGTTGGCCAGCGGCACTTTGACGTCTTCGAACAGAATCTGGCAGGTGTCGGACGCGTGCTGCCCCAGCTTGTCCTCGACCCGTGCGACTTTGTAGCCCGGCGAGTCGGTCGGCACGATGAACGCGCTGATGCCACGCTTGCCGGCGGCCGGGTCGGTCACGGCGAAGACGATCACCACCCCGGCGTTTTGCCCCGATGTGATGAACTGCTTGCAGCCGTTGAGCACGTAGTGGTCGCCGTTCAGCCGGGCGCGGGTTTTCAGGCCACTGGCATCGGAGCCGGCCTGGGGTTCGGTCAGGGCGAAGGCACCCAGCATCGCGCCGCTGGCCAGCGGTTTGAGGAAGCGCTCTTTCTGGTCGTCGTTGCCGTACTTGAGGATCGGCACACACCCCACCGAGTTGTGCACGCTCATGATGGTCGAACAGGAACCGTCACCGGCGGCAATTTCCTCCAGGGCCATGGCGTAGGCCAGGTAACCGGTATCGCAACCGCCCCATTCTTCTGGCACCAGCATGCCGAAAAAGCCCAGCTGCGCCATCTCGCCGATGGCGTCCTTGGGGAAGCGATGTTCGCGGTCCCATTCTGCGGCGAATGGTTTCAGCCGTTCATCGGCGAACTGCCGGGCCATATCGCGGATTTGTTGTTGGTCGTCATTGGGGATCATGGTGAATCCTTAAAATTAAAATTGCCCCATGCCCCTTGTAGGAGCGAGCTTGCTCGCGATGGACGTGAGGGCGCCGCGTTCATACAGGTAGCCCCCGTCATCGTTAACGTCCATCGCGAGCAAGCTCGCTCCTACAGGGATTGGTGTCAGCCTCAGTAGAGGCATTCCACGGCCATCGCCGTCGCTTCGCCGCCGCCGATGCAAATCGCCGCCACACCACGCTTCAGGCCTTTCTGGCGCAGGGCCGAGAGCAAGGTCACGAGGATCCGCGCACCGGACGCACCGATCGGGTGACCCAGGGCGCAAGCGCCGCCGTGGACGTTGATCTTCTCGTGGGGGATTTCCAGTTTGGTCATGGTCACCAGACTGACCACGGCGAAAGCCTCGTTGACTTCCACCAGATCCACTTCGTCCAGGGACCAGCCGGTTTTCTTCATCAGTTTCTGGATCGCGCCCACCGGCGCCACCGGGAACAGGCCCGGGGTATCGGCGAACGCGGCGTGGCCGTGGATCACCGCCAAGGGTTTCAGGCCGCGCTTCTCGGCTTCGGAACGGCGCATCAGCACCAGTGCCGCAGCGCCATCGGAGATCGAGCTGGAGTTGGCCGCAGTGACAGTGCCACCGTCGCGGAACGCCGGCTTGAGCGAGGCGATCTTGTCCAGCCTGGCTTTCGGTGGCTGCTCGTCGTGGCTGATCACTACCTGCTCTTTGCCCACGGTCACGGTGAGCGGCACGATTTCGTCCTTGAAGCTGCCGTCCTTGATCGCCTGCTGTGCACGGGTGGTCGAGGCAATGGCAAACGCGTCCTGGGCTTCACGGGTGAAACCGTTGGTTTCAGCGCAATCCTCGGCGAAGGTGCCCATCAAGCGGCCCTTGTCGTAAGCGTCTTCCAGACCGTCCAGAAACATGTGATCGAGTACGCGGCCGTGGCCCATGCGGTAACCGCTGCGCGCGCGGTCCAACAGGTACGGCGCGTTGGACATGCTTTCCATGCCGCCGGCGACCACCACTTCGGCGCTGCCGGCCACCAGCATGTCATGCGCCAGAATGGCCGCTTCCATGCCCGAACCGCACATCTTGTTCAGGGTGGTGCAGCGGGTCGATTTATCCAGCCCCGCGCCCAGTGCGGCCTGACGCGCCGGGGCCTGGCCGAGGCCGGCGGGCAGTACGCAGCCGAACAGCACTTCTTCAACCGCATCCGGCGCAATACCGGCGCGTTCAACCGCAGCTTTGATCGCTGCCGCACCGAGTTGCGGCGCGGTCAGGCTTTTCAGTTCGCCCTGGAAACCGCCCATCGGGGTGCGGACGGCGCTGACGATAACAATTGGATCGTTGGCAATAGTCATGACAAATCCTCTTTACTTGGCGGCCATGCGCAAGGCGCCGTCGAGACGGATCACCTCGCCATTGAGCATGCTGTTTTCAATGATATGCCTGACCAGCCCGGCATACTCGTCCGGCTTGCCCAGGCGCGGCGGAAACGGCACGCCTGCAGCTAGGGACGCGCGGACTTCCGGGGTCATGCCAGCCATCATCGGCGTTTCGAAAATCCCCGGTGCGATGGTCATGACGCGGATGCCGAAGCGCGCCAGTTCACGGGCGGCGGGCAAGGTCAGGCTGACGATCGCGCCTTTGGATGCCGCGTAGGCGGCCTGGCCGATCTGGCCGTCGTAAGCCGCCGCCGAGGCCGTATTGATGATCACCCCGCGTTCGCCATCGGCATCCGCTTCGGTCTCGGCAATCGCCGCCGCCGCCAGGCGCAGCATATTGAAGCTGCCGATCAGGTTGACGTTGATCACCTGGCTGAAATTGGCCAGCACGTGCGGGCCGGTCTTGCCGAGGATTTTCTCGCCGCGCACGATGCCGGCGCAGTTAACCAGGCCATTGAGGCCGCCGAACGCCTTGACCGTCGCCAGCACCGCGGCTTCGGCCGCCGCTTCGTTGCTGATATCGGCCACCACGCTCTGAGCGCCCAGACGTTGCGCCTGAGCGGCAACCGCCTCGGCGTTCATGTCCACCAGCATGACTTTAGCGCCGGCAGCGACCAGCATTTCAGCGGTGGCCGCACCGAGTCCGGAAGCACCGCCGGTGACGAGAAAAACCTTGTTTGCGATCTGCATCATTGTGTCCTTGGATTCATGCTTAAAGGTTCTTCGCCGCAGCCTCTTGAGCCTTGGCGATTTCCTGGTTGCGCAAGATAAAGCGCTGCAACTTGCCGCTAGGGGTTTTCGGCAACTCGCTGACAAATTCGATTTCACGGGGGTATGAGTGCGCGGCCAGGCGCTTGCGCACGTGTTGGCGCAATTCTTCGGCCAGCTCCGGTTCAGGACGGTATTGCGCGCTGAGCACCACGAAGGCCTTGACCAGTTCGGTGCGTTCCGGGTCGGGCTTGCCGACCACCGCGGCTTCGACCACTGCCGGGTGTTCGATCAGTGCGCTTTCGACGTCGAACGGACCCACACGATAACCCGACGTGGTGATCACATCGTCACTGCGGCCGACGAAGCTGATGCTGCCATCCGGGTTCCACTCGACGGTGTCGCCGCTCAGGTAATAGTTACCGACGAAGGCTTTGGTCGGCGCGCCTTCATAACCGCCGAACCAGCACATCGGCGACTGGGTACGATCGATGGCCAGGATGCCTGGCTGGCCGACGCCGAGCTCCTTGTACTCTTCGTCCAGCACGACGATGCGGTGGCCCGGCGAGGCAAATCCGGCGGCGCCCATGTGGATCGGGTGCTCCAGGGCATGGTGATTGCACAGCACCATGCCCAGTTCGGTCTGGCCGTAATGGTCGTGAATCACTACGCCGAGGTTGTCGGCGAACCAGCGGATCACTTCCGGGTTCAGCGGCTCGCCGGCACTGCTGACGATGCGCAGCTTGCCCTTGATCGAGCGGGCGAACTCGTTGCCACCGGCAATCAACAGGCGATAAGCGGTCGGTGAGCCGGTGAGGTTGGTGATCCCGTATTTGTTGATCACCCGGCAGGTGCTTTCAAGGGTGAACGGGCCATCGTAGAACGTGATCGGATGTCCCATGGCCATAGGCCCGGTGACGCCGAAATAGATGCCATAGGCCCAGCCCGGATCGGCGACGTTCCAGAACGCATCTTCAGGGCGCAGGTCCACGGCGTCGCGGGTGTAGCTCTGGAAGGCAACGATGGCCTTGAGCGGCACCGACAGCGCTTTGGAAGGGCCGGTGGTGCCCGAGGTGAACATCAGCAGGAACGGGTCTTCGCCGGTCAGCAGCACCGGTTCGCACTCGGCGGGATAATTGGCCAGTTCGGCCCAGAAACTGTAATCGCCCTGGACGATGCCCTGCCCCTTGGGACCGGCGACGGTGACGATAGTCGGGCAGTCGGCCACTTCACACAGTTTCGAGCGATTGACCGCGTCGGTGACCACGACCTTGGCGCCGGAGCTGTTCAAGCGATGCTCGATGGCTTTGGGGCCGAAGGCGGTGAACAGCGGTTGGTAGACCGCGCCGATACGCCAGGTGGCGAACACGGTGATCAGCAATTCGATGTTGCGGGGCAACAGGCCTGCAACCTTGTCGCCTTTCTTCACGCCCTGGGCGAGGAGGAAATTGGCAAACCTTGCCGCTTTATCCTGCAGGTCGGTAAAGGTGTAAGTCGCGCTGGCGCCGTCCCGGCCTTCCCAGAACAGCGCGATGCGCCCCGGCAAGGCATGTCGGTCGCAACACTCGATACAGGCGTTGAGGGCCGTCAAATCGCCCGCAAGTGCGGCGTCCACGGTGTGCTGGTAATCGAACTGTGACGTGGCAGACAAATAATCGCGCATTGCCAGAATCCCTCGGTCTTCTTATTAGGTTTGGGGGAACCGTAAGTAACAGGGAAATATTCGCTCTACGCGGGGGGTGGGGCAATGGTCAAAGCTATCAAGTTGTGTGACTGGTTTGGCCAAGATCCAAAGGATGTGTTGCCTGGACTAACGCCATCGCGGGCAAGCCCGCTCCCGCAGTGATTGTCGGTGCTCACAATTGTTGTGTACGCCGCAGAACCCTGTGGGAGCTGGCTTGCCAGCGAAGGCGTCAGCATTGTCACCACAAAGTCCGGATCAGTCGTTAAGAATCAAACTCCGGTAATGCCCCGGATTCGACCCCGACCACTTGCGAAACGCCTTGTAGAACGAGCTGGCATCGGCAAACCCCAGGCGCGTGGCAATCTCGGCAAAACTGATAGAGGGCTCGGCCAGCCATACGATCGCCAATTCCTTGCGCACGCTGTCCTTGAGCCCCTGATAGGTCTGCCCCTCTTCGGCCAGGCGCCGACGCAAGGTCGAGGCCGACATGCACAGTCGTTGCGCCAAAGCCTCGGTTTCGGGCCAATGTTCGGCAGGCAATTGCCGCAAATCATGCTTGATCCGGCTGGCCAGGCTTTGCGGGTCGCGGTATTTCACCAGGATATTGGCCGGTGCCTGCGCCAGGAAACGCTTGAGTTCTTCAGCCGTGCGCTTGATCGGCAAATCCAGGCACTCGGCGGAGAAGATCATTCGCGTGCGCGGCCGGTCGAAACGCAGGTTTTCGGAGAACATCACCTGATAGTCATCACAGAAGTCCGGTTCGGGGCAGCGCAGCTCGATGGCCAGGATCGGAATCCTTCGCCCCGCCAGCCAACAGGCCACGCCGTGAACGATCATCCAGTAGGTGAAATAGGTGAAGGCCCGACGCGGGTCCTGGTCGTCCTCCTGCAGCACGATCTCCGCCAGGCTTTGCTGGCGAACCAACTGGGCGGGCAGGTGCTCCAGCATCAGCGACAGGAAACCCAGGCCCGAGGCCAGGGCGGCGGCCAGGTTCGGCTGGACCATGGAGCATTGACAGAGAAATGCCAGGCTGCCGGACTTGAGTTTGCGCGGATCCATGCCAAAAAACTCGTCGTCCCCACGCCTGGCCAGCAATCGCCACAGGCGCGCATACGCAGTGGCCGGGACACGGGCGTCGGCGGTCTGCAGCAGCGCCGGATCGATGCCGACTTTGTTCAGCACCTCTTCGGTGGCAGCCCCCGGGGCGCAACTTTGCAACAGCGCTTCACGCACCAGTTGCATGGAGATGGTGTCTTTTTCCGACATTAGAGAATCCGGTACAACAACCGCTCGATCCGCACGCGGCTCACGCGCTTGAGAAATTTGGCCACCGCCGGCGGGTATTCCAGCAGTGTGTCCAGCTCCTGGTAACGCGCGATGCGACGGGTGTGCTGGAAAATCTCGTCCAGCTCGTTTCGCCGTGGCGCAAGCAATTCACCTTTGGGATCATCGATCAGCAGCGCGTTTTCCAGATCCAGACGGAACGCCCGCGGATTGATGTTGTTGCCGGTCAGCAAGGTGTAGCGCTGATCGATCCACATGCCTTTGAGGTGGTAGGTGTTGTCGCCGTCCTTCCACAGGTGCAGGTTCAACAGTCCGCTGTCGATGCTGCGATGATGGCGTTTGGCGAAGCGCCGCAGGCTGATCTCGTACAGGTACGGCAGCGCCGCGATCACCTTGAACGGTTCGCTCGGCGGAATATAGAAGTCGTTGGCGGTCTTGTCTCCAACCACGATGTCGATCTTCACCCCCCGCGCCAATGCCCGGTTGATTTCCCGGGTGACCGCCAGCGGCAGGTTGAAGTACGGCGTACAGATCGTCAGTTGATCGCGGGCACTGGCGATCAACTCGCAAATCACCCGGCTCAACGGGTTGTTCTTGCCCACACCGAGCAACGGGCTGACGGTCAAGCCGTCTTTGGCGGCAGTACCCGCCGTGGTGTCGTACGCCGCGTGCTTGAGACGGCTGCGCAGGTCACCGATGTCGTTGCGCAGGCTGCGGGTGGTCGGCAGGTTCGGAAGGTCCAGTCGGTGTACCGCCTTGGAGGCGATCAGGCCGTGCTGGATCAGGTGCTGCATCGAATCGGCCAGCGCGCTGTTGTGCAACAGGTGATAACGGTCGTAGCGGTACTTGTCGAACTTGTGCAGATAGACGTTGTTCAGACTGGCGCCGCTGTAGATCACGCAGTCGTCGATCACAAAACCCTTCAAGTGCAGCACGCCGAACAGCTCTCGGGTCTGTACCGGAACGCCATACACCGGCACTACGCTTTCATGAGTGCGGGTGGTCTCCTGATACCAGGCCGAGTTGCCCGGCTGCTTGCCGGCACCGATCAAGCCGCGCTGGGCCCGAAGCCAGTCGACGACCACCACCACGTCCAGTTCCGGACGCGCCAGTTTGGCGGCATGCAGGGCATCGAGGATTTCCTGGCCGGCTTCGTCCTGCTGCAGGTACAGCGCGACGATGTAGATGCGTCGGGTCGCCTGGGCGATTTTTTCCAGCAGGCAACGGCGGAATTCCGCAGCGCCGGAAAGAATGGTGACGGCATCGGCGGTCAGCGGAAAACTGCGCAGTTTGGGCAGTAGAGATCGTTTGAAAAGCGACGGCATAGGGCTCGCAATGGGTCGAATCCGAAGAACCCGAGAGCTTACACCATGGATTGGCTGGGGTCTTGTTGGTGTCTGTGACGGCCTCTTCGCTGTAGGAGCGAGCTTGCTCCTACACTGAAGCAATTTCATAGGCGACAAAAATATCCGCTTGACCAAGGAGAACGATCGTTCTACTGTTTGAAGCATGAACGAAATAACCAGCAGCGACACACGCGACATCATCCTGGATGTCACCGAAAAGTTGATCTATAAAAGTGGCATTGCCGCCACCGGCATGGACCTTCTGGTGAAAACCGCCGGCGTCTCCAGGAAAAGTATTTACCGCTACTTCGCCAACAAGGAGGAGTTGACCGTCGCGGCCCTGCAGCGGCGCGACCTGCGCTGGATGCACTGGTACAGGAGCGCCGTCGACCAGGCGGAAACGCCGGCCGAACGGCTGCTCAACCTGTTCACCGTGCTCAAGGCCTGGTTCGCCTCCGAAGGCTTTCGTGGCTGCGCCTTCATCAACACCAGCGGTGAAACCGGCGACCCGCAAGACCCGGTTCGCCTGGTTGCCAAAGACCATAAACAGAAGCTGCTCGACTACCTGCGCGAGCTTTGTACCGAACATGGCGCCACAGACCCGGATACGCTGGCCAGACAGCTGCTGATCCTGATCGATGGTGCCATTACCGTGGCGCTTGTCATGGGTGATCACAGTGCCGCCGATAATGCGCAATGCATGGCGCGAAAGTTATTGGACCTGTGACGCTTCAAATAAGCCCGACAACTTGCTTGAACGTTAATCTGCCAGGGAGACTTTAAATGTCTAACGCCGAAGTTCGTCCGCCTTTACCGCCCTTCACCCGTGAATCGGCCATCGAGAAAGTTCGCCTGGCCGAGGACGGCTGGAACTCCCGCGACCCGGAACGGGTGTCGCTGGCCTATACCCTGGACACCCGGTGGCGCAACCGGGCCGAGTTCGCCAGCAATCGCGAAGAAGCCAAAGGCTTTCTGACCCGCAAATGGGCCAGGGAACTGGACTATCGCTTGATCAAGGAACTCTGGGCCTTTACGGACAACCGCATCGCCGTGCGTTACGCCTACGAATGGCACGACGACTCGGGCAACTGGTTCCGGTCCTACGGCAACGAGAATTGGGAGTTCAACGAAGACGGATTGATGGCCAACCGGTTCGCCAGCATCAACGACATGCCGATCAAGGAAAGCGAGCGCAAGTTCCATTGGCCGCTGGGTCGTCGACCCGACGATCATCCAGGCCTGTCCGACCTCGGTCTCTAGACAACACCGCACCCCCTGTAGGAGCTGGCTTGTCGGACCGCCGCACCGCAGCGAGACCGGCCTCAAGCCCTGCACCGCCCATGCAGACGCCTTCGCCGGCAAGCCGGATCCTACTAAAGCAATCGCGGTTGCCCACGTTTACACAAACAATCCCGGTCGCCCGCAACAAGGGATATAGGTAAGATACCGGCCCTTCCCCGCAGCCTTCACCTGCGTCCTGCCGAATAAGCCGATTCCATGCCTTTCGAACTCAGCGTTGACCTCACCACCCTGGCCATCCTCGTCCTTGTCGCTTTTGTTGCCGGTTTCATCGATGCCATCGCCGGCGGAGGTGGCCTGTTGACCACGCCGGCACTGTTGACCGCCGGCCTGCCGCCGCACCTGGTGCTGGGCACCAACAAACTCAGTTCGACCTTCGGCTCGGCCACCGCCAGCTTCACCTTCTACCGCCGCAAGTTGTTCCATCCAAGGCAGTGGACGCATGCCATCGTCGGCACCCTGGTCGGTGCCTTGACCGGTGCCGTGGTCGCGCATTACCTGCCCGCGGAATGGCTGAACAAGATGCTTCCGGTGATTGTCTTTGCCTGCGGCCTCTATCTGTTGTTTGGCGGCACGCCGAAGGCGCCGCTGGACAGCGATGCACCGATCAGGAAAAAGTGGCAATCGAGCCAGGGTTTCAGCCTCGGTTTCTACGATGGCGTGGCCGGTCCCGGCACCGGGGCTTTCTGGACCGTCAGCAGCATGTTGATGTACCCCATCGACCTGGTGAAGGCCAGCGGCGTGGCGCGCAGCATGAACTTCGTCAGCAACATCGCGGCGCTATCGGTGTTCGTGTTTTCCGGGCAAGTGGACTGGATCATCGGCCTGAGCATGGGCCTGTCGGTGATGGTCGGCGCGTTCTTCGGTGCTCGCACCGCCATCAGCGGCGGTGCGAAATTCATTCGCCCGGTGTTCATCACCGTGGTGTTGGGGCTGACCGTGCGGTTAGCCTGGCAGCACTGGTTCAGCGTGGCCTAGGCGCCGCGCCACGTAGACGTCGATCAGGTAACGGGCAATCGAGCGTGACGCCGGCAACGGTGGCAGCTCGTTGACGTTGAACCACTGGGCGTCTTCGATCTCGTCTTCCTGGCACACGATCTCGCCTCCCGCGTACTCGGCATGGAAGCCGAGCATCATCGAATGCGGGAACGGCCAGCACTGGCTGCCCATGTACTGGATGTTCCTGACTTCGATCTGCACCTCTTCACGCACCTCGCGAATCAGGCAGTCCTCGGCGGACTCGCCCGGCTCGGCAAACCCCGCCAGCGTGCTATAGACCCCGGTGACAAAACGCGGTGAACGCGCCAGCAGGATTTCGTCGCCACGGGTGATCAGCACGATCATGCTCGGCGAGATGCGCGGGTAATAGCGTAGATCGCAAGGCTCGCAGTACATCGCCCGTTCGCGCACGACCTGCCGGGTTGCCTGCCCGCAGTTGCCACAGAAGCGATGCTCGCGGGCCCAGGTGCCGATCTGCGCGGCGTAACCGAGCACCTTGAACACCCCGTGGTCGCCTTCGAGCATGAACGCGCGCAAGCCTTTCCAGTTGCAGCCCGGCACTTCGCTGTGACTGCGCAACTCCAGCAGATAGACCGGCTCACCATCCAGATGACCGATGCCGTGCTCGGCGAGGATCGACAGGTCCTGGCGTTTGAGCCACTCCCGTGGAAACAGCGCGCCGTTATCGTCGTACAAGAAGCCTTCGGGGCTGCGCGCCACGGCCCAGCCGCCGGGTTGATCGGTGTCCAGTACTGCAGTGGTCCAGCGTGAAGTCATGTCAATCAATCCAGAAATTCGGGTTTCTGTTTGCTCATATGGGCGGCCATGGCCACGCGCAGATCGGTGGATTGCAGCATGGCGGCGTTCCAGGTGGCGACGTATTCGAGGCCGTCGTCAATGCGATGGTCGCGCATGTAGCTGATCATCTCCTTGGTGCCGGTGATGGCGAGCGGCGACTTGGCGGCGATCTCGCGGGCAATGCCCATCACGCCATCAAGCAGGCTGGCAGCGTCGCTGTAGATGCGATTGACCAGGCCCATGCCCCGCGCTTCCTCGGCGCCAAACGAACGACCAGTGTAAGCCAGTTCACGCAGCATGCCGTCACCGATGATCCGCGGCAAGCGTTGCAAGGTGCCGACGTCGGCGGCCATGCCGATGTCGATTTCCTTGATCGAGAATTGCGCGTCTTCGGCGGCGTATCGCATGTCGCAGGCGGCAATCAGGTCGATGGCGCCGCCCAGGCAATAACCCTGCACCGCCGCCAGCACCGGTTTGCGGCACTGGTCGACGGCATTGAACGACGATTGCAGCGCCAGGATCTTGCGTCGCAGCAAGCGCGCGTTTCGCCCGACATCCGTGCCCAGTTCATTGGCCACTCCGGCCAGCATCATCAGGTCGATGCCCGAGGAAAAATGCTTGCCGGCACCACTGAGCACCACCACCCGGACTTCGTCGGTGTCGTCGACCCACTGGAAAATCTCGATGATTTCACTCCAGAACGCTGCGTTCATCGAATTGATCTTCTCGGGGCGATTGATCTGCACGTGTGCGATTTTATCTGCCAATTCGACGGTGAATGCGGTGTACTGAGCCATGCGAGTGATCCTTTACCGGGCAAGAACGAGAGCCGAACTATACCAAGGCCGCACGGTGCCCCGTAAGGCAGCGGTTCGGCCAAAAGCGGGACGCATGCGTGCACCGTAATAGTGCGCAAGCCTTGCCGTCTGGGGCACGATAATGTGTCGTTACTCAGCTTTTTTGACGCCAAATCATTGAAAAAGCAGCCCTTCGTCGGTGAATTTCGCCTTCTAAACGGCACGCCCGTACCTCTTTGCACCGATTGTCGAACAATTTTGCCATTCGGCCTTCCCCGCTCTAAGTTCTGGCCTAGACTCCTTTGCGCGAGGCGAAACCGGTCGGTCATAAAGTGAAAAAAAACTCGAAACTTTTACCTGTCGCGACAGGTCACCTGACAGGGAGGTGTGTTGCGACTGGTGCAATCCTTGCAATGTCCATTTCAAGCGTTACTGCTTCAGCGCATGGGCAGCATTTGCTCTCCGATGCGTAGCGCGTTTGCGCCCGGCCACATGAATTGGCCACGGAAAATCGTCTGCCAGACCTAAGAATTAGATCAATAACACGGGAGATTCATATGATCAGTGCGGCTTTAGATATTCAGGGAGAACGTGCTCATCAGCAGGTCGGCGAGTCGAGCGTCGTGAGTTCAGGCAGTGCCCAAACGATCAGCGTCACGGGCACCAAGGCGCTGGCACCGGTTGCCAGGCACAATCCCAATAGAAAGAAAGTCTTGTTCGTCACCTCCGAAATTGCCGATCTGGTGAAGACCGGCGGGCTGGGTGACGTTTCCGCAGCGCTGCCCCGGGCCATGGCTCAACTGCACGATGTGCGTGTATTGATTCCCGGATACCCCCAGGTACTGCACAGCGAGAACCCCATTCATATCATTGGCGAGCTGGGCGGCCACGCAGCCCTGCCTCCCTGCAAGATCGGGCGCATGGACATGCCTGACGGCCTGGTCATCTACGTGCTGATCTGCCCCGAACTCTACGAGCGCGAAGGGTCGCCTTACGGCGCAAACAACGGTCGCGACTGGCCGGATAACCATATCCGCTTCGCCCGACTGGGCCTGGCCGCCGCCGATATCGCCGCCAACCTCGCACAAATCCACTGGTGCCCGGACCTGGTGCATGCCCATGACTGGCCGGCCGGCCTTGCACCTGCTTATATGCACTGGCGTGGACAGCGCACCCCGACCCTGTTCACCATCCACAACCTGGCGTATCAGGGCGTGACCAGCCTGGGATCATGCCCGGAACTGGGAATCCCCACCCATGCCCTGCAACAGGATGGCATGGAGTTCTACGGCAAGATGTCGTTCCTCAAGGCCGGCATGGCGTATTCGAGCCACATCACCACGGTCAGCGCGACCTACGCTCAGGAAATCACCACCCCGGCCTTCGGCTGCGGCCTCGACGGTTTTCTCGCCGCCAAGACCCAGCAAGGTCTGCTCAGCGGCATCCCCAACGGCATCGATGAAAGCTGGGATGCGGCCACCGACCCCCACCTGTTCTGCCCGTTCGAAATCGGCGATTGGGAAGGCAAAGCCGTCAACGCCGCCCACGTTCGTGAGCTGTTCGGCCTGGACGATAGCGAAGGTCCGCTGTTCGCCGTGGTCTCGCGCCTGGTTTATCAGAAAGGCCTGGACCTGACCGAAGCCGTCTCCGAATACATCGTCGAATCCGGTGGCCAGATCGCGATCATCGGGCGTGGCGAGCCGGAAGAAGAACAAGCCATGCGTGAGCTGGCCCTGCGTTTCCCTGGGCAAATCGGGGTGCGCATCGGCTTTAATGAAACCGACGCCCGACGCATGTTCGCCGGCAGCGACTTCCTGCTGATGCCGTCGCGCTACGAGCCCTGCGGCCTGAGCCAGATGTACGCCCAGCGCTTCGGTTCATTGCCGGTGGCACGCAATACCGGTGGCTTGGCCGACACCATCGAAAACGGCGTGACCGGGTTCCTGTTCGACGAATCCACGGTGGAAAGTTACCAGGAAGCCCTGAGCCGCGCGTTCAAGGTATTCGCCTACCCCGATCTGCTCAATGCCATGCGCTGCCGCGCCATGGCCGCGCCATTCAACTGGTGCAAGGCGGTCGAACCCTACGCCGAACTCTACGAACAGCTGGTGGCTAAAGCACTGGGTAAATCGCACAGACAGTAAGAGGTTTTCAATAGATGCCGTTACGGACCCTTGAGACCTGGCCCCACGGCGCAATCATGCTGGACGCAGAACACACGCGTTTTGCCTTGTGGGCGCCAGATGCGTTTTTTGTCAGTGTCGAACTGGAAGATGGACAATCCTTGCCACTATTGCCTCAGGCTGATGGCTGGTTCGTGATCAACACTCGCTGCCCCGCCGGCACGCGATACCGCTACAACATCGATGGGGAGCTGGAGGTGCCCGACCCGGCCTCCCGCGCCCAGGCCGGTGATATACATCTGCACAGCGTAGTGGTCGACCCCCTCGCCTATCGGTGGCAACACAGCACCTGGTTGGGTCGGCCATGGAACGAGGCGGTGATTTACGAATTGCACGTCGGTGCCCTCGGCGGTTTCAGTGACGTCGAGAAGCACCTGGCGCGCCTGGTCGAACTGGGAGTCACCGCGATCGAACTGATGCCTCTGGCGCAGTTCCCCGGTGACCGCAATTGGGGCTACGACGGCGTCCTGCCCTACGCACCGCAATCCTCCTATGGCACCCCCGAACAACTCAAGCACCTGATCGACACCGCCCACGGCCATGGCCTGGCGGTGATTCTCGACGTGGTCTACAACCACTTCGGCCCGGACGGCAATTACCTGCATCGCTACGCCAAGGGATTTTTCCGCGAAGACAAACACACCCCCTGGGGTGCCGCCATTGATTTCCGGCGGCGCGAGGTGCGGGATTTCTTCATCGAAAACGCGCTGATGTGGCTGCTCGAATACCGCTTCGACGGCCTGCGCCTGGACGCGGTCCACGCCATTGAAAGTCCCGACTTCCTCCAGGAACTGGCGCAACGGGTTCGTGAGCAGACAGATCCGGCTCGACATGTGTGGCTGACGCTGGAGAACGAGCACAACCAGGCCAGCCTGCTGCAGGAAGGCTTCGACGCGCAGTGGAACGATGACGGCCATAATGCCCTGCATGTGCTGCTCACCGGCGAAACCGACGCCTATTACGCCGACTATGCCGACAACCCCACCGAGCAACTGGCTCGCTGCCTGAGCCAGGGTTTCGTGTTTCAGGGCCACGTCACCCGCCACGGAACACCCCGCGGAGAACCCAGCGGCCATCTGCCGCCCAGTGCTTTTGTGCTGTTTCTGCAAAACCACGACCAGATCGGCAATCGCGCCTTTGGCGAACGCCTGCATCAACTGACCAGCCCCGAGGCCTTGAAAGCCGCCACTGCGCTGCTGTTGCTGTCGCCGATGATCCCGCTGATGTTCATGGGCGATGAATTCGCCGCCGAAGAACCCTTCCTGTTTTTCACCAGTCACCACGGTGAACTGGCGGAACTGGTGCGCGAAGGACGACGCAACGAATTTGCCGCGTTCAGCGCGTTTACCGATCCGCATAAACGCGAGCAGATTCCCGATCCGAACGCGCGACAGACCTTTGAGGCGTCCCGGCCCAAACTGACCGCCACCCGGCAATCGGTCATGCAGGGCCTGTATCACCAACTGTTGCGGCTTCGGCATAAGCACATCATTCCCCATCTGCCGGGTACCGTTGCCTTGGGCGCCGAGGTGCTGGCCGAGGGAGCGGTGACCGCGCGCTGGCAACTGGGTAATGGCAGTCAGCTGCGTATTGACCTGAACCTCAGCGACAAGCCTGTGGTCCACTCACCGCAGGCCGACGCTTCGCTGCTGTTCGAACACCCGCCGCAGTCGGCCGGTCTGCTGGATCAGGGCACGCTTGCCCCGTATTGCGCGCTAGTCAGCCTCACGGCCGCAGCCCCTATGCTACCCCTGGATGGAGAGCGCCAATGAGTGATGCGCAACTGGAAATACTGGCCAGCCGAGCTGGTTTGGCAGTCGACTGGATCGACGCCAATGGCCGCCCGCAGAAAGTCGCCCCATCGGTTTTGCGCAACGTCCTCACCGGACTCGGCCACCCGGCCGGCTCCGCACAGGAGATCGACGCCAGCCTGCTGCAATTGCAGCAAGTGCAACAGACCCGTCACCTGCCGCCGCTGATGACCGCAGACGTCGGCGTCGGTCTCAATCTGGCGCATTACTTCGAGCCGCAAACGCCCTGCGAGGTCCATCTCGAAGATGGATCGCGGCTCAATTTGAAGCTGGACGCCGAGGCGATTCTGCCTGGGCTGATTCCGGTCGGTTATCAACACGTCAGCATCGACGGACAATCCTTTACCCTGGCCGTCGCCCCGGCTCGCTGCTACAGCGTCGGCGATGCCGTCAACAACCCGATCCCCCGTGCCTGGGGCCTGAGCGTGCAGCTGTACGGCTTGCGCCGTCCCGGCGACGGTGGCTTCGGCGACACCCAGGCCCTGGAAGACCTGGTCCGGGTCGCTGGCGAGCGTGGTGCCGAAGCCATCGCGATCAGCCCGCTGCATGCGATGTTTGCCAACGATACCCATCGCTACAGCCCTTATTCGCCGTCCAGCCGTCTGTTCCTCAACAGCCTCTATGCCGCACCGGGCCTCATTCTTGGCGAGCGCGCCGTGCGTACGGCAATCGATGCCACGGGGCTTGCCGCCGAACTCAAGCACCTTGAAGAGTTGCCGCTGATCGATTGGCCAGTGGCCGCCGAGGCCAAGCATCGTCTGTTGCAGGCGCTCTACGAAGGCTTTGTCCAGGGCGAACACCCACTGCATGCCGACTTCGGCAGCTTCCGCCACGCTGGCGGCGAAGCCCTGGAAAATCACTGCCGCTTCGAAGCCATCCAGGAAGCCCGCGCCGCCAAGGGTGAAGGCCTCGACTGGCGCGAATGGCCCGAACAATGGCGCGACCCGCGCAGCGCCGCCCTCGCCGCGTTTGCCGAAGAAAACGCCGGCCGCATCGGCTTCTTTGCCTTCTGCCAATGGCTGATCACCCGCTGCCTGGAGCGCGCACAGACCGCCGCCCGCGCCAGCGGCATGAGCATCGGCCTGATCGCCGATCTGGCGGTGGGTGCCGACGGCGGCGGCAGCCAGGCCTGGAGTCGCCAGGACGAGTTGCTCGCCTCTCTGACCGTGGGCGCACCACCGGACATTCTCAACCGCACCGGCCAGGGCTGGGGCATTTCCGCGTTCTCCCCCGAAGGCCTGGTGCGCAACGGTTTTCGGGCGTTCATTGAAATGCTCCGGGACAACTTCGCCCATGCCGGCGGCCTGCGCATCGACCACGTCATGGGCCTGCAACGGCTGTGGGTGATTCCCAACGACGCCCCCCCGGCGGACGGCGCCTACCTGTATTACCCGGTAGACGACCTGCTGCGCTTGCTGGCCCTCGAATCCCATCGCCACCAGGCCATCGTCCTCGGTGAAGACCTGGGAACCGTGCCGGAAGGCCTGCGGGAAAAACTCATTGCACGTTCGATTCTTGGCATGCGCGTACTTCTGTTCGAACAGGACAACGCCCATTTCAAGCCGATGCTCGACTGGCCGGACAACGCGCTGGCCACCACCAGCACCCATGACTTGCCGACCCTCAATGGCTGGTGGCACGGCCACGATATCGACTGGAATGCACGTCTCGGCATGGTCGACGCCACGGGTGAAATCGAATGGCGCCAGCACCGCGAACGCGAGCGCGAAGGCTTGCGCCGGGTGTTGAGCGAGGACCCGCAGAACTTCCGCGAAGAGTCCCATGAAACCGATCAGGTGCTGGATGCCGCGATCCGTTTCCTCGGCCATACCCCGGCGCCGCTGGTGCTGCTGCCGCTGGAAGATGCCCTGGGCATTGAACAGCAGGCCAACTTGCCCGGCACCACCGACGCCCATCCCAACTGGTCGCGACGTTTACCCGGTGACAGCGAAACCCTGCTCGATGACCCGGACGCCGCCCGGCGTCTGGAACTGCTCGCCTGCGCGCGACTCCAGGCGGCCGAGCGTGACCAATGAATCAAGCGCTCATCCAACCGTTGCGGGCGACCCTGCGACTGCAGTTTCATAAAGGCTTCACCCTGGACCAGGCGGTGCCGCTGGTCCCCTATTTCGCCAGCCTGGGCATCAGCCATCTCTATGCTTCGCCACTGCTGAGCGCGCGTCCGGGCTCCATGCATGGCTACGATGTGGTGGACCCGACCACGGTCAATCCGGAACTGGGCGGCGAAGCGGCATTGCGCCGCCTGGTCAGCACCTTGCGTGAGCACCGGATGGGGCTGATCCTCGACATCGTGTCCAACCACATGGCGGTCGGCGGTGGCGACAACCCCTGGTGGCTGGACTTGCTGGAATGGGGGCGCCTGAGCCCCTACGGCGAGTTCTTCGATATCCAGTGGCATTCCCCCGATCCGTTGATGTCAGGCCAGCTGCTGCTGCCCTTCCTCGGCAGCGATTACGGCGTCGCCCTGCAGGACGGCACCCTGCCCTTGCGTTTCGATGCAGAGCACGGCGCGTTTCATGTCGAGCACTACGAGCATCACTTCCCGATCTGCCCGACGGCTTACGGCGAACTGCTCAAGGCCGATGACGCGCTGAATGCCGATCAAGCCGAGCAACTCAAATCCCTGGCCGACCGTTTCAGCGCCTTGAGCTACCAGATGGATGCGCACAGCCTGGCGATCCCGCTCAAGGCGGAGCTGCGCGACCTCGCTGCTGATCCGGTCATTGCGCAAGCGATCCAGCGCAACGTGGAGGCTTATGATTCGCTGACGCGCGAGGGGTTCGAGCGTTTGCACGACTTGCTGGAGCGCCAAAGCTATCGCCTGGCCAGCTGGCGCACAGCGGCGGACGATATCAATTGGCGGCGCTTTTTCGATGTCAACGAACTCGGCGGCCTGCGGGTCGAGCGCCCGGCCGTGTTCGAAGAGACCCACGCGAAGATCTTCGAACTGGTGGCCGACGGCCTGGTCGACGGCCTGCGTATCGACCACATCGACGGCCTTGCCGACCCCCGTGGCTATTGCCGCAAGTTGCGGCGCCGGGTCGACAGCCTGTCACCGCAGCGGCACCTGCCGATCTTCGTCGAGAAGATCCTCGGCGAAGGTGAGACCCTGCACCGCGACTGGTCCGTCGACGGCACCACCGGTTATGAATTCATGAACCAGTTGTCGTTGCTGCAACACGACCCGGAAGGCGCCCAGACCCTGGGCAAGCTCTGGAGCCGCTACAGCGAACGGCCCGCCGATTTTCGCCAGGAAGCGCAACTGGCCCGCCAGCAGATCCTTAACGGTTCTCTCGCCGGGGACTTCGAGAGTGTCGCCCAGGCGTTGCTGCAAGTCGCCCGTGACGACCTGATGACCCGCGACCTGACCCTCGGCGCAATCCGGCGGGCGTTGCAGGAACTGATCGTGCACTTCCCGGTGTATCGCACCTATATCAGCCCCCGTGGCCGCAGCGCCGAAGACGATGTGTTTTTCCAGCAGGCCATGGACGGCGCCCGGCAATCGCTCAGCGAGGCCGATTGGCCGGTGCTCGATTGCCTGGCCCGCTGGCTCGGCGGTGAACCGTGGCGCAAACGCCCGGCGGGTCGCCAGCGCAAGATGCTCAAGCACGCCTGCGTTCGCTTCCAGCAACTGACCTCGCCGGCCGCGGCCAAGGCAGTGGAAGACACTGCGTTCTATCGCTCGGCGGTGTTGCTGTCGCGCAATGACGTGGGGTTCAGCACCGAGCAGTTCAGTGCCCCGGTGGCCGACTTCCACGCCGTTTGCCTGAACCGTCTCGAAGCGTTTCCCGATAACTTGCTGGCCACCGCCACCCATGACCACAAACGCGGCGAAGACACCCGTGCGCGGTTGGCGGTGCTGAGCGAACGCAGTGCCTGGTACGCCGAGCAAGTGCCGCTCTGGCAAGCCCTGGCCCGACCTCTGCGCGATGACGACCAGATGCCATCGACGGGTGACGAGTTGATCCTGTATCAAGCGATCCTCGGCAGCTGGCCGCTGGACCTGCGTAGCGAAGATCCCATAGCGATCGAGGCGTACACCCAACGACTCTGGCAGTGGCAGCAGAAAGCCTTGCGCGAGGCCAAGTTGCAAAGCAGCTGGAGCGCGCCCAACGACGCCTACGAACAAGCGATGCAGCAATTTTTGCAACGACTGATGCTCAGTCCCGAAGGTGAACTGTTGCGTGCAGCCCTGGGCAAGGCGGTCAATACCCTCGCCGCACCCGGCGCACTCAACGGATTGGCGCAAACCTTGCTGCGCATGACCGTGCCGGGCATACCGGATTTATATCAGGGCAACGAGTACTGGGATTTCACCCTGGTGGATCCGGATAACCGGCGGCCGGTGGATTACGCAGACAGGCAACGGGCGCTGGACGCCTCGGCGGACTTGCCCGAACTGCTGACGACCTGGCGAGACGGGCGCATCAAGCAAAGCCTGATCGCCCAGGCGTTGAATCTGCGGGCCGAACACACGGAGCTGTTCCGGCGAGGGGCGTATCAAGCCCTGGAAGTTGTCGGCAGCCAGGCGCACCGGGTGCTGGCGTTTGCCCGCTCCGTAGAAGGAAAACGGGCGATCGTGATCGTGCCGATCCGCTGCGCCGAGTTGCTGAAAAACAGTGCCGAACCGCGGATCGACGCGCGGCTGTGGGGCGATACCCGGGTCAAATTACCGTTCGCCACCTCTGATCAACATTTGAAGGGACTTTTTTCCGGCGTCGCAGTCACACCCCAAGGGGAGCTGATGATCAGCGCTGCGCTGGGGGACTTCCCGGTCAATCTCTTTATCCAAACTACCGACACTTGAGTGCAGTTCAGGAGCATAGCGATGAGTACCGAAGATAAACGCATCCGCGAGTTTGCCTATCAGATCTGGGAATCGGAAGGCAAGCCCGAAGGCCAGGACGCCCGTCACTGGGAAATGGCCCGCAAGCTGGCTGAAGCCGAAGCCCTGTCACCGAACAAATCGTCAAAAGCTGCAGGCGGCAAAACTGCCGCGACCAAGACAGCAACGAAAAAGCCCGACGGCAAGCTAGTCAATGACAAGGCGCTCGATGGCAAGGGTGCAGAGCCAAAAACCAAGGCCAAAGCCAAGCCGGCCGCTGCCTCATCGGTGATCCCCCCTGGTGAAAAAGCCGCCGTGAAAAAGCCTCGCGCCGCGCGAAAACCACCCGCGGTCTAACGCTTCCTTACCTATTCTGAATGAATGCGTGGCGAGCCCTCTCGCCACCGAGGGCTCGCTCGCCTTCGAAAAACCCCTGAGCCACGAATTGTCCCCCTTTTGCAGGAGCATGTATGAGCAGTACAAAGAAATCCGCGCCAGAACCGCACGTCGAGACGCCATCGCGAATCCGTGAAGGTTTGCCCTTCCCGCTGGGCGCGACCTGGGATGGCCTGGGGGTCAATTTCGCCTTGTTTTCCGCCAACGCCACCAAGGTTGAATTGTGCATTTTCGATGATGCCGGTGAAGTCGAGCTCGAACGCATCGAGTTGCCGGAATACACCGACGAGATCTACCACGGTTACCTGCCGGATGCACATCCGGGGCTGATCTATGGCTACCGTGTCTACGGTGCCTACGACCCGGCCAACGGTCATCGCTTCAACCACAACAAATTGCTGATCGACCCCTATGCCAAACAATTGGTCGGCGAGCTGAAATGGTCCGAAGCGTTGTTCGGCTACACCATCGGCCACCCTGACGCCGACCTCAGCTTCGATGAGCGTGACAGCGCGCCCTTCGTGCCCAAATGCAAGGTCATCGACCCGGCCCACACCTGGGGGCACGACCATCGTGTCAGCGTGCCGTGGGACAAGACGATCATTTATGAAACACACGTGCGCGGCATCAGCATGCGTCACCCCTCCGTCCCCGAGAGCCAGCGTGGCACCTTCGCCGGGTTGATGGTCGATGACGTGCTGGAACACATTCGCAAGCTCGGTGTGTCGAGCGTGGAATTGCTGCCGATCCATGCCTTCGTCAATGACCAGCACCTGCTGCACAAGGGCATGACCAATTACTGGGGCTACAACAGCATCGCGTTTTTTGCCCCCGACCCGCGTTACCTGGCCAGCGGCAAGATCGCCGAATTCAAGGAGATGGTCGCGCACCTGCACGAAGCCAATCTCGAAGTGATCCTCGACGTGGTCTACAACCACACCGCCGAGGGCAATGAACAGGGCCCGACCCTGTCCATGCGCGGCATCGACAACGCCTCTTACTACCGCTTGATGCCCGACGACAAGCGCTACTACATCAACGATTCCGGCACCGGCAACACCCTGGACCTGAGTCACCCCTGTGTGCTGCAGATGGTCACCGACTCCCTGCGCTACTGGGCCACGGAAATGCACGTGGACGGTTTCCGTTTCGACCTGGCGACCATTCTCGGCCGTTACCATGAGGGTTTCGACGAACGTCACAGCTTCCTGGTCGCCTGTCGCCAGGACCCTGTGCTACGCCAGGTGAAAATGATTGCCGAGCCGTGGGATTGCGGCCCGGGCGGTTATCAGGTCGGTGGTTTTCCGCCGGGTTGGGTCGAGTGGAACGACAAGTTCCGCGACACCGTGCGCGCGTTCTGGAAAGGCGATGACGGCCAGCTCGCGGACTTCGCCAGCCGCATGACCGCTTCCGGCGAAATGTTCAACCAGCGGGGCCGGCGGCCATATGCGTCGTTGAACTTCATCACCGCCCACGACGGTTTCACCCTTAACGACCTGGTCTCGTACAACGACAAGCACAACGAAGCCAACGACGAGGACAACCAGGACGGAAGCAACAACAACCTGTCGTGGAACCACGGCGTCGAAGGCCCGACCGACGATCCCGAGATCAATGAACTGCGTCAGCGCCAGATGCGTAATTTCTTCGCCACGCTGCTGCTGTCCCAGGGCACGCCGATGCTGGTGGCCGGCGACGAATTCGCCCGCACCCAGGAAGGCAACAACAATGCCTATTGCCAGGACAGCGAGATCGGTTGGGTCAACTGGGACCTGAGCGAAGACGGCAAGGCCCTGCTCAAGTTCGTCAAACGCCTGATCAAGCTGCGCCTGGCCTACCCGATCCTGCGTCGCGGGCGCTTCCTGGTGGGCAATTACAACGAAGACATCGGGGTCAAGGACGTCACCTGGCTGGCGCCGGATGGCAGCGAGATGAGCATCGAACAGTGGGAAGAAGCCCATGGCCGCTGCCTGGGCATGCTGCTCGATGGCCGCGCCCAGGAAACCGGGATCCGCCGCAAAGGCGGCGATGCGACCCTGCTGCTGGTGGTCAACGCTCACCATGACGTGGTCAACTTCCTGCTGCCGGAAGTGCCCGATGGCACTTACTGGACCTGCATGATCGACACCAACCAACCTTCCATTCGCGGGCAGGAACGCTTCGAGTTCGGCCACGAGTACTCGGTGACCGGGCGTTCGCTGCTGCTGTTCGAACTGCACCGTGAGGATGACGAGTGAAATGGACCTCCAGGGTTTTCTGCATCGCCAGACACCGGACTACGCAGATACCCAGGCGTTAGGCCGGTGCCTGCGGGCGCTGGTGGAGGCAGGTCTCGACCGGCTTCCCCTGCCCGGCAGTGGCCGGACCCTGGAGCGTTTCCAGGCGCTGGCCGCGGTCGGCGGGCATGATCTGGGGTTGTGCAAGTTGTACGAGGGCCATACCGATGCGCTGGCGATCATCCAGCAACTCGGCGGTTCGCCAACACCGGGCAGTACATGGGGCATGTGGGCCGCCGAACCGCCCCAGGCGCGGGTAAAGGTCAGCCCACAGGGGCAATCGATCGTACTGAACGGATGCAAGGCCTGGTGTTCAGGAGCTGCGGTGTTGAGCCACGGCTTGCTGACCGCCTGGGACGAGCAGGATCGACAGCAGCTGGTGGCGGTGGCGCTGGATCAACCCGGTGTGACCATCACCGATCAAGGCTGGCACGCGGTCGGCATGGGCGTGACCGGCAGCGTCGACGTGTTGTTCGATGGCGCCCGGGCGCACGCCATCGGCCAGCCCGGCGACTACCTGCGGCGCCCCGGCTTCTGGCAAGGCGGGGTCGGTATTGCCGCCTGTTGGTATGGCGCTGCCCAAAGCATCGCCGAACGTCTGCGCAGTCACTGCGCCCTTCGTGAAGAACCCCATGCCCTCGCCCACCTCGGGGCCGTCGACAGCGCATTACAGGCCGCTGCCGACGTGCTGCGCGGCGGTGCCCGGAGCATTGACGCCGCACCACTGGACAACGCCGAGCTGCTGGCCCGTCGCGTGCGCGCTGCGGTCGAGCATAGTGCCGAACAGGTCATCCTTCATGTCGGCCACGCCCTGGGCGCCGGTCCCTATTGCAAGGATCGACAATTCGCCCGGCTGATCGCCGACCTGCCGGTGTTCCTGCGTCAAAGCCACGCCGAGCGAGACCTTGCCGCGCTGGGTCGACAGGTTATCAACGGAACATGGAGCCTATGAAAACCAATCCAATCGTCGGCCAGGGTACGCCCCTGCACCTGTGGCAAACCTCCAGCCACCTGGCGCAGTTACCGGTGATCGACATCCTGACGCTGGTACCCCAAGGTTCCCGGGCCGTCATCATCGCCCCCCATCCGGACGATGAAGTACTCGGCTGCGGCGGCTTCCTGCAATTGCTCGCCGCGGCAAACCGGGCGCTGCAGCTGATCTCGGTCACCGATGGCAGCGCCAGTCACCCGGGGTCCGAGCGCTGGCCGGTGGAACGTCTGAGCGCGGTCCGCCCGCAGGAATCCGCCGAAGCCCTGCGCCGCCTCGGCCTGCCGCTACACAGTCTGAAATGGCTGCGCGGCGGGTTCGCCGACAGTCGGGTAGCGGCGCGGGAAGCCGAGTTGAGCGAGTTTATCGAACGCCACCTGTGCGCCAGCGATGTGGTGTTTACCACTTGGCGTGAAGACGGTCATTGCGACCACGAGGCGGTGGGTCGTGCCAGCGCGGAGGCGGCCCGGCGCGTAGGGGCCACCCTGCACGAACTGCCCGTCTGGACCTGGCATTGGGCAACCCCCGATGACAGTGGCGTGCCGTGGCACCGGGCGCGAAAAGTCTTGCTCACGCCCCATCAGGTAGCGCGCAAGCGTCACGCCGTACACGCCTTCGCCAGCCAGTTGGAAGGCGACCCGCACATCGGTTTGCCGCCCGTCCTGGCCCCCTATGTGCTGGATCGTCTGCTGCAACCCTTCGAAGTGGTGTTTCTATGAGCGTCGAGGATCGCTACTTCGACGGCCTGTTTGCGGGTAACGACGATCCCTGGGCGTTCCGTGATCGCTGGTACGAACAGCGCAAACGCGCCATCACTCTGGCCGCGCTGCCCCGGCCACACTATCGCGCGATCTTCGAGCCGGGTTGCGCCAACGGGGAACTGAGTGCCGACCTGGCCACCCGCTGCGACCGCCTGTTGTGTTGCGACACCGCGGCCGCCGCGGTGACACTGGCCCGCACGCGTCTGAGCCTGTTCGAGCATGCCGAAGTCCGTCAGGGCCGCCTGCCGGGCGACTGGCCGAACGAACAGTTCGACCTGATCGTGCTCAGCGAAGTCGGCTATTACCTGGACGCTCCTGACCTCAAGCACCTGATCGAACGCGCCGCACAATCGCTGACCGCCGACGGCCAACTCCTGGCCTGCCACTGGCGCCCGCCGATCGATGGCTGCCCGCTCAATGCCCGACTCGTCCATGACCTGCTCCACGAGCATTTGCACTTGCCGCGCCTGGTCCTGCATCAGGAGGCCGATTTCCTGTTGGAACTGTGGAGCCGCGAACCCCGCTCAGTGGCGGCGCTTGAAGGTTTGAGGTGATGGGCAATTTTCCATTTGTCAAAAAAAGCCTGCCAGCCCACCTGACTTCAGAAATGCAGCAAGATAAAAAACGTACCAGATAGATCATCGACGCGACGAATAGCCTGACATGAGTAATACTCTGCTCGCGGCAATCCAGGGTTTGGAGCGCTGCACACTGTAATCAGACAAGGACGTAGCACCGATGAAAACCGTTTCCATCAATGAACGCAGCCATCCGGCACAGATCTGGAACAGCGCCCCCCAACTGCACAACATCCCCGTCATCAGCACCGAAACCCTGGTCCCCTCCGGCGCGCGTGCCGTGGTGATCGCGCCGCATCCCGGTGATGAAGTGGTGACCTGCGGCGGCTTGCTGCAGTTGCTCAGCACCCTGGGGCATCCCCTGCAATTGATTTCCATGAGCGACGGCAGCGCCAGCCATCCGGGGTCGCAGCAGTGGTCGGAGAAACGCCTGAGTGTGTTTCGCCCCCAGGAAAGCGTCGAGGCCTTGCGCCGGCTGGGGTTGCCGATGCACAGCCTGAAGTGGATTCGCGGCGGCTTCACCGACAACGCCCTGGCCGGGCGGGAGCTTCAACTGACTCAATTCATTACCCGATACTTGCGCCCCGGTGATGTGGTGTTCAGCACCTGGGGCGAGGACGGCAATGATGACCATGACGCGGTGGGTCGGGCCAGCGCCAGGGCTGCCGCCCTGGTCGGTGCGACGTTTCATGAAGTGCCGCTCCAGGCCTGGCACTGGCCGACCCGCGATCGCGCCATGATTCCCTGGCACCGCGCGCGCAAGATCCGGCTCGACACCTGGACCGTCGCGCGCAAAAGCCACGCCACTCACGCTTACGCCAGCCAGCTCGACGGTGAGCCGGCCATCGGCCTTGCGCCGCTGCTGCCTCGGGTATTGCTGGAGCGTATACGCTTGCCGTATGAAATCGTCTTTGTCTGAATCAACGCAAATCCAAATGTGGGAGCGGGCTTGCTCGCGAAGGCGGCGGCACATTCAATATTGATGTAACTGACAGACCGTCTTCGCGAGCAAGCCCGCTCCCACAGTTGATCGGCGGGGAACCCACTTTCCCGGAACACTACTGAACTGCCCGCCCCCGCATCAGTCGCATACATAAGCAGCCCGAAATCAGAGGAGTGAACGTGAGCAGTGATTCCAAGCCGCAGGCCATCGAATCCACGCCGGTGGACACGCCACCGGTGGTTCATCGGCTGAGAGTGCTCACCGTCAACACCCACAAGGGTTTTACCGCACTCAACCGCCGCTTCATTCTCCCGGAACTGCGCGAAGCGGTGCGCAGCACCTCGGCGGACCTGGTCTTCCTGCAGGAAGTCGTCGGCGAACACGAGCGTCATTCGTCTCGTTTCAACAATTGGCCGCAAACCTCGCAATACGAGTTCCTGGCCGACAGCATGTGGAACGACTTCGCCTACGGCCGCAACGCGGTCTATCCCGCCGGTCACCACGGCAATGCCCTGCTGTCGAAATACCCGATCCGCGAATACCGCAACCTCGACGTGTCGATCACCGGCCCCGAACGCCGCGGCCTGCTGCATTGTGTGCTGGATGTGCCGGGGCACGCCGAGGTCCACGCGATCTGCGTGCACCTGAGCCTGTTGGAAAGTCATCGCCAGTTGCAGCTTCAGCTATTGTGCCAACTGCTCGAATCCCTGCCTGACGAGGCGCCCGTCATCATCGCCGGCGACTTCAACGACTGGCAGCTCCAGGGCAATGCCGCCCTGATCCGCCGCGACTACCTGCATGAAGCCTTCGAACGTCATCATGGCCGCCCCGCGAAGACCTATCCGGCGCGGTTCCCGCTGCTGCGCCTGGACCGGATCTACCTGCGCAACGCCAGCAGCCATGACCCGCGGATATTGGGCACCCGACCGTGGACGCACCTGTCGGATCATTTGCCGCTGGCGGTGGAAGTGCACCTCTAAAGCCCCGAAGCTATCTAGCTCACCTGTCATTTGTGACAGTAGTCGCACTGTAAATCTATTGCTACGGTGGCAACGTTCGTCTCTGTTTGGGTACGGACACAGAGCCACAGTAGCCGTCGTTGCCGAAGGGTTTAGATTCGGGTAATCGCCTTCCCGATGCTGTCTCGCAACTCGCGCTGCCGAATGCGTCCTTGCCTGTGTGACGAATGAGGCCTGGTCGCCGATCAATACGCGGAGACAAGCATGAAGCTTACGACAACGATGCCAAAATACCGTTACGGCGCCTGCGCTGTTTCAATCTGCATTTTTCTCGGTTGGCCGCACACCGCCCACGGGAGTTGCACGCTGACACCCGGCGCCGGCAACGACAATTACCGGTGTGACAGTGCCAGCAGCGGTCCGCTAACCGACCTGTCGGGCAATAACAGTCTGACCTTTCCCGCCAATGGCAGCGGCACCATCAATGGCAACGTGACCTTCGGCGCGGGCAACGACAGCGTGGAGATGCATTCCGGCCTCCTCGCCGGCACCCTCAATCAGGGCGACGGTGCCGACACGTTGACGATCAGTGCCGGTCAGATCACCGGGGCTGTCAACCAGGGCAATGGCGTCGACGTTTTCAGCATGACCGGCGGCACCCTGCAGTCCCTCGCTCAAGGCGACAGCCGCGACACTTTCCGGATGACTGGCGGCACCATCGTCGGTGCGTTCGAGGATGGTGATACGGCAAGAATGACCGGGGGCAGCATCGGCCGGGTCGACATGAAACTCGATAACAACCTGTTCGATCTCTCCGGCGGGCAGATACTTGGCAACCTGGTGACCGGGTTCGGCACCGACACGATTATCGTCTCCGGCGGACGGATTGGCGGCAACGTCTCTGTCAGCGGAGGCAACGACAGCATCAGGGTGACGGGGGGCGAAATCGTCGGCGAGATACGCGCCAGTGCCGGTGATGACACGCTGCTCTGGGACGGCGGCGGCATCATTCGCTCGGCCATCCTCTTGGGGGAAGACAATGACAACGCAACCTTGCGCAATCTCGGTGAAAGCACCCTCGCCCTCAGCCCGACGCTCGATGGCGGCAACGGCAACGACCTGCTGACCTTCGATGGGACCACCTCGGCCGGCAGCAATCGCTACAGCAACTGGGAAACGGTCAACCTGAACAACGGCTCGCGCTTCGACCTGGACGGCACTTTCCGGCTGGGGGACAGCGTCAGCGGTACCGGCGTGTTCACTATCGACGCCAGCAGCACCTTGACGTCGGCCCAGGGCAGCATCACGCCTTTCACCGCTGGCCAGCGGGTAACCTTGAACAACGCCGGGGTGATCGACCTGAGCGGCGGCAATACGCGCACCAGTGACACCCTGACGGTTCAGGGCAATTACGCGGGAAACGGTGGTCAGCTTTTTTTACAAAGCGCGCTGGGTGACGACAATTCCGCCACCGACAAACTGGTGGTCAACGACGGGACATTGACGGGCAATACCCTTATTTCCGTCACTAATCTTGGCGGTGCAGGCGCCCTGACCCGTCAAAACGGCATCCAGTTGGTGCAAGCCCAGGGAACGGCTATCAGCAACAACGATGCCTTCGCGCTCAAGGGCCTGGTTTCGGCGGGCGCATACGATTACCGCCTGTTCAAAGGGGGCGTTACCGCCGGGAGTGAAAATAGTTGGTTCCTGCGTTCGGCCGTTGTCGCGCCAGCGGTGACGACCATTCCCAACCCTGATCCGCAATTGCCACCGATCACGGTGCCGGTGGTCGCCACACCGGTAGCGGCTCCCGCCCCGGCCGGTAGCCCCGAGATGCCGGCGTTGCCTGCCGCTGTGCCAGGTGCCGCGCCGATTGCCCTTTACCGTCCGGAGGTCCCGACCTGGTCCGTGCTGCCGCCGGCTGCCGCGCAATTGACCCTGGCGGCTTTAGGCACTTTCCATGATCGCCAGGGGGATCAGCGTCTGCTGACTGAAACCGGTACCTTGGGCGCTGGCTGGGGCCGGGTCTACGGCAAAAACTTCGACCAGACCTGGGCCGGCACTGTGACCCCGCGGCTCGACGGGTCGCTCAACGGCTTTCAGGTCGGCAATGACCTGTTTGGTTCACAACTGGCGGGCGGGCAAACCTGGCGCACGGGTTTCTTCGTTGGCCACAACCGCCTGAAGGGCGATGTCGACGGCTTCAACCAGGGCTTCAAGGGCAAGCGCGCCGGCAAGGTAGAGCTGGAGGGAAACAGCCTCGGCCTGTATTGGACGCTGACCGATCCCAATGGCGGTTACCTCGACACGGTGGCGATGTACAGCTGGCTCGACGGTGACAACCATTCCGAACGGGGCCTCACGCTGGACACCGAGGGCCATGTCCTGACCCTCTCGGCGGAGGCCGGCTACCCGTTCCCGGTCGCGGCAAACTGGGTGGTGGAACCCCAGGCGCAGGTGATCTACCAGAAAGTTGCCCTCGACAGCCAGGATGATGGAGTTTCACACGTGTCGTTCGACTCCGACAGCGCCTGGACCGGACGCCTCGGGGCGCGGCTCAAGGGTCACTACACAGTCGGCGGCCAGCCACTGGAACCTTACCTGCGCGCCAACCTGTGGCACACATTCTCAGCAACCGACAGGGTCACGTTCGACCACGCCGATCAAATCGAGACGCAGCACAAGTCCACACAGGCCGACATCGGAGTCGGGGTGATACTCAGTCTCGCGCCGTCGGTCAGCGTCTATGCCAGTGCCGACTACAGCGGCAATATAGACAGCAACCAGCAGCGTGCCCTGTCCGGCAATGCCGGTGTCAGGTTTAGCTGGTAGCGTTACACCGGGGTTACAGTTCGCGCTTTTTTGACGATTCGACGAACAAACAAGAGGTTAGAGAAGCGCCATAATTCAGTCACTTATAAACCTTAAAAATAGCAGTACCGCTCATCGGCCAATTTCTTGACGCAATGTCAAGGGTCTTCTTAGCTACAGGTTACTACCCCCGGAACCATACCAGGGGCAAGCCTCCAGGCACCCGCGACAACGGGCGGCCAGAGGTTTGCCCAACCCATTCGGTCGCCCCTCATTCGGGGTAGGAGAGACGCCAAAGCGAGATAAGGCATGCTATTGCAAGGAAGACCGCCATGAAAAAGTCACTCGGCCCACAAGCGATCAAATTCACGTTTTGCACGGTTTCGGGCTCTCTCCTGCTGTGCTCAGCCATGGAAATCCATGCCTCGCCTGAAGGTCGAGCAGTCACCCCCTGGTATGACCAGGAGGTTCAACGGCAGACCTTGCCCGCCCTCGCCGCAACCGATCCTGGCCGCTTCAATGCCCATCCCGACTTGCGCAGCTCACACCTCACTGTCGAAGATGCCGCGCCGTTGGCCTGGGATCAGCTGTATGGTCAGGCATCGCGGCAGGCACAAAACGATTATCTGGCTCAGGGCTATTCCATTCCGGACGCCAACATCCTCAAAGGCCCGGCGATCCTCACCCTGCAAAATGGCAGTGGTCATACCCAACGGGTCGGACTGATCGGCGGCACGAGTCAATTCCAGGGCACCGCCAATGGCTTGCTGACCAGTCGCGCCCTTGCCGATCCCCACACCGAAACCCTCAACCTGCAAGGCGAGAGCCTGGGCGCCTACTGGAGCCTGACCGGCCCCAAAGGCTGGCACGTGGACTTGAGCGCCAGTGGCGGCCGGGTGAACGGTTACAGCCGTGACGGCCAGGGCGCCCGGCAAGCGGCCGAAGGCAGCGCAGTGACGCTGTCGGTGGAAGGTGGTTTCCCGATCGGCCTGAGCGAAAACTGGGTGATTGAACCCCAGGCGCAGTTGATCAATCAACGGGTCACCCTGGACACCCCAAACCGGGACTCAAGAGACCCGTCGTCCAGTGACCTGACGTCATGGAGCGGTCGGGTCGGTGCAAAGTTGAAAGGCAGTTATGACATCAATGGCCTGCCCGTCGAACCTTACGTGCGGACCAACTTGTGGCACACGGTTTACACCGGCAATACCCTGACCCTCGATCAAGTCGACAAGATCAGCAGTAGCCGCTATTCATCGTCCGTCGAAGTGGGATTGGGGCTGGTGGCCAGGGTGACGCCCGCGATGAGTCTCTACGTCAGCGCCGATTACAGCAGTGATGTGGATGACAATGATTTGAATGGGTTGATCGGGAGTCTGGGGGTGCGGATGCGCTGGTGAAAAAATCGGGTGCTACCTGTTACTTTTTACAGTAGCCAGGATTCGGGTGGACAGGCATTGTAACAAGCAGTCCACCTTGATCAGGGCCAGGTATCAACTCGAAAGGTCAGGCATGACCTTTATGAGATAGTCAGTGACATTGTCTTCATCAACTCTCACTTCGACTTTCGTAGCGATTAACCCAAAGTCGTTCAGTATTCTTTGTGTGGATCGACCATTTTGCGTTTCATTCAGGAATACGTTAAGCATTTCGTCAGATCCACTTTCCAGGTTGTTTGTTTTTTTCAGTATGGCTTTATTCGACACATAGGACCTGACTATCGTAGAAGGAAGACATCCAAAAAAATGTTCTTTGTTCGCGATTCTAGTGTATTGGTAACGTACAACATCGTTCGCATAGTAGTCAGTGTTTGAGGGCGTTCGATAGTTCCCCATGAATGTCCACGTGTCTGGCTGGAATTCATTGGTGAAGCTATCGTCTTTGTACCTTGTCACAATTGAGTATGTTCCAATTTCGCTTCTCATATTATTTGTAACAAAATCAAAGCGTTTTCGTGAGTCTTTTATAGAATCAAGGCGCGCTTTTAAATTTTCGTTGAAATGGACCGCATGCCTCCAGGTCATTGACCCGCGATCGAGAAAAAGCGTCGGACCAAGACCCAACTCGGATGCCAAGGCCGCCCGATACACACCGGTCAAGGGGTCTTGTCGAACCAGCGCTATCCCGCCTTGGGCCAAGTCGACGTAATGGCGTCTTCCCAATGCCCTGAAACCTTGGGCATCTGCTGGCTGAAGGAGAGCCGGAGGGGTGAGTTGATAGCGCTCCAACGGCATCATACTGGAACGAATCTGCGCACCGTCTGCAACCGGCAGATCGGTAACGATGATTGCAGGGGCAACGGAGACGCTTGCCTGGAGCGGCTCGCCGTCCGCTGCTACAGGTACAGACTCGTGCGTAGACGCAGCACGCGGGACCTTGGCTACAGGCCCATTCTCATCATTGGTGAAGCCTCTGTCTTGCCGTACACGAGCGGGGGTTCGATCCTCGGGCGCCCGGGTTGGGGGCGTGAGTATGGGAGGTTTGCGAACAGTAATTTTCGGGGCCATAAAAACATCCTGGTGTTGAATGACATCCATCGCAAGAGCAGGATAGACGGCGCGGATGATGGTCTACCGCACGAGCGCTATTACAACAGCGGACAAGCCGGTTTTCGCAATGCATATGTACCGCACGAGATGAATATTTACGGTTGAGCATGGAGGCCCGCTGTATGCAGCCTCGACGAAGTTCACTGTTACTTCTTACAGTAGGCAGGAGCGTGGAGCTCGTGCATTGTGATGTGTAGTCCACTTTGATCAGGGTCAGCAGGGATGCCAACAAGCGCTTCGTCATACCCGCATACTGGCACACCGACCGTTCAGGCATATAAACGAAGATACGGCATCAGGCTTGAAGCGATTGCGGGCAAGTCGGATCACCCCACCGCCTTTCCACATTGGTTTTGTGTACGGCATCTATCCAATGTGAAATCGACGGTGCGGCGTTCCGACCTGCTCGCGAAAGACGCGACGCAGTGTTAGATTAACCCTCCGGTCGCAACATCAACACCGCCAACGGCGGCAGATTCAACACCAACGACAACGCCTGCCCATGGCTCGGCTCATCCTCGGTAAACGCCCCGCCACTATTGCCGTAGTTCGACCCGGCATAAGTTGCAGCATCGCTGTTGATCACCTCGCTCCAGCGCCCGGCAAACGGCACACCAATGCGATAACCCTCGCGCGGTACCGGCGTGAAGTTCGCCACCACCAGCACCGGCCGCCCGTCCTTGCTCCAGCGCATGAAGGCATAGACGCTGTTGACCGCGTCATTACCGATCAACCATTGGAAACCCTGCGGCGCGTCGTCCTGCTCGTGCAGAGCCGGCTCTTCGCGGTACAGCCGGTTCAGATCGCCGACCAGTTTCTGCACGCCCTTGTGTTCAGAGTACTGCAGCAGGTACCAATCGAGTTGCTGGTCGTGGTTCCACTCGCGCCACTGGCCGAACTCGCAGCCCATGAACAGCAGTTTCTTGCCCGGGTGCGCCCACATGAAACTCAGGTACGCCCGCAAGTTGGCGAATTTCTGCCAGCGATCGCCGGGCATTTTGTCGATCAGCGAATGCTTGCCATGCACCACTTCATCGTGGGAAATCGGCAGGATGAAGCGCTCGGACCACGCATACACCAGGCCGAAACTCAGTTCGTTGTGGTGATGGGCGCGGTACACCGGGTCCTGCTGGATGTAATGCAGCGAATCGTGCATCCAGCCCATGTTCCACTTGAAGTCGAAGCCCAGGCCGCCCTCCTGGGTGTTCTGGCTGACACCTGGCCACGCGGTGGATTCTTCGGCAATCACCAGCGCGCCAGGGGCTTCGAGGTTGACCACATCATTGAGATGACGCAGGAAGTCGATGGCTTCAAGGTTCTCCCGGCCGCCATACCGGTTGGGCACCCACTCGCCGGCCTTGCGCGAGTAGTCGCGATACAACATCGAGGCCACGGCATCGACCCGCAGGCCGTCGACGTGGAAATGCTTGAGCCAGTGCAGCGCCGACGCCAGCATATAGCCGTGCACTTCGGTGCGGCCCAGGTTGTAGATCAGCGTGTCCCAATCCTGGTGAAAGCCTTCCTGCGGATTGCCATATTCATACAGCGCGGTGCCATCGAACTGCGCCAGGCCGTGGGTATCGGTCGGAAAATGCGCCGGCACCCAATCGAGGATCACGCCAATTTCCGCCTGGTGGCAGGCGTTGACGAACGCCGCGAAGTCATCCGGCGAGCCGTAGCGGGCGCTCGGGGCGAATTGCGAGAGCAATTGATAACCCCAGGAACCGCCGAAAGGATGCTCCATGATCGGCATCAATTCGATGTGGGTGAAGCCCAGTTCCTTGACATACGGAATCAAGCGCTCGCCCAGTTCGTGCCAGGTGTACTGGCGGGCTACCTCGCCCAAATCATCCAGCTCGCACTGCCAGGACCCGGCATGCAGTTCGTAGATCGACAGCGGCGCGTTCGAGCGATGACGGTCGCCACGCGACAGCATCCAGTCCTGATCCTGCCAGTCGACGTTCAGTGGTGAAGCGACTTTCGACGCGGTGTCCGGCGGCAGCGAAGTGGCCAGGGCCATCGGGTCGGCCTTGAGTGGCAGGATGCCGTGACTGCCGAGGATTTCGTATTTGTAGGCCTCCCCCGCTTGCATGCGCGGGATAAAGACTTCCCAGACGCCGGTGGGATGGCGCAGACGCATGGGATGGCGGCGACCGTCCCAGTTGTTGAAGTCACCGACCACCGACACTCGCTTGGCGTTCGGTGCCCACACGGCGAAGCGCACGCCGTCGACCCCGTCGACGGTCTTCAGTTGCGCACCGAGGCACGCACTGAGATCGCGATGGTTGCCCTCGGCGAACAGGTACAAGTCCATCTCGCCGAGCAAGGGGCCAAAGCTGTAAGGGTCTTCGGACAGTTGTTCGCCACCGGCCCAGCGGGTGCGCAGCAAATACGGCTGGGCCCGATCGAAGTGGCCGACAAACAACCCGGGTGTCTGGGTGGCCTCGAGGTTGCCGAGTTCCTCCCCGGAGTCCCTGGCCACCACCTGCACGCTCAAGGCGTCCGGCAGATAGGCCCGAATGAATTGCCCGCCGGCGCCATCGCCGTGGGGGCCGAGTATTGCAAAAGGGTCATGATGCTCGGCACGTACCAGAGCATCGATATCCCGTGCCTTGGGCAGCAGCGCTTCTTTAGCGTGACCCTGTTCCCTGTTCGAGAAACTCATGACTACTCTCCATCAAAATCGGAAAAGGGTTTAAGCCCACTCAAAAGCCCATACAAACCGTGCAGCGGCACCGGCAACCAGGTGGGTCGATTTTCAGCTTCGTACGCCACCTCATAGGCCGCCTTCTCCAGGCCGAACAACGCCAGCGCGGCGTCCTCGCCTTCCGGATCTTGCCACGCATGAGCAAGACTAGCTGCCGCCAGCCGATAAGCGTCGACAAATGCTTGTCGCGCTTCATTCAAATAGCGTTCGGCGACACGCTGGCGAGCGGCCTGGGCTACATCGGTGTTGTCGACGTTGTGCACGTTGATCGTCATCGCCGCAGCGTAGTCGAAGGAACGCAACACTCCACTCACATCTTTATAAGGGCTGTGTTTGCCACGTCGTTCATGCAGCGGGCGCGCCGGTTCGCCTTCGAAGTCGATCAAGTAAGCGTCGCCCTTGATCACCAGCACCTGCCCGAGGTGCAAGTCGCCGTGAACCCGGATCCGCAGGCCACCGGCCGCCTTTTTGCCCAATTCCTGGACGTGGCTGAGAATGGCTTTTTTGTTGTCCAGTAAACGAGTGACCAGGGTTTTGTCCGCCGGGTTCAGTTCGTTTTGGTGCTGTTTGAGCAACTTCAGGGCGTTCTCCAGCTGTGCCGCCACATCCTTGGCCGAAGCCAGTGCCTCCTTCTGCGTGGTGACTTGCGGCGCGAAGTCAGGGTTGTCGGTCGGTGCCGCCAGCACCTGGTGCATTTCCCCCAGACGCTGGCCGAGCATGCCGGCGAAATCCCTCAGCTCGCCGAGGGCGTTGTAATGCTGCTCCTGTTCGGACATGGCATCGGCCAGTTCATCGCGCAACGCCCGTTCCAGATTGTTCTGCGTCCATTCCCAGGCATCGCCCTGATTGCTCAGATAGCCCTGGGCAATCATCAACAGATTGTCTTCGCCCGCCCCATCGCGGCGAATCACCGAGCCCAGCAGCGGCGAAATATTGGCGAAGCCGGCTTCGGTCAGGTACGCACTCATTTCCAGCTCCGGGTGCACACCCGACGCCACTTTGCGGATCAGCTTGAGCACCATGCTGCTGCCCACCACCACCGAACTATTGGACTGCTCGGCGGACAGGTAACGCACTTCCGGCTCAGCCGGGAGGCCAAGCCTGGCCAGTTCGTCGGTGGCTTCGAAACGGATCTCGCCACCGTCCGAAGGCAGCAGGGTATTGTTCTGCATACCCTGCAATACCGCGCGGATGAAGTTTTCCAGGGCGAACGCATCGGTGATCAAACCCACCTGTGGTCCGCGTCGCACCCGAGACAGCGCCAGTTGCTGAGGCAACGCAGGGCCGACCTGATCATCGGCAATGAAGCCGAACGGCAATTGGTAGCGACTGGTCTGGCCGCCGCTGGTGACTTCGATTTCGCTGAGCAGCACCGGATGCTGCGCATCACCGAAGCGCACGCCGTAGGCCAGGTGGACCTTGTCGATGGCCGCGTCCTTGCCCGCGAACCAACGGCGGTTTTGCAACCAGTTGGGCAAGATGCCCTGCTCCATCGTGCCGCGTGACGGCGCTTCGAGCAGTTCTTCCATGCGTTTTTTCAGTACCAGCGTCGTGAAGTCCGGAAGACTTTGCGCCGGTTCTACGTGCCAGCTGGGCATTTGATTCTCCGCAGCGAGTCCGAACCAGTAAAAACCGTAAGGCGCCAGGGTCAGCAGGAAATTCAGCTGGCCGATCGGCGGGAAGGCGTTACCGCCCAGCATCTCCACCGGCACCATGCCGGCGTAGGCGGACAGGTCCAGTTCCGCCGCTTGCGCGCTGCGCGAGACGTTGGCGACGCACAGGATGATTTCGTACTTGCCATCAGGCCCGCTGTATTCACGGGTATACGCCAGGATCCGGCGGTTGCTCGGCGAGAGCATTTTCAATGTGCCGCGACCGAAGGCCTTGGACTGCTTGCGCACGGCGAGCATGCGTCGTGTCCAGTTCAACAGCGAGTGCGGGTCGCCGGCCTGGGTTTCGACGTTGACCGACAGGTAGCCGTATTGCGGGTCCATGATCGGTGGCAGCACCAGGCTGGCCGGGTCGGCGCGGGAGAAGCCGCCGTTACGGTCGATCGACCACTGCATGGGCGTGCGCACACCGTCGCGGTCGCCGAGGTAGATGTTGTCGCCCATGCCGATTTCATCGCCGTAATACAGGGTCGGCGTGCCGGGCATCGACAGCAGCAGGCTATTGAGCAGCTCCACGCGGCGGCGATCGCGCTCCATCAACGGCGCCAGGCGGCGGCGAATACCCAGGTTGATTCGCGCCCGACGGTCGGCCGCGTAGTAATTCCACAGGTAATCGCGCTCCTTGTCGGTGACCATTTCCAGCGTCAGTTCATCGTGGTTGCGCAGGAAAATCGCCCACTGACAGTTGGCCGGAATTTCCGGGGTCTGGCGCAGGATGTCGGTGATCGGGAAACGGTCTTCCTGGGCCAGCGCCATGTACATGCGCGGCATCAACGGGAAGTGGAAAGCCATGTGGCACTCATCGCCATTGAGGCCCTTGGCGTCGGTGTCACCAAAGTACAGCTGGGTGTCTTCCGGCCACTGGTTGGCTTCGGCCAGGAGCATGCGGTCCGGGTAGTTGGCGTCGATTTCGGCACGAATCTGCTTGAGGACGTCGTGGGTCTCGGGCAGGTTTTCGTTGTTGGTGCCGTCTCGTTCGATCAGGTACGGAATCGCATCCAGGCGCAAACCGTCGATCCCCATGTCCAGCCAGTAACGCATGACCGACAGCACGGCTTTCATGACTTGCGGGTTGTCGAAGTTCAGGTCCGGCTGGTGCGAATAGAAGCGGTGCCAGAAGTACTGGCCGGCCACTGGATCCCAGGTCCAGTTGGATTTCTCGGTGTCGAGAAAGATGATGCGGGTGCCGTCGTATTTGTGATCGTCATCGGACCAGACGTAGAAATCCCGCGCCGCCGAACCTTTCTTGGCCTTGCGTGCGCGCTGGAACCAGGCGTGCTGATCGGAAGTGTGGTTGATGACCAGCTCGGTAATGACCCGCAGGCCACGCTTGTGGGCCTCGGCAATGAATCGCTTGGCATCGGCCATGGTGCCGTAGTCGGAATGCACGCCTCGGTATTCGGCGATGTCGTAGCCATCGTCGCGCCGTGGCGAGGGGTAGAAGGGCAACAGCCAGATGGTGTTGACGCCGAGGTCGGCAATGTAATCGAGTTTGGCGATAAGACCGGGAAAGTCGCCGATCCCGTCATTGTTGGAGTCGAAAAACGATTTGACGTGTACCTGGTAGATCACTGCATCCTTGTACCAGAGCGGATCCTTGATAAAGGTGGCTGCCTTGGGTTTCTTCGCCATTTGAAACTCCTGTTGAATTCAGTAAAGCCACTGGACCGGTCCCCGGTCTTGAACGCGATGATGATCCTGTGGGAGCGAGCTTGCTCCGGGCGGCGATCCGACGATAGCGGCATTACATTCAGCATTATTGTTGCCTGGCCCACATTCAGCATTATTGTTGCCTGGCCCGCCGCCATCGTCGGATCGCCGCCCGGAGCAAGCTCGCTCCCACAGGTTCTGCGTTTAAACAGTGAAGCGCCAGATCCCGAACGGCAGATGCGCCGGATCGATTCGCATGAACTGGTCCTTGCCGTGCCATGTCCAGCGATGGCCGCTCATCAGGTCCTCGCCCTGGCTGCTGGCGTCGTCGGGTAATCCCATTTCCCACAACGGTAATTCGAAATTCGCTTCCTGGACGTTATGCGGATCCAGACTCACCGCCACCAGAATGAAATTGCTGCCGTCGGCACTGCGTTTGCCGAAATACAGGATGTTGTCGTTCCAGGCGTTGTAGACCTTGAGTCCCAGGTGCGTCTGCAGGGCCGGGTTCTGTCGACGAATCCGGTTGAGCTGGGCGATCTCGGCAATGATATTGCCCGGTGCGGTGAAGTCCCGTGGGCGGATTTCATACTTCTCGGAGTTGAGGTATTCCTCCTTGCCCGGCACGGGTGCCGCTTCACAGAGCTCGAACCCCGAATACATGCCCCACAGGCCGGAGCCCATGGTCGCCAGGGCCGCGCGAATCAGAAAACCGGCGCGCCCGCTTTCATGCAGGAACGCCGGGTTGATGTCCGGCGTATTGACGAAGAAGTTCGGCCGATAGCACTCGCGCCACGGCGATTCGTTCAGTTCGGTGAGATAGGTCGCCAGTTCGGCCTTGGTGTTACGCCAGGTGAAGTAGGTGTAGCTCTGGGTGTAACCGACCTTGCCCAGTCGCGCCATCATCGCCGGGGTGGTAAAGGCTTCGGCGAGGAAAATCACTTCCGGGTGCAACGCCCGCACATCGGCGATCAACCATTGCCAGAACGGCAACGGCTTGGTGTGAGGGTTGTCGACGCGAAAGATCTTCACGCCCTCCTCGACCCAACCGACCACGATGTCGCGCAATTCCACCCAGAGGCTGGGAATCGCATCGGTGGCATAGAAGTCGACGTTGACAATGTCCTGGTATTTCTTCGGCGGGTTTTCGGCATATTTGATCGTGCCGTCCGGCCGCCAGTTGAACCAGCCCGGGTGCTGTTTGAGCCACGGATGGTCCTGGGAACACTGGATGGCGAAATCGAGGGCGATTTCCAGCCCGTGGTCAGCGGCAGCAGCGACCAGGCGGCGGAAGTCTTCGCGCGTGCCCAGCTCCGAGTGAATCGCCTCGTGCCCGCCCTCTTCGCTGCCAATGGCATAGGGGCTGCCCGGATCATTCGGGCCGGCGGTGAGGGAGTTGTTGGGCCCTTTGCGGTAACTGCGGCCGATCGGGTGGATCGGCGGGAAGTACAGCACGTCGAAGCCCATGTCCTGGATCATCGGCAGCCGCGAGTGCACATCGTTGAAGGTGCCGTGGCGGGCCGGGTCATCGGTGATCGAGCGTGGAAACAATTCATACCAACTGGCGAACTGCGCCAATCCGCGCTCGACGTCCAGCGGATATTCGGGGCTGAGACTCAAATAGGCGCGGTGATCGGCCTGGGCCATCAACTCGGCACTACGCTGGTGCATGAACAGCGCGACCTGCTCGGTTTCGAGCAGCCCGGACAATTCATGGTGCAGCGCCGCCAGGTCTTCGCTCAGCTGGCCTTCCGCACGCTCCGCCGCTTGCTGGACCTGGTTGCGGCCTTCTTGCAATTCCAGACTGACGGGCACGCCCGCCAGATGCTTTTTCTCGAGTTCATAGCGGAAGCTGGCGAACTGGTCGATCCAGGCTTCGATACAAAACACGTAACGGCCCTGCTCTACCACATGAAACTGGCCCTTCCAGCCATTATTGCCCAGGCTGGCCATGACCTCGCTTTGCCATGTCTCGTCGCCATCGGCACGCCAGCGCACTCGCACGGCCAGTTGATCGTGGCCATCGGCAAACACCTTGCTGGTCACCACCACGTCCTGCCCCGCCACGGCCTTGACAGCAAACTGCCCGCCATCGAGGATCGGCATGGTGTTTTCGATTGCGATGCGCGGTAGCAGTAAAGCCTGCGAAAGCGGCATATGCGGGTTGTAGTTGAGCTCTGTCGGTTTTTCAGCAGTCATCGAGCATCTCTCCTTTACGCCCCATGGACGCTCTTGTGCTTGGTTGCCATTCCCGCAGGGCCATCGGCCCCGGAATGAACTCACTTAGGTTCCGAGCGACGGGCGCGGGTAAAAGTTCACGGGGATTTGCTTGAGTCTTCGCGGGAATCAATTCGTTTGTGCAAGGGTCAACCTACTTAAGCACGTCTTACGCCATGTGCCACAAGGAGGCTTCAACGATGGTTATTCCCGTCCCGGCTAAAACACCCGATCCGAACATCGATGACCCGACGATTCCACCGACCGAACCGGAACCGGTGCCTGAGCAGGAGCCGCCGGGCACCACCCCGCCGCCGCGGGAAGAACCACCGGACACGATGCCGCCGGTGATCGTCACGCCCGAGTAAAAGCCCCGGCGCAATGATCGTTGCCACGCTGGTGCCGAGGGAACGATCTACTGCGCTAGGGCTTATCCTCGTCACCGTTTTTATCAAGCAGTTTCACGATCTTCGGCATCACACCCAGGATCATCAAGGCCAGCAAGGTACTGAGCACCGCCGTCGCCTCGCGTCCCAACCCGGCTGAAACGCCGATGGCCGCGGTCATCCACAAGCCGGCGGCGGTGGTCAGGCCCCTGACGTGGCCTTCATCGCCTTCCTGGTTTTTCAGGATGGTCCCGGCCCCGAGAAAACCGATCCCGGCGATTACGCCCTGTACCACCCGGCTCATGGCGTCGGCCTGGGAGCCGGACATCTGCGGCACCAGCACAAACAGCGCCGCCCCCAGCGCCACCAGCATGTGGGTGCGCACCCCGGCGGCCTTGCCCTTCTGCTCGCGTTCGAAACCGAGAATCCCGCCCAGCAGCGCAGCCATCAACAGTCGCACGGTAATGCGGGTCAGCTGTGATGCATCCGTGATGTCGGCGAACTCCGCTTGCAGGGTCACCCAAACCTCATGCCACCAGGCGTTCATGGTGCAGTCCTTGTAATGAATGGCTCGATTGGAGGATGGACCGCGGCGACCATTAATCGGTTGCACAGAACGATGTCCGCCCATGACGCCCTAACAGTCTAGAACCCGCCAAAAAAAGGACACCTCCCATGACGGTACGCATCGAAAACCAGACCTGCTTTTTTACCACCGAGAACGGCGAAGAAATTCGCCTGTGCCCCGATGTCACTGTTATCACTGACCCTGAAAAGGCTATGTCGGCGGTAGACATCAATGGTCAGCACATCTACATCACCGAAGCCGAAGCCGATGCATTGACCGTAGCAGGTGCCGTGGACGGTCGCAGGCATTTGAAGGCCACCGACAGTGATTCGGTGATTTGACAGATCCGCATCGAGAACGCCTCCCCGGCGCCTGATACAGGCGTCGGGATCGCGCTGCGCCAGCTGCTTCAAGTTGTCGCAGGCAGCGGCCTCCAGCCCATCTGATCCGCTTTTTATTGCAATAGCTGAGTCTGTTATGCAAACAGATCGGCGCTCATAGTGCTCCCGCCTGATGGAGGCTGATGAGCGACAGACCATGAGCGATAGAATCCCCGTCCGAACCCTGGAAAGCGTCCCGCCAGTACAAAGCTACGAGCCTTCGCGTCCAAAGATGAAGGCCAAGTCCAGCGACAACCTGATCCACACCCGCAGCTTCACCGGCCTGTTCCGCACCTTGCGCATGAGCGGCGCCGGTTTTCTGTTCCTGCTGTTCTTCGGCACCGTGTGGTTGAACTGGGGCGGCCGCCAGGCGGTGCTCTGGGATCTTTCCGAAAGCAAATTCCACATCTTCGGCGCGACCTTCTGGCCGCAGGATTTCATCCTGCTCTCGGCACTGCTGATCATTGCCGCGTTCGGCCTGTTTGCGATCACCGTGTTCGCCGGGCGGGTCTGGTGCGGTTACACCTGCCCCCAGAGCTCCTGGACCTGGATCTTCATGTGGTGCGAGAAGATCACCGAGGGTGAACGCAACCAGCGGATCAAGCTGCAAGCGGCCCCCTGGGGCCTGAACAAACTGTTCCGGCGCTCGATCAAACACACCTTGTGGCTGGCCATCAGCCTGCTGACCGGCCTGACCTTTGTCGGCTACTTCACGCCGATCCGGCCTTTGGCCGAAGAGTTGCTGACCCTGCAGATGGGCGGTGTGAGCCTGTTCTGGGTGCTGTTTTTCACCGGCGCCACTTACATCAACGCCGGCTGGCTGCGTGAAGCGGTGTGCATGCATATGTGCCCCTATGCACGGTTCCAGAGCGTGATGTTCGACAAAGACACCCTGACCATTTCCTACGACGTCGCCCGCGGCGAACACCGTGGGCCACGCAAGCGCGAGGTGGCACCGGTAGAAGTCGGACTTGGCGATTGCATCGACTGCCAGCTCTGCGTGCAGGTCTGCCCCACCGGTATCGACATCCGCGATGGTTTGCAGATGGAGTGCATCGGCTGCGCCGCGTGCATCGACGCCTGCGATTCGATCATGGACAAGATGGGCTATGCCCGTGGGCTGATCAGCTATACCTCCGAGCATGAATTGCAGGGGGGCAAGACCCGGCTGCTGCGGCCACGGTTGATCGGTTACACCGCCGTGCTGCTGATAATGATCGGCGCCCTCGCCCTGGCGCTGGTAGAACGGCCGATGGTGTCGCTGGACGTGAGCAAGGACCGGGGTCTGTTTCGGGAGAACAGTCAGGGTCAGATTGAAAACATCTATAGCTTGAAGGTGATCAACAAGACTCAGCAGCGGCAGGACTACCGCCTGACCCTGGTCGATGGCGACGGCTTCCAGCTCCAGGGCAAGACCGAGCTGAGCCTGGCGCCGGGTGAGATCGTCGATGTGCCAGTGTCGGTGGCGATGACGGCGCAACGGCCGAGCAGCAGCTCGCAGACCATCAGCTTCCAGATTGTCGACGGTGATGAGCCCGATATTTATAGCGTGGGCAAGAGCCGTTTTGTTGCGCCGATGAACAGATGATCCCTTAGACTGCGGTGCTGCTATTCGCGGGCAAGCCTCGCTCCTACGGGCGAGGCTTGCCCGCGAACAAATCACCTCGATATTTCTGAATGACACCCCTCCAGGCACCCGATGAAACGCTACGAAAAATTCGCCGACGACATCGCTGAACTGATCCGCTCCGGTGTCCTCGGCCCCGGCCAGCGTGTGCCTTCAGTGCGCTACGCCAGCCAGACCTACGGCGTCAGCCCATCCACGGTGTTCCAGGCCTATTACCTGCTAGAACGCCGCGGCCTGATCCGCGCCCGGCCGCGTTCCGGCTACTTCGTCAACGCCCATGCCCCGAGCCCGTTTTCCGAGCCGGTGATCAGCAGCCAGGTCAACGAATCCACCGAAGTCGACGTCAGCGAACTGGTGTTTTCCGTCCTCGACTCGATCAAGGACCCCAACACCGTCCCCTTCGGCTCGGCCTTCCCCAGTCCTGCCCTGTTCCCGCTACAACGTCTGTCGCGCTCCCTGGCCAGTGCCACACGGGACATGGACCCGCGCATGGTGGTCACCGACATGTCCCCGGGCAACCCGCAGCTGCGCCGACAAATCGCCCTGCGCTACATGGTCGGCGGGCTGATGCTGCCCATGGAAGAACTGCTGATCACCAACGGCGCGCTGGAAGCCCTGAACCTGTGCCTGCAAGCCGTCACCGAGCCTGGCGACCTGGTGGCCATCGAGGCGCCGGCGTTCTACGCCTGCCTGCAAGTGCTGGAACGCTTGAAGCTCAAAGCCGTGGAAATCCCCGTGCACCCGCGTGACGGCATCGACCTTGGCGTGCTCGCGCAAACCCTGGAGCGCCACCCGATCAAGGCGTGCTGGTGCATGACCAGTTTCCAGAACCCCATGGGCGCGACCATGCCCGAAGCCAAGAAGCGCGAACTGGTGGAGCTGCTGCGCAGTCATCAAGTGCCGCTGATCGAAGACGACGTTTACGCCGAGCTCTATTACGGCCAACAGGCACCGAAACCGGCCAAGTTCTTCGACACTGAAGGGTTGGTGATGCACTGCGGCTCCTTCGCCAAGAGCCTGGCCCCTGGCTACCGCATTGGCTGGGTTGCCGCCGGGCGTTATGCGCAGAAGATCGAGCGGCTGAAACTCATGACCTCTCTGTGTGCGTCAATGCCGGCTCAGGCAGCGATAGCCGATTATCTGCAACACGGCGGCTACGACCGGCACCTGCGCAAACTGCGTTACGCGCTGGAGGAACAGCAAAGCGCGATGCTCGCTGCCATTGCACGTTATTTCCCGGCACAGACTCGGGTCAGTCAGCCGGCCGGCGGGTATTTTTTGTGGCTGGAATTGCCGGCACAGATGGATTCGTTGAAGTTGTTCCAGATGGCCTTGGCGCAAGGGATCAGCATTGCGCCGGGGCCGATTTTTTCACCGGCGCAGCGGTTCAGGAATTGTATTCGGCTGAACTATGGCAGCCCCTGGGATGAGGCTGCAGAGAAGGCGATGGAGACGTTGGGCAGGATTGTCAGGTCATTCTGATCGTCAGATGTCGTTTGAACCGCCTTCGCGAGCAAGCTCGCTCCCACAGGGGTGCGCGGTCAACTGTGGGAGCGAGCTTGCTCGCGAAGAGGCCGGGTCAGGCCACGCAAATCTGCAACCTTAACGGCCCCCCCCCAGATCAACGAACGTCCCCGTCGCATACGAAGCCTTATCCGACAACAACCACACAATTGCCTCCGCCACTTCATCCGGCCGCCCGCCCCGCGCCATGGGGATCGCCGATTCCAGCTTGCTGACCCGGTCCGGATCGCCGCTCAATGCATGAAAGTCGGTATAGATGAATCCCGGGCGCACGGCGTTGACACGAATGCCCTCGCCCGCCACTTCCTTGGCCAGGCCGATGGTGAAGCTGTCCAATGCCCCTTTGGACGCCGCGTAGTCCACGTATTCGTTGGGTGATCCCAGGCGCGAGGCGACCGAGGACACGTTGACGATGCTGCCGCCCTGCCCGCCATGTTTGGGCGACATGCGCAGGAGCGCATGCTTGGCACAGAGGATCGGCGCCAGGACGTTGGTCTTGAGCGTCTTGAGGATGCGGAATTCCGACATTTCCTCGACCCGGGACTTGTGCCCGACGGTGCCTGCGTTGTTGACCAGGGCCGTGACCCTGCCCAGTTCGCTGTCCACCCGCTGAAACAGGGCGATCACTTCGTCTTCGATGCTGACGTCGGCGCGTATCGCAATGGCTTGGGCACCGAGGGCGCGGACTTGCTCGAGCACTGTCTGGGCTGCTTCTTCGTCAGCCAGATAGTTGATGCAGATCCGATAGCCTTGTTCGGCGGCCAACAAGGCAGTGGCGGCGCCGATGCCGCGGCTGCCGCCGGTGATGACGATGACTTTATCCATGCTGGCGTTTCCCCCGTTTCAAGCGTAAGCAGTCGGAGCAAAGAATAACCGTCATTGTCGATTTTTGCATGACCTGTAGGAGCCAGGATTGCCGGCGAAGAACGATAACGCGGTCTAACAGATGCACCGCGGCGTCTGCTTCGCGGGCAAGTCGGATCGCCGCACCGCTCGCTCCTACAGGGCGAAGAACGGTTACGCGGTGCAGCAGGTACATCGCAGCGCCTGCTTAACCGGCAGCCAGTTGCTCGCCGCGCAGAATATCCGCCATGAAGCGCGCCGCCGGCAGCGGTTGGCCGAGCAGGTAGCCCTGCAACGCATCGCAGCCGAGTCTCGTCAGGAAGTCCTGTTGCACCCCGGTTTCCACGCCTTCGGCGACGATCCGCAAACCCAACGCCTGGCCGAGGGCGACGATGGCTGAAACGATGGCGGCGTCGTCGCTGTCGTGTTCCAGGTCGCGGACAAACCCACGGTCGATCTTCAGCTCGTTGGCAGGCAGGCGCTTGAGGTACATCAAGCTCGAATAACCGGTGCCAAAGTCATCGATGGACAGGTCGACGCCCATTTCCGACAACGCCTGTAGCACCGTCATGCTCACATCGGCGTCGTACATGGCGGTGGTCTCGGTGATTTCCAGGGTCAGGCTGTTGGCCGGCAAATGGTGCGTGGCCAGGGCTTTGGCGACGCTCTGCACCAGGCCGACGTGGCAGAACTGCAAGGCCGAGAGATTCACCGCGATGCGCCAGTCTGTGTAACCGAGCAGATACCACTCGCGCATCTGCCGGCAAGCTTCATTGAGCACCCAGCTGCCAATGGGAATGATCAGCCCGGTTTTCTCCGCCAGGTCGATGAACTTGTCCGGCAGCAGCATACCCTGGGTCGGGTGCTCCCAGCGCAGCAGCGCTTCGGCGCCGACCGGATGGCCATTGGCAGCGTCGAACTTGGGCTGGTAATGGAGACTGAACTGCTGCTGCTCCAGTGCATTGCGCAAGTCTTGCAGCAGTTGCAGCTGTTTGCGGGCGTTGCTGTTCATCGATACATCGAAAAAGCTGTAGCCGTTTTTCCCGGTGCCCTTGGCGTGATACATCGCCGCGTCAGCGTTCATCAGCAACTCTTCAGCGGTGTAGCCGTTACCGGGATAAATCGTGATACCGACGCTGGCTGAGATCTGCAGGTCATGTTCGGCCACCTGGAAGGGGCGCCCGATCAATCCGACCTGGCGGGCCGCCAGGTTCAAGGCGTCGCTCTCCTCGCCCAGTTGCACCAGCAGCACGAACTCATCGCCACCGATCCGTGCCAGGGTGTCCTGGCTGCGCAACTCCTCGCGCAGCCGCAGGCCGACCGCGCGCAGCAACTGATCGCCCATGTGATGACCGAAGGCATCGTTGACCGGCTTGAACCCGTCCAGATCGATGAACATCAACGCAAAACAACCGCCCCGCTCCTGCACCTTCGACATCGCCTGATCGATTCGGTCAGCCAGCAACACCCGATTCGGCAGGCCGGTCAGGGTGTCATGCAGGGCCAGTTGGGTCAGTTCGCGATTGGCTTCGGTCAGCGATTGGGCCAGGCCGGCCGTGCGCGTCTCCATGCGTGCATCGAGCACCGACGTCAGCAAGGCAATGGTCAATATGGCCAGGGTGGTGATCAGCACCAGGTTGTCCAGGCCCTTGCCGTTCAAGCCGTCGATGGCCGCGCCACAGAAACTGCCGTCGGCGAAGCGCGCCGCGGCCATGGCGGTGTAGTGCATGCCGACGATGGCCATCCCCATGATGACCGCCGCACCGCCACGGATCAGGATCACATAAGGGCTGTGCTGGCGCAGGCGGAAGGCGATCCATAACGCGGCACCTGACGCACCGACGGCAATAAGCAGCGATGCGCCGAACAGCGTCGGGTCGTAATCGATACCCGGCTGCATGCGCATGGCGGCCATGCCGGTGTAATGCATGGCACTGATTCCGGCGCCCATGACCAACGCACCGAATGCCAGTTGCCAGGCGGGCAACCGCGGCTGACTGACCAGCCACAAGGCGAAGCCGCTGGACAGGATCCCGATCAGCAGTGACAGCAAGGTCAGGCTGACGTCGTATCCGAGCTCGATGGGCAGTTTGAACGCGAGCATGCCGATGAAATGCATCGACCACACACCTGTGCCCATGGCAAAGGCGCCGCCCGCGGTCCATAAGTGCACGGCGCGACCTTTGGCCGTGGCGATGCGTTCGGTGAGGTCGAGCGCGGTATAGGAAGCGAGAATCGCTACGCAGAGCGAGATGATAACCAGTGTGGGGGAATAGGTACCAATAAGCATGGGACTTCTCGCGACCGCCCCATCGTACTGCTTCCATTCTCGAGGGGGAAAATCCGGCGATTGTACCCAATGGGCAAAAGAACGCACTGACAAAATTAGCAAAAGGCCATCAAGCCGATGAAACGCTTGTTTGAAGTGCTGTGCAGGCCCCAGTGGGTCACATTAATGGTGGCGAGGGAGCCAAACTCCCACGCCACAAAGTGAGGTTATTGCTTGTCGCTGACCTGCAGCGCCCCGTCCCATCCACCGCCCAGCGCCGCGATCAATTGCACACTGGCAATCAACCGACTCTGCAACAAATTCAACACGTTACGTTCATTATTTAATGCCGTTGCTTGCACCACCACCACGTCGAGATAAGCAATGACCCCGGCCTTGTATTGATTCTGGATCAGGCGAAGCGATTCACGCGCCGCGTCCAGTGCTTCCTGGCGTACGCCCGCTTCGTTTTCCAGCACCTTGAGTTGAACCAGATAGTTCTCCACTTCCCGGAAGCTGTCGAGCACGGTCTGGCGGTATTTGGCCACGGTTTCATCGTAGGCGGCCTCGCTGCGGTCGACTTCCGCCGAGCGCTGACCGCCGTCGAACAAAGTCATCGCCAGTTGCGGTCCGACCGACCAGAAGCGGTTAGGCACGCTGAACCAGTTGTTGGAGGTGCTGCTGCTATAACCACCGTTCAAGCTCAACGTCAGGTCCGGGTAATACGCGGCCTTGGCCACGCCGATGTTGGCATTGGCTGCCATTACCGAGCGTTCGGCGGCGGCGATGTCCGGGCGGCGTTCCAGCAATTGCGAAGGCAGGGCCAGCGGCACCTGGGGCAACGCCGGGATGTCCTTGGTTTCAGCCAGGTCGAACCCGGCTGGCGGCAGCCCGACCAGTACGGCAATGGCGTTCTCAAACTGGGCACGCTGCCAGATCAGGTCGACCAGTTCGGCCTCGGTCGTTTTGAGCTGAGTGGTGGCCTGGGCCACCGCGTCCTTGCCGGATACCCCAGCGCGATACTGGTTTTGAGTCATTGTCAGCGAGCGTCGATAGGCTTCAACTGTCGCTTCAAGCAGGCGTTTCTGTTCATCGATCACCCGCAACTGCAGGTAGTTCTGCACCAGTTCCGACTGCTGGCTCAGGCGCATCGCCGCCAGATCGGCACAACTCGCCTCGGCGTTGGCCGTGTCGGCTTCAAGGCCTCGGCGCAGTTTGCCCCAGACATCGGCCTCCCAACTGACCCCGGCCTGAGCGGTGTAAGTATCACGGATACCGCTGGAGGTACTGGTCAGGCTCGAGCTGCTGCTACCGGTGCCCTGGCTGGAACGGTCTTTTCCGACCGTCAGGTCCACGGTGGGGAAAAACGCCCCACGGGCACTGCGAACCAAGGCTTGGGCCTGACGGTACTGGGCCTCGGACTGCGCGACGGTCTGGTTGGCGCTGTTGAGTTTCACGATCAGGTCATTGAGCTGCTGATCGCCATACAACTCCCACCAGGCACCGCGAGCCAAAGAATCGCTCGGATTGGCCTGGCGCCAGCCGGCTGCTTCCTTGTACTGAGCGGGCGCAGCGGCTGACGGGCGCTGGTAGTCCGGGCCGATGGCGCAAGCACCAAGCAGCGCCACGCACAGCGACAGGCCGAGTAAACGCGAACCTCGGGCCGTGACCACGGGTGCAGCCAGGTTGAACAGCGAACGGTCAGTCATAGCGGAGTTTCCAAAGCAGCATCGGTACGCACCCCACGCCAGTGATTGAAGCGATGGCGCAGTTTGTCGAGATAGAGGTAAACCACCGGGGTGGTGTAGAGGGTCAGCACCTGGCTGAAGATCAACCCGCCGATGATGGTCAGGCCCAGGGGTTGACGCATTTCCGCCCCTTCGGCGCGGCCCAGCAGTAATGGCAATGCGCCAAGGATGGCGGCCAGCGTGGTCATCAGAATCGGCCGCAGACGTTGCAGGCAGGCGCTGCGGATCGATTCCAGCGGTTCCAGGCCCTGATGCCGTTCAAGCTGCAAGGCCAGGTCGATCATCAGAATGGCGTTTTTCTTCACCACGCCAATCAGCAAAAACAGGCCCAGCAACGAAATCAGGCTGAACTCACCACCCAGCGCGTAGATCGAGAGCAGCGCGCCCACCCCCGCCGACGGCAAGGTCGAGAGAATGGTCAGCGGATGGATGTAGCTTTCATACAGCACGCCCAACACCAGGTACACCGCCACCAGCGCCCCGAGAATCATCCACGGCTGGCTCTTCTGGGTGGCGGCAAACGCATCGGCGGTGCCGGACATTTTCGCGATCACGGCTTCAGGCAAGCCGACCTTGGCAATCGCCCGCTCGATGGCGGCCGTGCCCTGCTCCACCGTCACGCCTTCGGCCATGTCAAAGGAAATGCTCTCGGAGGCGAACTGCCCTTCGTGGCTGACCCGATCGTCTTCCAGGCTGTTTTCATAATGAGCGATGGTCGACAGCGGAATCCGCGCGCCGTCGGCGGTGATCACCTGGACCTGATTGAGGGTGATCGGATCCTGGGCATACTTCGGATTGACCTCCATCACCACCTGATACTGGTTGAGGCTGTCGTAAATCGTCGAAATCTGCCGCTGGCTGTAGGCGTTGTTGAGCACCGACGTGACCATGTCCATGTCGACGCCCAGGCGTTTGGCCTGGTCGCGATCGACAATCAGCGTGACTTGCTGGGCGCCACGGCCCTCACGGGCGTCAATCGCCGTCAGCTCCGGCAACGCCTTGAGCGCGGTCACGACTTTGGGGTACCACTCGCGCAACTCTCCCAGGTCGCCGCTTTGCAGAATGTATGAATACTGCGAAGTGGTCTGCTCACGGCCCCCGCCGAACTGCAGGTCCTGGTCGGCCATCAGCATCAGCTGCGCACCGGGGACCTTGGGCATTTCCTTGCGCAGGCGCTCAATGACTTTCTGCGCGGACAGGTTACGTTCCTTGATCGGTTTCAGGCGCACCAGCATGAAGGCGTTGTTGGTGCCGTTGTTGCCGCCGATGAAGCCGGCGACACTTTCCACCGCCGGATCCTTGAGCACTTCGCGCCGGAAGATTTCCATTTTCGGCTGCATCACGGTGAACGACAGACCGTCGTCACCGCGCACGAAACCAATCAGCTGACCGGTATCCTGCTGCGGCATAAATGTTTTGGGAACAACAACATACAACGCAATGTTAACGCCGACTGTCACAAACAGACTGAGCAGCGTCAGCAGCCGGTGACGCAGCACCCAGTCGAGGCTGGTGGCGTATTTGCCGACCATCCAGGCGTTGGCCCGCTGGCTCCAGCGTTGCAGGCGGTTTTCCTGACCCGGCGTATGGGGCTTGAGCCAGCGGGCGCAGAGCATCGGCGTCAGCGTCAGCGAGACCAGCAGCGACACCACGATGGACGCCGCCAGGGTGATGGAAAACTCCCGGAACAGGCTTTCGACGATCCCGCCCATGAACAGGATCGACAGGAACACCGCCACCAGCGAGACGTTCATCGACAGCAAGGTGAAACCCACTTCCTGGGCACCAAGGTAGGCCGCCTTCATCGGCGGCACACCTTTATCGATGTGCCGGGAAATGTTCTCCAGCACCACGATGGCGTCGTCCACCACCAGCCCGGTGGCCAGGATCAGCGCCATCAGCGACAGGTTGTTCAGCGAGAAGCCGTAGAGGTACATCACTGCGAACGTACCGACCAGCGACACCGGTACGGCCAGAGTCGGGATCAATGAAGCGCGGAAATTACCCAGAAACAGAAACACCACCAGGATCACCAGGGCCACGGCAATCAACAGGGTCATCTCCGCTTCGTGCAGGGTCGCCTTGATCACCGGTGAACGGTCCATCGCCAGGTTCAGCTTGACGCTGGCCGGCAGCACCGCCTGCAGCGCCGGCAACTGGGCCTTGATCTCATTGACCGTCTCGATGATGTTGGCACCGGCCTGGCGGTTGATCACCAGCAGCACCGCCGCGTCGTCGTTGAAGAAGCCGCTGTTGTAGCGGTCCTCGACGCCGTCGCTGACCTTGGCCACATCCTTCAGGCGCAAGGCCGCGCCATCCGCGTAATGGATGATCAGCGACTCGTAATCCTTGGCTTTCTCCAGTTGATCGTTGGCCTGCACCTGCCATAGCCGCTGACCGTCTTCGACCGAGCCCTTGGGGCGGCGCACATTGGCATTGGCGATGGTATTGCGCACATCGTCCAGGGCCACGCCGTACTGGTTCAGCGCCTGGGGCTCGAGCTCGATACGTACTGCCGGCAGGGAGCTGCCGCCGATTTGCACTTCGCCGACGCCCTGCACCTGGGACAGGCTCTGGGACAGGATGGTCGAGGCCAGGTCGTAAAGCTGGCCTTTTTCCAGTACGTCCGAGGTCAAGGACAACACCATGATCGGCGCCTGGGACGGGTTGACCTTCTTATAGGTCGGCATGCTGCGCATCCCGCTCGGCAGCAGGTTGCGCGAGGCGTTGATCGCCGCTTGCACTTCCCGCGCCGCGCCGTTGATGTCGCGGTCGAGGTCAAATTGCAGGATCACCCGGGTCGAGCCCTGGCTGGACCGGCTGCTCATGGTGTTCACCCCGGCAATCGCCCCGAAGGAGCGCTCCAGTGGGGTGGCCACGGTCGAGGCCATCACCTCCGGGCTCGCGCCGGGCAGGTTGGCCTGGACCACGATCACCGGGAAGTCCATATGCGGCAGCGGCGACACGGGCAACAGGCCGAAGCTGACGCCGCCCAGCAGCATGATCGCCAGGCTCAGCAACATGGTCGCGACCGGGCGCTTGATGAAAGGTCCGGAGAGGTTCATGGCTGTTCGACCACTTCCACGGAACCGGGCTTGCGCCCCCAGCGACGACCCAGGCGGTCGAAGTACAGGTAAATCACCGGGGTGGTAAACAGCGTCAATACCTGACTCACCAGCAAGCCGCCGACCATCACCAGACCCAACGGCTGGCGCAGTTCAGCGCCGGAACCGGTGGCCAGCATCAACGGCACCGCACCGAACAACGCGGCCAGGGTGGTCATCAGGATCGGCCGGAAGCGCAGCAGCGCCGCCTGATAGATCGCCGTTTCCGGGTCCAGACCCTGATTGCGCTCAGCGTCGAGGGCGAAGTCGATCATCATGATCGCGTTCTTTTTCACGATACCGATCAGCAGGATGATGCCGATGATCGCGATCATCCCCAGGTCGTTGCCGCTCAGCAGCAGCGCCAGCAAGGCGCCGACTGCCGCCGAGGGCAAGGTCGAGAGGATGGTGATCGGGTGGATATAGCTTTCGTACAGCACGCCGAGCACGATGTACATGGTCACCACCGCCGCCAGGATCAGCAGCAAGGTGCTCGACAGCGAGGCCTGGAATGCCTCGGCCGCGCCCTGGAACTGGGTCTGCACGCCGATCGGCATGCCGATGTCCTGTTGCACCTGTTCAATGATTTCCACCGCATGCCCCAGCGCCACACCGGGTGCCAGGTTGAACGACATCATCACCGCCGGGAACTGGCCGATGTGGGTGATCGCCAACTGCGCCTGACGCTCTTCGAGGCGCGCGAGGCTGGACAGGCGCACTTGCCCGCCATCGGTGGTCTTGACGTGAATCTGATTGAGCGCGTCCGGGCCGATCTTCTCGCCGGCCTGCGATTGCAGGACCACGCGGTACTGGCTGGCCTGGGTGTAGATGGTAGAAATCTGCCGCTGGCCGAAGGCGTCGTACAACGCGTCGGTGATGTTCGACACCGATACCCCGACCCGCGACGCCGCGTCACGATCGATCACCAGGTAGACCTGCAAGCCTTTGTCCTGCAAGTCGCTGGCGACGTCGGTCAGCTCCGGCCGTTGGGCCAGGGCGTCCACCAGGCGGCCACTCCACAGGCTCAGCAACTCCGAGTCTGGCGATGACATGCTGAATTGGTACTGGGTGCGGCTGACCCGGTCTTCGATGGTCAAATCCTGCACCGGCTGCATGAACAGGCGAATGCCGGTCAGCTTGTCCAGCTCGGGTTGCAGGCGCGCAATCACTTCGGTGGCGCTCAGATCACGGTCGCTGTGGGACTTGAGGTTGATCAGCAACCGGCCGCTGTTGAGCGTCGAGTTATCGCCATCGACCCCGATGTAGGATGACAGGCTCTCCACCGCCGGATCGGCAAGGATCACCTTGGCCAGTTCCTGTTGCCGCTCGCTCATGGCCGCAAAGGAAATCGACTGCGGCGCCTCGGAAATGCCCTGGATCACCCCGGTGTCCTGCACCGGGAAGAAGCCCTTGGGCACCACCATGTACAGGAACACGGTCAGCGCCAGGGTGCCGATGGCCACCAGCAACGTCAGGGGTTGATGCTTGAGAACCCACTTTAACTTACGCCCGTAAGCCGCGATCATCCAATCAATTGTTGCGCCACTGGCCCGGTAAAAACGGCCCTGTTCTTCTTCCTTGGGTTCACGCTTGAGCAGCCGTGCGCACATCATCGGCGTCAAGGTCAGGGACACCACCAGCGAGATGAGGATGGCCACCGCCAGGGTGATCGCAAATTCGCGAAACAGGCGCCCCACCACGTCCGCCATGAACAGCAATGGAATCAGTACCGCGATCAGTGACAGGGTCAGGGACACCAGGGTGAATCCGATCTGCTTGGCGCCCTTGAGCGCCGCATTCAGCGGGCTGTCACCCTCTTCGATGTAGCGGGAAATGTTCTCCAGCATCACGATCGCATCGTCCACCACGAAACCGGTGGCGATGGTCAGGGCCATCAGGGTCAGGTTGTTGACCGAGAAACCGGCGAGGTACATCACGCCAAAGGTACCGATCAACGACAGCGGCACGGCCACCGACGGAATGATCGTGGCGCTGGCGCGGCGCAGGAACAGGAAGGTCACCATCACCACCAGGGCAATGGCGATCAGCAATTCGTGCTGCACGTCGGTCACGGAGGCGCGGATGGTCTGGGTGCGGTCGGTGAGCACCACCACATCGAGGCCGGCCGGCAGGTTATCGGTGATGCTCGGCAGCAAGGCCTTGATCCGGTCGACCACCTCGATGACGTTGGCGCCGGGTTGGCGCTGGATGTTCAGCAACACCGCCTGGTTTTCATTGGCCCAGGCCGCCAGGCGTTCGTTCTCGGCGCCGTCGACGATCTCTGCCACGTCCTTGAGCCGCAATGGCGCACCGTTGGCGTAGGCCAGGATCAGGTTGGCGTAATCCTTGGGCGAGGTCAGCTGGTCGTTGGCATCGAGCATCGACACCCGGGTCGGGCCGTCGAAGTTGCCCTTGGGCTGATTGACGTTGGAGGCGCCGATCAGGGTCCGTACGTCGGACAGGTTCAGGCCGTTGGCCGCGAGGGCTTCGGGGTTGACCTTGATACGCACCGCCTGACGCTGGCCACCGGCAATGCTGACCATGCCGACGCCACTGATCTGGGCGATCTTCTGCGCCATGCGGGTGTCGACCAGATCGTTGAGCTTGGGCAACAGCATGGTCTTGGAGGTGATGGCCAGGGTCAACACCGGGGTGTCCGCCGGGTTGACCTTGTTGTACACCGGCGGCGCCGGCAGGTCCGTGGGCAGCAGATTGGTCGCGGCGTTGATCGCCGCCTGCACCTGCTGCTCGGCGACGTCCATGTTGATGTCGAGACTGAAGCGCAGAGTCAGCACCGATGCGCCGCCGGAACTGGTCGAGGCCATCTGGGTCAGGCCGGGCATCTGCCCGAACTGGCGCTCCAGTGGCGCGGTCACAGCGCTGGTCATGACATCCGGGCTGGCGCCGGGGTATAGCGTCATGACGCGAATGGTCGGGTAATCGACCTGGGGCAAGGCCGACACCGGCAACAATCGATAAGCGATCACACCCGCCAGAATAATGGCCAGCATGCTCAGGGTCGTGGCGACCGGGCGAAGGATGAACAGCCGCGAGATGTTCATGCGCCGCCCTTTTTCGCCTTGTCGGAGACGGTCGCGTCAGGCGCGGTGGCGGCCGACTTGCCCTGCAGATGCTCGGTGGGGGTGGTCGGCACATCCTTGCTGTCATTGACCACTTCCACTTCGCTGCCTTCCTTCAGGCGGTCGGTGCCTTCGAGCACTACCCGATCACCGGCGGCCAGGCCCTCGGTGATTACGGTGTTGTCGCCGTCGCTGGCCCCCACTTTCAACTGACGGATCGTGACCTTCTTGTCGCCTTCCATCGCGTAGACGAAGGTGCCGTTGGTGCCGAACTGGATCGCCGCCGAGGGTACCAGCACGACATCTTTAAGGGTGTCGGCCAGCAGGTGGACGTTGACGAACTGATTGGGGAACAACGCCTGGTCACGGTTCTCGTAGCGCGCCTTGAATTTCAAGGTGCCGGTGGTGACGTCGATCTGGTTGTCCAGGCTCTGCAACACGCCGGTGGCCTGCAACTTGGTGTCGCCACGGTCCCAGGCTTCGGCAGGCAGTTTGGCGCCGGAGCGATAGCGGGCCAGTACGACGTCAAGGCTGTTTTCCGGCAGGGTAAAAGCCACGCTGATCGGTTGGGTCTGGGTGATGATGGCCAGCGCCGTGGTGTCATTGGCGGCGACGAGGTTGCCGACGTCCAGCTGACGCAGGCCCACGCGGCCGGTGATCGGTGCGCGGATCCGGGTGAATTCGAGATTGAGCTTGGCGTCGTTGACCGCCGCCTGGTTGGTCTTGACCGTGCCCTGGTACTGCCCCACCAGTGCTTCGGCGGTGTCCAGGGTCTGCTTGGCAATGCTGTCCTCGCGATACAGGCCGCGGTACCGTTCGACATCGACCTGGGCGTTCTTCAGTTGCGCCTGGTTCTGCAGCAAGGTGCCTTCGGCCTGGAGCAAGGCGTTCTGGTAAGGACGCGGGTCGATCTCGGCCAGCAGATCGCCCGCCTTGACCATCTGCCCTTCTTCAAACGCAATCTTGATCAGCTCGCCGCCGACCCGGCTGCGCACATTGATGGTGTTCTGTGCCGTCACGGTGCCCAACGCCTTGTAGTACAGCGGGAAGTCGCCCTTCACCGCCGGCGCCACCCGCACCGGCACCGGGCCGGCCGCGCCACCGAAACCCGGACGCATCCCCCCGGACCGACCGGTCTGCCCGGTCACGGCTTTTTGCCCCGCGCCTTGTTTTGGCACATCTCCACCGGGCCAGAATTTCCAGCACAGGACGGCGATGACCAACAGCACAAGCAGGCCGAACAGCCAGCGACGAGGACTACGGGAAGCAGAGGATTGCATTGAATGATCAACCATTGGGCGCGTGGGCTTTTTCTACGGGAGGCTGAACGATAAGCACTGGGGGGCGTTTAGCAAAGCGCCTTTACCGGCTATTTACCTTTGGCTTACGTATCAGGAGGTTTGTCTAAGACACTGAAGCACAAATGAAAACGGCCTGGACAGGGCCAGGCCGTTAACAATTGTAAGCGTTTGCTTATTTCAGAACGGCAAGTGCGGCTTCGTAGTTCGGTTCTTCAGCGATTTCCTTGACCAGTTCGCTGTGCAGCACGTTGTCGTTTTCGTCCAGCACCACGACGGCACGGGCGGTCAGGCCTTTGAGCGGACCATCGGCAATCGCCACGCCGTAGTTCTGGATGAACTCGGCACCGCGCAGCGTCGACAGGTTCTGCACGTTATCCAGGCCTTCGGCACCGCAGAAACGGGCCTGGGCGAATGGCAGGTCAGCGGAGATGCACAGCACCACGGTGTTGGCGATGTCGTTGGCCTGGGCGTTGAACTTGCGCACGGAGGTAGCGCAGGTCGGGGTGTCGACGCTTGGGAAGATGTTCAACACTTTACGCTTGCCGGCGAAGTCTGCCAGGGTCTTGTCGGACAGATTGCCCGCCACCAGGGAAAAGGCTGGCGCCTTGGAACCGGCTTGTGGCAGTTCGCCGTTGACTTGAACCGGGTTGCCTTTAAGAGTGACTTGAGCCATGAACGTAGTCCTTCTGATCGTTGATGTGGAGATTTTTGACGAGGCCGAAGTTAACCATGAAATGGTCTGGCGACCTATGCCCAGATACAAATCTGTCATTCAGTTAGCCGCAAAACTGGATACAAAAATCCGCGGCTCATCCGGCGCCTACAGGAAGCCTGGGTCTCAGGACAATTTGCAGTGATCTTTCGTTTGCAGTGTTGTCGATTCAGGACAGGGTCATTCGACTAGAACCGAGTCACTCAACTCCAGCGGAGACAAGACCATGCGATTCATGATTTTTGTGAAAGCCAGCCCGGAGTCCGAAGCCGGCATCCTGCCCAGCGAAGAACTGATGACCGCGATGGGCAATTTCAACGAGGAACTGGCCAAGGCCGGCGTCCTCATCGACTGCGACGGCCTGCAGCCCAGCAGCAAAGGCGCCCGCGTGCACTTTTCGGGTGACCGGCGCTTGGTGATCGACGGACCGTTCGCCGAAACCAAGGAATTGATCGCCGGCTACTGGCTGTGGGAGGTGAAGTCGAAACAGGAAGCGATCGACTGGGTCAAGCGCTGTCCCAACCCGATGCCGGGCACCGACGCCGAGATCGAGATTCGCCAAGTGTACGAGGCCGAGGATTTCGGTGACGAATTTTCACCAGCGCTGCGCGAGCAGGAAGAACGACTGCGCGAGCAGATGAAAAAGAGCTGAAGTTCGCACTAATGCCCGGTATAGACCTGATCCCACTGTAAGAGCAAGCTTGCTCCGGGCGGCGCTCCGACGATGGACGTTAACGATGACGCATGTGAATTGGCGAAACGCGACACTTTTGAGTCCATCGTCGGAACGCCACCTTGGAGCGAGCTCGCTTCTACAACCTAGCAGTTCTGCTAGTAGACAGTTTCGCTACCAGCAACGAACCTGAACCCACTGCCCTTCCAACACTCAGTGGAGTTCATCCATGCCTTCCAGCCATGAAATCATTCGCTGCCGCTATAATTATGATCCGCTGGACCGGCTTGTTTGTGTTTCTCCATCAGCGGATGCCGCGTCTCAACTCTTCTACTGCAAAACCCGGTTGGCCACAGAAATACATGGCCTGTTGCAGCGCTCCATCTTCCAACACGACGATCTGCTTCTCGCGCAACGAAGTGTCGGGGCAAGGGTGGAAACCACAATGCTTGTCACTGACTGGCAACGGTCGGTGCTGCATACCGATAACACCGATTCACCCCAACTCATCGCTTATTCGCCCTACGGCCATCGGCCCGCCAGCAGCGATCTGCTGAGCTTGCTCGGGTTCAACGGCGAGCGGCGGGAACCAGTGACTGGACACTATTTCCTGGGGAGTGGATACAGGGCGTTTAACCCGGTATTGATGCGCTTTAACAGCCCGGACAGTTGGAGTCCGTTCGGGGATGGTGGATTGAATTCGTATGCGTATTGTCTGGGCGATCCGGTTAATCGCAGGGATCCGAGTGGGCATGCTGCCTTATTGGGCGCTTTCGTCCGTTTTGCAGAAGCCTTTAATGCCAGAGGCAATGTTGTATCGCGTTTGGCAGGTTCGAGCAGTCTGGGACGCCTGTCGAATTCAAGCATCGTTGCACTACCCGCGCTAGATCCTATCAGGATGCCATCTTTTAGTTATCATCCACTGGGCAGAAGCTTGGGTACTCAGAGCAGATCCAGATTGACTGGTTCGCTAGACTCAATCGACTCTTTCAATTCAAACAGATCAACAGAGTCGATTCCTTCCCTGCTAGCTGACCAATCATTCGGATCGAACAGCTCCATCGTTTCGTCTGGGTCCACGAGTTCGACTGCCACAGCATCAAGCGGCTCGGGACGAGTATCGATCCCGTCAGATTCGGATTGGTCTGGTTCTGGCAGACGCAGAGGCGCTGGATGGCACTCAAACGAGTCTTTAAGCTCAATATCTTCATACTCTTCTGAATCAACTCCTCGGCTAACCTTTGAGGACACTATGTTGTCACTGGATGATCAAGGAAATATTTCATATCGTTCGAACCCCATGCCTACCCACGTCGCTCGGATAAGGCGTCAATCCGGCCAGTAACGATGCAGCCATACCGAAGGCCCATTCGCCGAAACCAAAGAGTTGATGAAGAAGCCCTGACTCATTGAGCCTGAATGGTGTTAAACGATAGCGCGATCACGCCCGAACCATTGCAGTTGGCGATGGGCGTGATCGAACGCTTCGTACTCCACCGGTTAAACCGAATGCTCACCGTCGATTGGTGAATATCACGTACAGCGGATCGAGCTCTGATTCAAAAGGGAAAACGACGATATAGTCGTCGATCCGTAGGTCTTTCCCTTCGCCCGCGAGAGGCTCAAGGGCGGGTAGTGGCGAGGAATGAACAAACCCCAGGCGATGCGATGCCGTCGGTGCTGCGGGAACACTTCTTTCCAGAGTGACCGGCTCAGCCCAGCGAACGGTGATCGGTGCGGTGCCGTCAGTGGTGAAACTGTAAGCGTTGAGTTGCTCGTCATACTGCGCCACTCTGACCCTTACCCGGGCGCTCGGCGTATTTCGCGGCGACGGCGTAATGTAAACCTGTTCCAGCACCTTGATCTCGCGCAAGCCCTTGAACATCGTTCCGGGTTTACCGGGTACGACAGCGGTGCCCATTCTGAAAAAAACCTCGACCTCGCTCCCCTCTGCTGCCAGCGCCTGCCAATCCTGCCCCTCTAGCGGCTGCAACTCGGACAAGGGAACGCTGAGGCCGAAAATCTTCGTATCCGCGCGGCTGGAGAATTCGAACTGCAATACACCGGCGCATTGGTTTTCATCACTCAGCTCGCCTGACGTATTGCGCCAGGTAAATTCTGCGACGGCCGAACGAATGGCTTTTTGCAGGTCAACCTGTTGAGAAAACAGCAACGTCGACGGCGCGCGATCCAGCAAAATGTCGGGGCGTTTATTGGCTACGACCAGTGACGCAGGCATCAAGTGAGCGGTTTGCGCCGGCCCGACGCCGGCCTGGGTACGAGAACGAATCAATTGCTCCTGAGCCTCCTCTAATAATGCTTCGGCCTGGTCATGAAACGCACGATGCCGTTGAGCAATGGTGGCCAATAGCGCAATGTAACGGTCGTGCGTGGCATTGATCTGTTGTGTGATGCCCTGCCACTGCGCTTGCTCTGACCGCGCATAATTCAGGTTGCTCTGAGCACTGTTTTTGGCGAATTGAATGCGCATTTTATGGAATTCGAACTTCCTGACGGCTATTAAGGTTTCGTGCTGAGCAAGCTCCAGGGCACGTATGCGCGTCTCCTGTTCAGATATACCCAGCGGAGCGCTCTGTTGACTTCGCGAATGCTGGATACCCCGTTCAAAAACGCCGAATGCCATTTCTACGGCTTGTTCTGAAAGGGCCACGTCCGCAGCAATTTTTTGCACCTCCATCAGGCTGCGGGCGACAGGGCTTGTCGGCACCGATGGACGCGGTACTGCGACAGTCTCGTCCTGAAACGCCGCGACGCCTTGTTTTTTATGCCAGCTTCTGACGTTATGCACGACCAGCTCCGCGCTGTTCGAAATGAATCTGTCGTTGGCGTAAAACAGCAAGTCTGCGCCTTGGGGGTGACCGACGATCCGGTCAAAATGATTGATCAGCCGATCATGGTCCTGTTTTGGTAAATCGACGGCCCAGATCCTGTTAACCAGCGCCTGAAATTCCGATGTGGTGTATTCCTTGAGTGTTGCTTTAAGTTCCATCTTTGGTTCTTCCTTGTTGCTCTTGGGCAAGACAGCCGAAGAAGCTGACATCTATACGGGTAAGATGCCAGCTAACGATTGTGAATACGCGAGTTACTCCAGCTTGAAACCAGATTTGTTATTGGCTGCGCGCCATTCTTTGACTTCTTTCAAGATTCCTTCAGGACTGTCCTCCTGGCCTTCCTTAGGATAGAAGATGACGTCTGAGCGGTCGGGGTGTTCTGTGATGAGTTCAAAGTGCGTAAGAAGACGGTCTAAATATACCTCCAGCGCTCTGCCGTGCAATCCATCGGGATAATCGCGAAATCTTCGCAGAAACGACAAAAACTCAGCTTCGGTGTAGTCCTCTAATTTCTCTTTAAAGATCATGATTTTTTCTTTCCTTGTGTAGCTGTATATGACGCTGTGGAGTCATAACCGAAATATTTTCAATTCCATAAACGTCGCCGCCCATTGCCACTTCCACATCATGATGAAGTTCGAACGTTTTACGCCCGCCGCTTTGATCGACGAGCCGAGGGTACGGAGCCAGGCCCTCGCGCATTCTGCGTAGGTTGTGGTCACTGAACTGCTGACTCAGTCTCGAATCCGCCGCCACAGCCTTCCAAACAGCCTCTCTGAATCGATGGAAATTGGCAAACTCCTTCCCTCTTAACTGATCAGCAATTTGCGAAGGTATAGGAGCTCCCTTCTCCCGCGCAGCACCGCCTAACCATACCCCTGAAATTGCCTGCCCTACCCCTGTTGCGACACCCGGATCGTCTCGCCGATCACGAAACAAAGCATCCGGCGAAGGCAGCTCCATATCCCCCGGAAACCCGGGAATTCTCGCACCAATCTCCCCTTCGTCAACAGCCGGAAACGTCTCGTTTTGCGGTAGGACCGGGATGGCCGGGTTGCCGGGATTAACCACTGGTACGGTTGGAGTGATGGGCGACGTCGTCGACCCGAGGTGTTCGCTGCCCGGCGGCACCAAAGGTTTCCAGCTAGTGGCGGGTGGAATAGGCCAAGGAACCACTGCAGGTGCAATCCCGAGCCAGCCTTCAGAATTATTCGGTGTCTTGATACTGATCTTGTCGAGATTGAACGGATCAGACCAGAATTCCGACCGCTCCTGATAACGCAATTCGAACTCACGGTTTTCACCGACCCACATGCTTTTCGGCGCGTAGGGGGCGAAACCTTGTTCGATGCGTTTTTTGTTCACCTCATCGAATGCAGCGGCAAGCAGACGATGCTCTCCGAGCGTTTGCCACACGGCTTTGTCGAAGGCTTCGAACGACTTGAATTCCCGACCTCGAAACTGATCGCCGATCTGAGCGGGAATGGCTGCCCCCTGAGTCTGGGGGGCAGAGTTCCACCAGTCAGTCGTTGCCGGTTGTCCGGTGCCGGTGACGACGCCTGCCCCCATCGGTGGCAAACTGAAGGACAGATAGGTCGGCGGCAGGCCAGGCACGCAAACGATGCAGTCCTGAATGCGTAAATCGACACCTGACGGGATGTCCAGAACCTCGGACGGTGTAACAGCCAGCCGAGACGGGTTCGTCATGGCGGGCTGAAACGTGGTATCAGGCGTGATCTGCAAGTGCCGGGGCGGCGCTCCAGGGATCTCGGCGGTGTAGAGACCGGACAGGGGATCGAGTACCGCATTGATGACTGAAATGCGAGAATCAACGTCACCCCCGGTACTGACGGCGATGATCGCAGTACCTTCCGGTATGGCGACGATTTTGAGCCGGGACTCCACCTCTGCCTGACCGCCTGCGTCAGCGATCGTTTGCAGCTCTTGACGGTCGTAAAGCCCCAATGCTTGAACCGGCACGCTGACAGCGTGGAACAGCCGCCTGCGTTGTTCCGCAGTCAACTCGCCATTGCCCAGGGTGGGTGAATACACCATCGCCGTGACGAAAACCGGGCCTGTCCTTGCTCCAATGCGCAGGACATCGATGAGCGTATCGGTGGCCGCCTGAACTGCTTTTTCCAGCGCTGCGGCGACCTCTTGTGCAACATGTACGGCTTCCTGGGACAGGATCATCCCGCCATGGGCAAGCGCAGTGACAGGTACTGTCAGCGTGTTGGCCTGCCTGACCCGCTCTATGCGCGAATCTGCATCGGCTTGCTGCTTGAAGCGAATGCGCGCATCGCGTTGCTCGGCAGCCTGCCGATGACGCTCCGAGACGGCTTCTCTTTCGCGCCAGGCGATGGTCTGTTCGGCATGGTGCCTGGACAAGGCAGTGGATTTTTCGGTCAGCGCATTGATTTGTGCCGACAACAAATTCGCTTCATGGGCGGCGTTGTAGGCGTTTTCCCAAATCTGATGACCAGTACCGAGTGCTTCGCCGAACTGGTCCAGGCGCGCCAGGTAATCACTCGCTGAACGAACGAGCGCATTGTGACCATCGAACGCATGGGCAGACGCGTTCTTTGCGCTGAGTTCTGAAGTTTTACGGGCGATCAGCCCGTCAATTTCGTTTTTCGCTTTGGTGATGAGATACAGCTGCCAGCGTTCGGTCGAATCGTTGTTGGGTGCGCGTTTAGCCGCCAAAATTTCGTCCTGAAGCGATGACGTCAGTTGCGCGGCTTTGGCAGAGAAGCTTTGGTCGACAGCAGTCCTTAAGTTGTGATGACGCTGCATCCACGACTCGAGCACTTGCTGTCGCGCCTGCACTCGGACGTGTTCCTGCGCTTGTGCCTCGGCGGCCGCTGCCTCAATTCGCTGTTGTTCCTGGGCCCGCAGGTACTCCTGTTTGACCCGCCTCCTGGCCTCTTTTGTGCTTCGACTGGGGCCACTGAATACCCCGGACGCGCCTACGCGGTTACCTCCAGAACCGCCGCCCCCTGAACCGCCACCGCCACCCGAAGCCGGCGGGCCGGATCTGATGACTACATCTCCTGTTGATCCATCGTTGAGTGTTTGTTGTGCCATACAGTCTCTCCTTGTCTGTAGGGCACAGCATGTCGATGGGGGGATAGTCAGGTGCGGTACATATTTATTGGGGGTGATTTATTTCGAGGATCGGTGCTCTCCGAGCATGTGAGAGCGGGGGTGTTTAGCGTCAGGTTGCCTTTTCCGGACTGGATAACCCTCGTTTAACTGCTAAGTTCTACAGACGCGTCCTACAGGCTTGATAAGAAAGAAATAACACGGTCACGGCCACCAAGTGCCGAGTCGTCATCTGAGCCACCATGGAACCGGGGGAATCATGTCGAAAAATCCAGGAGCGAGCGTCCTGTTGTTGGCGGCTTCGCTGGCGTCTGCCTGTTGTGCACACGCCGACGACGCCGACACAGCCAATAAAAGCAACAACCCCCTGAACATCGCGCCGGGGATGAGCCTGCAGGACTACTACACCCCCAGGTACTACGACTCCAACATCCATAGCAATGACCTGCTGGTGCGCGGCACGTTGCCGATTGCGCCCAACGATTTCATCGGCGTCCCGCAGCTGCTGCGCGCCACCGCGCCGATCAGCACCCGCGCCGACCCCAGCGGCGGCTACAGCACCGGTGAAGGTGATCTGAACCTGTTCGATATCTTCCTGCTCAAGTCCGACGGCGTGCAATTGGGCATCGGACCAATGATCACCATGCCCAGCGCCGATCAGGACGAACTCGGGACGGGTAAATGGCAGGCCGGCCTGGCCGCCGTGGCGATCGATGCATCGCCACGCGGCTTGCTGGGTGCCCTGGTGCAATACCAGAGCTCCCTTGCCGGCGACAGCGACCGCGAGCATGTCGAGTCGGCCACCCTGCAGCCGTTCATCATTCACAACCTGAACCAAGGTTGGTACCTGCGCTCCACGGCGACCTGGACGTTCGACTTGAAGAACGACACCCATTACATCCCTCTCGGGTTAGGTGCCGGCAAGGTGTGGAAATCCGGCAGCAACATTCTCAACGCGTTCGTCGAACCGCAGTGGACCGTGGAGCGCAAGGGTGACGTCCTGCCGCAATTCACGCTGCTGGCCGGGATCAATGTCACGTTCGGTAAATGAGGACTTTTATATGCATGGTGCAATTCGCGCAGCCGGCTTCAGCCTGATGACGATGTTTGTCAGCTGCGGCGTCGGTGCCCAGGACCCTGGCAACCCGTCTTCGACCCGTTTCACCGCCACTGCGCAAGTAGCCAGCGACCAGTGGAAAATGCCGCTGCTGACACCCGTCAACCCATAACCCCAGTAAGCGGAGTCGGTCATGGTCAGGCCTTTTGTTGTAGGTTCCTTGCTGGCCCTGTGCATGCTCGGTGGCAGCCCGGCGGTCCTTGCCGCCGAAGGCGGCGTCGGCCGGCCGATCACCGGGCAGCAGGTGTTTTCCAACGCCGGCATCGTGCCGCCGGAGCCGGGCTGGGTGATGTCCCTGACCAGCATCTGGTATGACGGCGATCTCAAGGGCGGAAAGGGTGTGCCGATTGTCGGCGAGATCGGTGCGGACCTGGACATGAAAGTGTCCTACACCATGGCCAACTTCACCAAAGTCTGGGACACCGGCAAGGGTCGCTGGAACTATGCCTCGGCCATCGGCGTGCCGGTGCAGTACACCGACGTCAACATCAGCATTACCGGCCCGCGCGGTCGTACCCTGGGCACCGAGGACAGCGGCACACAGTTCGCCGACATGCTGGTCACGCCGATTGCTGCCGGTTATCACTTCGACGAACTCAACCACCTCTCGCTGTCCCTGCCGATCTATGTGCCGACCGGTGCCTATAACGACGACCGACTGGCCAATCCCGGCCAGAATACTTACACCTTCATGCCGACGGTCGCGTTCACTCACCTCGACGGCAAGGGCGGCGAATTCACGCTATCGGGCGGGCTGGAGTTCTATACCGAAAACGACGCCACGGATTACCGCAACGGCAACATCTTCACCCTGGACGCGCTGTGGACCCACGGTTTCGGCAGCGGCTGGAGCGCCGGCCTGGTCGGCGGGTACGTGCAGCAGATCACCGATGACAAAGGGGATACCGCCGACACCCTCAACGGCTTCCGCGGCCGCTCGGTGGGTGCCGGGCCGGTGGTGGGCTGGGCCGGAAAATTCGCCGATGCCCAAGCCAGCGTCAGCGCCCGATGGGTGCCGGAGTTCGACACTAAAAACCGGCCTGAGGGCAACTGTTTCAGCGTCAACCTGACCTTGGCGTTTTTCTAGGTGTGAACGAACCTGAGCGGCCTCGGGCCGGATCTTCAACTTGAGGAAGTGAGCATCCCATGACCGCACTCAACGACCTTAACGCCCTGCAGGCCAGCATCGCCGAGGCCGTGCTGGGCCAGGACCAGGTCATCCGCCAGATCCTCCTCGGCCTGTTGGCCAACGGCCATTTACTGCTGGAAAGCTTGCCCGGGCTGGCCAAGACCCGCACGGTCAAGGCCCTGGCCAAGCATCTGGACGCGAAGATGAGCCGCATCCAGTTCACCCCGGACCTGCTGCCCTCGGACATCACCGGGGCCGAGGTGCTGCATCAGGTCGATGGCAAAAACCAGATCCAGTTCCAGCCGGGGCCCTTGTTCGGCAATCTGATTCTGGCGGATGAAATCAACCGTGCACCGGCCAAGGTCCAGGCTGCGCTGCTGGAAGCCATGGAAGAACGGCAGATCACCGTGGCCGGCAACAGCCATGCGCTACCGGAACTGTTCATCGTGGTCGCCACCCAGAACCCCATCGAGCAGGAAGGCACTTATCCGCTGCCGGAAGCGCAGATGGACCGCTTTCTGATGAAAGTCCTGCTGGATTACCCCAATGCGGAAAACGAAAGCCAGGTGCTGCGACTGCTGCGGGTCGAAGAACAGGCCCTCGGCTCCAGGACGGCTGCGGTCCAGGGTTTTGCGCTGTCCCAGGAGGTGATCTTCGCTGCACGGCGCGAAGTCAGCGCGGTTCATGTATCCCCGGCCATCGACCGCTACTTGATCGACCTGATCAACGCCACCCGCTACCCCGCCGATTACGACGCCGACCTCGGCCGCTGGATCACTCTCGGCGCCAGTCCCCGCGGCGGCATCGGCCTGGACCGTTGCGCCCGGGCCGACGCCTGGTTGCAGGGGCAGGACTTCGTGTCGCCGGACAACGTGCGCGCCGTGGTGCATCCGGTGCTGCGCCACCGCCTGCAACTGAGCTATGACGCGGTGGCCGACGGCGTCACGGCCGATCAGGTACTGGATCGTCTGCTCGACAAAGTCGCGATTGTGGCATGAACGTCGACGGGCTGGTCTATGTCTCTCTGGCGCAGTTGATGGCCCTGGAGTTCAAGGCCCGTGACCTGAGTTTCCTCGCGCGCCAGCCACGAGGCAGTATCCTAGCCGGCAACCATGCTTCGCGGTTGCGGGGCCGTGGCTTGAACTTCGATGAGCTGCGCCGCTATCAGCCGGGGGACGATTTGCGCCACCTGGACTGGCGCGCTTCGTTGCGCACCGGCAAACCGGTGGTCCGTACCTTTACCGAGGAGCGCGACAGACCGGCGTTGATCCTGGTGGACCAGCGCATGTCGATGTTCTTTGGTTCACAACGCAGCTTCAAATCCGCGATCGCCGCCGAACTCGGCGCACTGGCCGCATGGATGGTGTTCAACGCCGGCGACCGGGTCGGCGGGCTGGTATTCAACGATCAGCGCATCGACAGCATTGCCCCGTTGCGCAGTCGCAAACGAATCCAGGCGCTGTGCAGCCGCATGGCCCAGCAGAATCAGGCGCTGAACGCCGGCAACCCGGATGCCGAGGGCGAAGGCCAGCTCGATAAGGTCTTGCAACATTGCCTGGCCGTGGCCGGTCACGATCATCTGATTTGCATCATCAGCGACTTTGCCGGCGCCGGCCCGCGCACCTTGCAGTTGATGCGACAGTTGGCGGCGCATAACGATGTGATTGCCATGCAGGTGTACGACCCGTTGGCGTTGAACCTGCCAAAACAGGGTCGGCTGCTGATCACCCAAGGCCAGTTGCAAGTGGAACTGGCGGTGGAGCAACGCAGTGTTTATCAGCCATTGGGGGATTTTCTCGGCGGTCGGCTCAAGGACGTCGCCACCTTGCTGCGCCGCAGCCAGGTGCCGTTGATGATGTTCAGCACGGCCACCGATGCCCAGGAGCAACTGCGGGCCGAGTTGGGCAAGCTGGGTGGAGGTCGGCGATGAACCCGAATGTGCCCAGCATCGAGCAACTGAAGGAAATCGGCCTGCCGGCGGCGGTCAGTTATGCGCCCCAGACGTGGGGTTGGTGGGTGTTGCTGGCATTGCTGGTGATCACTGTGTTGCTGATCGGTGCGCGACGGTATTGGCAGTGGCGGCGGGATCGGTATCGGCGGGAGGCGTTGGTGCGGTTGGCTGAGCTGCAAAACAGCGAGGATCGATTAAGTGCCTTGCGCGAACTGCCGGAACTGCTCAAACGTGTCGCCATTTCAATGCCTGCCGCGAACCCTGTGGGAGCGGGCTTGCCCGCGATGGGGGCCTCGCATTCAACAATCATGTCCACTGAGCGGACGCCATCGCGGGCAAGCCCGCTCCCACAGGGTCCTGCGGCGTCAGGTAAAGCCGACTGGCAGGCGTTTCTGGAACAGCACAGCTCACACCCCCTCCCCGCCGACTTCAGCCAGCAACTGGCGCAACTGGCCTATGCCCCGGATGCGACATTGCTCGCACTGCCTGAAACGCAACGCCAACACCTGTTCACCACCTGCAAATACTGGGTGGAGCATCACCATGTGGCAGCTTGATTACCCCTGGCTGCTACTCCTGCTGCCGCTACCCTGGCTGGGCTACCGCTACCTGCCCGACTACCGCGAAGCCCGCAGCGCCGTACGCGTGCCATTTTTCGGCGCCATGAGCCGCGCGGTCGGTCAGGCACCCAGTAAAGCGGGTACCCATGGCAACCGATGGCAGTTGCTGTTGAATCTGCTGGTCTGGACCCTGGTCCTGGTGGCGGCCGCCCGCCCGGTGTTCGTGGAAAAACCCATCGAACGCCAGCAACCGGTGCGTGACCTGATGCTGGCCATCGACATTTCCCAGTCTATGGAAACCACCGACTTCACTGGCGCCAACGGCCAGAAGATCGATCGCCTGGCGGCGGTCAAGGAGGTGGTGCATGGCTTTATCGACAAGCGCAAGGACGACCGCCTGGGCCTGATCGTATTCGGCAGCGGCGCCTATCCGCAGGCGCCATTGACCCTCGATCACGCCAGCCTGTCGCTGTTGCTGGACGACACCGGCATTGGCATGGCCGGCCCCAACACGGCCATCGGCGATGCGATCGGCCTGAGCCTGAAGTTGCTCGATCAGGCCCATGAACAGGAAAAAGTCCTGATCCTGCTCACCGACGGCAATGACACCAGCAGCGCCATCACCCCGGATCACGCCGCGTCCATGGCGGCGGCCAAAGGCGTGGTGATTCACACCATCGGCATTGGCGACCCGACGGCGGAAGGCGAAGCCAAGGTCAACCTGCAAGGTTTGCAGCACATCGCCGAGGCCACCGGCGGGCGGTTCTTCCGCGCCGAAGACCGCAACGCGCTGGATCAGGTCTACGGCACCCTCGACAAACTCACCCCGCATCAGGTGCACACCCTCAGCCATCAACCCAAGAAGGAGCTGTTCTGGTGGCCGTTGGCGGCGGCGATCGCTGTACTCGCGCTTTACCATCTGGGCGCCCTGCTTCGTTCGCACCTGACATCCGCGCGTCAGCGGCAGGAAGCCTGAGATGGAGATCAACCTCGGCGACTTCCATTTCCTGCGCCCCCTGTGGCTGTTGCTGCTGCCGTTCGGCGCCCTGCTGCCATGGCTGTGGCGTCGCAGTCGTGATGTGCAACGGCGCTTGCGCAGCAACATTGCCGAGCACCTGTTGCCGCATCTGTTGATCACGCCGCAGGATCAACAGCGCCTGCGGCCGGTGCATCTGGTCTGCGCCCTGTTGATGCTGGGGGCCATCGCCACCGCCGGACCGACCTGGGAACAGGACCGTCCGCCATTCCTGGAGAACCGGGCGCCGCTGATTATCGCCATCGACCTGTCGCCTTCCATGGATGCCAATGATGTGCCACCGAGTCGCCTGGAAGCGGCCAAGCACAAGCTCCACGACCTGATCCAGCGCCGCGCCGGTGCCCGCAACGCCCTGATCGCCTATGCCGGCAGTGCCCATCTGGTGTTGCCGCCGACCGACCATCCGGCGTTGCTCGACAGCTTCATCCAGGCCTTGAGTACCGACCTGATCGGCAAACCTGGCAAGGCTGTCGGCCCGGTGATCGAGCAAGCCAAACGCCTGCTGGCGGCCGAGAAAACCCCGGGCACGCTGTTATTGATCACCGACGGTGCCGACACCACGCAGCTCGACAGTCTGGATCAATCACTCAGCGACGGCGCGTTGCAAGTGCTGATTCTGGCGGTGGGCAGCGAGGATGGCGGCATCATCCACGACGCCAACGGCCAGCCGCGTACCGACAGCGACGGCCGCCCGGCGCTTGGCAGTTTCGATCAGGCAGCGCTCAAGCAGCTCGCTTCAGCGTTGGACGCGCCACTGGGCAGCCTGACGCTCAATGACGACGATCTGGACTGGGTTGAAATGCACGCGCAGCAGCATTTCCAGAGTGCCAGTGACGAACAGCGCGAGCTGCACTGGAAAGACGCCGGTTACTGGCTGTGCTGGCCGTTGCTGTTGATCGCTTTCTTCGCCGTGCGCAAGGGCTGGAGCCTGAACTGGATGGCCGGGTTGCTGCTGGCACTGGGTCTCGGTTTTGGGCCGGCACCGGCCGAAGCCAATGCCCTGACCGACGCGTTCTTCACCCGGGACCAACAAGGGCGTTGGGCATTCGAGCATGAGCACTATCCGCAGGCCGCCGCGCTGTTCGTCGATCCGTACTGGAAAGGCATCGCCGCTTATAACGCAGCCGATTTCGACCTGGCACTGGCCAGCTTCGCGCGCCTGGACACTGCGCAGGCGTATTTCTATCTGGGCAACATCCATGTGCGGCGTTTCAAGTTCGATGAGGCGATCGCCGCCTACACCCGGGCGCTGAAATTGCAGCCGCAGTTCCCTGAAGCCACGGCCAACCTGGCGCTCGCCATCGCCTTGCAGAAAGACACCGAAAGCGCCGAGCAGAACACGCCCGAGGTCAAGCCCGACGAAATCAAAATGGACAAGGCACCGGGCAAGGGCCAGAGCAAAACTGTGCAGACCGAGCAGGCGACCTCGGATGAGCTGTGGCTGCAGAACCTGAGCACTTCGCCGGCGAAGTTCTTGAAGCAGAAGTTCAGTTTGCAGGATCAGGCGGGGGGTAAGCCATGAGCTTCCTGGTAGACCGCGTCGTGGCCTTCGCGAGCAAGCTCGCTCCCACATTGGATGTGTGTACAACGCAAGTCCCCTGTGGGAGCGAGCTTGCTCGCGAAGGCGTCCGGTCATTCAACACAAAACCATGTGCCTTGCTCATTTGTCTGCTCAGCACCATTGTCTCTGCCGCCGAACCCGAACTACGCCTCCAGACCCGCCTGAACCCCACCACCCCCACCATGGTCGGCGGTCTGCTCGAACTGCAACTCGATGTCCTCACCGACACCTGGTTCACCCGCGCCCCCACCCTGCCCGACCTGAAGCTGCCTGGCGCACTGGTCCTGCCCCCCGACGGTCACGCCGAACACTTGAACCAGACCCTGGACGGCAAGTCCTTCAGCGGCCTGCGCTACAGCTACCTCATCACCCCGAACCTGGCTCGGGGCTTCGACATCCCGGCGCTGATCGTGCGCGCCACACCGGGCCAGGCCAGCGCCGAGTTGAGCGCTCAAGGCCAGCCACTGCACTTCACGGCGGCGCAACCGCCGGGGTTCGAACCGGGAGAACCGGTGCTGGTCGCCCAAGCACTGCGCTTCACGCAACAGACCCTGAAACCGGCAAACCCGCTGAAAGTCGGCGACAGCCTCACCCGGCAACTGACCCTGCAGGCCGATGGCGCCCTGGCAATGGCGCTGCCGACACCGTCACTGGGCGATGTCCCGGGCCTCAGCCGCTACCCGAAGGCGCCACAGATCAGCACCCTCGGCGACGGTCGTGGCCACTTCACCGGCGGTCAGCGCATCGACACCGCGGTCTATCGTATCGACAGCGAAGGCCGTCATGACCTTCCGGCCATCGAGCTGAAATGGTGGGACGCCAGCAGCGGACAAACCCGCATGGCGCAAGTGCCTGCCGTGACCTTCGACGCCGTGGCCAACAGCGCCTATCGGCCGGTGTTCTCGATCACCGAAGACCTGAACAACCTCGGCCGGCAAAGTCGGCTGCACTTCTCCAGGCATTGGCTGGGGCTGTCGGCGTTGCTCTTGGGCGTGACGCTGTGCGCCTGGTTCGCGCGCCCCGTCATGCATCGTGCCTACCTGAAATGGCAAGCCCGGCGTCGCGCCCGACACACCGCTTGGCTGGCGTCCGCCAACTGCGCCTGGCGGCAGATCCCGCCACAACTGGATGCCCGCCCCGCCCAATTGAGCGCGCTTTATCTATGGGTAAGACGCAGCCGCATGGGCCTGAAACTCGGCAGCCTCGGCCCTCCTCTGCAAGACCTGTTACGTGCCTGTTACAGCCGTGAACCGACCGAAGATCAGGCGCTGCGTCACCTCAGGCAATCCTTGTCTACGCTGAAAAGTCAGGCCAAACCCAACAACGAATCAACCGCCCCCGCGCTGCGGCCACTCAACCCCGTTCACGAGAAGGATTTCCCATGACGAACCCGTTTTCGATCCGCCAGGGCTACGGGCTGATGTTCCTGCTCACCCTGGCGCTGAGCCTGCCGGTACTCGCCCAGACCGGCGAGCCACTGCCCTCGTGGAACGACGGCCCGGCGAAAAAGAACATCATCGAGTTCGTCCAGACAGTGACCGATCAAGGCAGCAAGGACTTCGTCAAACCCGCCGATCGCATCGCCGTGTTCGACAACGACGGCACCCTGTGGAGCGAACAACCGGCGTATTTCGAATTGCTGTTCGCCTTCGACGAGGTCAAGCGCACCGCACCGCAGCATCCGGAATGGAAAACCACCCAGCCGTTCAAGGCCGTGCTGGAGAACGATCACAAGGCCCTGGGCGAATCGGGCATGGAGGGCCTCCTGAAGATTGTTGGCGCGACCCACACCGGCATGACCACCGCGGCGTTCGATGACTATGCCAAGACCTGGCTCGCCCGGGCCCGCCATCCGAAAACCGGCAAGCCTTACACCGAGATGATCTACCAGCCGATGCTGGAAATGCTCGATTACCTGCGCAGCCAGGACTTCAAGACCTACATCGTCTCCGGTGGCGATACCGCGTTCATGCGTGCCTTCGCCGAACAGGTCTACGGCATCCCGCCGGAGCAAGTCATCGGCACCACATTTATCACGGCCTACCAGCTCAAGGATGGCCAGCCATCGATCGTGCGCACGGCCAAACTGGCCCACAACGATGACGGGCCCGGCAAACCGGAAAGCATCGATGCCGTCATCGGGCGCCGACCGATCCTGGCGTTCGGCAATTCCGATGGCGATCTGCAAATGCTGCAGTGGACCGCCGCCGGGCCCGGCAAACGCTTCATGGGGCTGGTGCACCACACCGACGCCAAGCGCGAATGGGCCTATGACCGCCACTCCGATATCGGCCGTCTGGACAAAGCCCTGGACGAAGCAAAAACACGTGGCTGGACCGTCGTCGACATGGCCTCCGAATGGCGCCGGATCTATCCGTTCGAGCCCGCCACAGCCGAGCAAGTGCAATGAAAAGCCTTACGCAGGATCGCAAACATCGTTTGTCCAACCTCGCGACACTCGCTAAAAAGGAGCAGGTCAGATGACTCGCATACGCAAGTGGCTACCGCAGCTCGCCCTGGTGGCGGCCTCGGTCATGGCGATTTCGGCGACTGCCGGGGCCGCCGAAAAACCCAATATTCTGGTGATCTTCGGCGACGACATCGGCCAGACCAACATCAGCGCCTATTCCATGGGCGTGGTCGGGTACAAGACGCCGAACATCGATCGCATCGCCAAGGAAGGGATGATCTTCACCGACTATTACGCGGAGAACAGCTGCACCGCCGGACGATCGTCGTTCATCACTGGCCAGACGCCGTTGCGCACCGGTTTGTCGAAAGTCGGCCTTCCGGGTGCAACCGTGGGCCTGCAAAAGCGTGACATCACCATCGCCCAGGCACTCAAATCCCAGGGCTACGCCACCGGCCAGTTCGGCAAAAACCACCTCGGCGACCGGGATGAATACTTGCCGACCAACCACGGTTTCGACGAATTCTTCGGCAACCTGTACCACCTCAACGCCGAAGAAGAACCTGAACGAGCGAACTGGCCCAGAGACAATCCGGAATTCACCAAGGCCTTTACGCCCCGTGGCGTGATCCACAGCTTCGCCGACGGCAAGATCGAGGACACCGGCTCGCTCAACACCAAGCGAATGGAAACCATCGACGACGAAACGACGGCGGCAGCCCAGGCGTTCATCGAGAAGCAGGCCAAGGCAGACAAACCGTTCTTCGTCTGGATGAACACCACCCGCATGCACTTGTTCACCCACGTGCGCGAGTCGATGAAGGGTCAGAGCGGCATGGCTGGCAACGATTACGCCGATGGCATGCTCGAGCATGACGGTGATGTCGGCAAACTGCTGAAAACCCTCGATGACCTGAAGATCGCCGACAACACGATCGTGGTCTACACCACCGACAATGGTCCGAACCAGTTCTCCTGGCCTGATGCTGCGACCACGCCGTTCCGTAATGAGAAAAACTCGAACTGGGAAGGCGCATTCCGGGTACCGGCGATGATCCGCTGGCCGGGCAAGATCAAACCGGGGGAAGTGTCCAACGAAATGTTCTCGGGCCTTGACTGGTTCCCGACCCTGCTGGCTGCCGCAGGCGACACAGAAGTGAAGAACAAGCTTCTCAAAGGCTGGGCGCCGACTTCCGGTGGCAGCAACTACAAGGTGCATCTGGACGGCTACAACCAGCTGCCGTACCTGACCGGCCAGCAACCGAAAAGCGATCGCAAGGAGTTCTACTACTTCAACGACGATGGCGTGCTGGTCTCGATGCGCTACGACAATTAGAAAGCAGTGTTCTGCGAACAACGTGAGCCCGGCGGCTTCAAAGTGTGGAGCGAACCTTTCGTGTGCCTGCGGGTACCGAAGATCTTCAATCTGCGCATGGACCCTTATGAACGCGCCGACGTGGTTTCCGATCAATACGCTGACTGGACCACCAAGAATGTTTACCTGACCGAGGTCGCGGTGGTGAAGTCGGCAGCATTCCTGCAGACCTTCGTTGACTACCCTCCGAGCCAGAGGCCCGCGAGCTTCAGCATCGACCAGATCCGGCAGGCGGTGGACGCCAAGATCGCAGAAAAAATGAAAGCTGCACAATAAGACCGCTTGACCGCCGCTCGCCATCATTGGCGAGCGGCCCCTTTTCCTGAATGCCCACGCATTCAAAAACTGTAGGAGCTGCGGTGCAGCGATCCGACTTGCCTGCGATGGTCGTTAACGAAAACGTGTTTTCACAGGATAAACGCGGCGCCGGTGAGTCCTTCGCGAGCGAGCTCGCTCCTACAGGGTCTCGTATCCAGTTCGAATTTTATGCAAGGCAATGAATCCATGTCTTCACGTGTCGCCAGCAAGACCTCGGCAATCTCCGCCCCTCACCCGGTTGCCTCCCCTGCGCTGCTGATCCCCGCCCTGTTGCTGTTCGTCTCCGGTGCTGCGGCGCTGGTGTACCAGGTGCTGTGGATCAAGCAACTGTCGTTGGTGGTCGGTGTCGAGGTGTACGCCATCACCACCGGGATCAGCGCGTTCTTTGCCGGCCTGGCCTTGGGCGGCTGGCTGTTCGGCCGTTGGGCGGATCGCTTGTCGCAGCCGGTTCTGCTCTATGCGGGGCTGGAAGTGCTGGTCGCCGTGCTCGGCGTCGGCGCGACGTTCACCATGAGCCTGGCGGCCAGCCCCTTTGCCTGGCTGGAACAACAAATCGGCCTGCTGGCCTGGGCGTTGCCGTTTGCCTTGGTCGGGATTCCGGCGCTGCTGATGGGCGGCACCCTGCCGGTGCTGGTGCGCTCGTTGGCCGCCGACCCGCAGCAACTGGGCAAGGCCGGCGGTCAGCTTTATGCGGCCAATACTGCCGGGGCCATTGCCGGCACACTGCTGGCCGCGTTCGTACTGATCGCGACCCTCGGCGTGCGCGGCAGTGCCCTGGCGGCGGCGATGCTGAACTTGCTGGCGGCCGTCGGTGCCCTGTGGCTTCAACGCCAGCGTTCGGTGCCGCTCCAGGCGCCCGCAAGGCACCCCTCCAGCACCGCGCCGGACCGCCTGGCCTTGTGGCTGTATTCGATCGCCGGCGGCGTGGCCCTGGGTTACGAAGTGGTCTGGTCGCAATCCATCGTGCAGTTCATGAGCACCCGCACCTACGCCTTCGCCGTCGTGCTGGCGACTTACCTCACCGGGCTGTTCCTGGGCAGCGCCCTGCTGGCCCGTCGGGTGGATCGCCTGCGGGATCCCTGGGGCGTATTCGGTTTACTGATCGCCGGCGCCGGGTTGATCGCATTGCTGGAAATTGCAGTGCTGGGACGCTGGCTGGTGGTCGCCCAAAGCCTGGCCGAAAGCTGGGTGTTGTCGCTGGGCGCGAGCGAACTGCTGGGCATGAGCGCCCGGTTTGCCGTCGCAGCGTTGAGCATTGTCTTCATTCCGACACTGATGCTCGGCGCCGCTTTCCCCTTGGCCCTGCGCCTGAGCGTCGGCCATGAGCGGGTCGGTCGGGATGTCGGCGCGGTGGTGGCGTTCAACACTCTGGGGGGGATTATCGGGGTCATGCTTTGCGGGTTTGTATTGATCCCGCTGCTGGGACTGGTCCATACCCTGGGGCTGTTGGCGATGGTCGCCGCCGGGATCGGTTATTGCGCAGTGCGCAAGGGCCATGGTGTAAAGAAAGGCCGGCGTCAGGCCGTGGTCGCCGTGGGCTTGCTGTCGGTGGCCGTGGCGCTGCTGACCCCGGCGGACAAACTCGCCAGCCTGCTCCCGGGCGCGCGCAACGCCACCCTGGCCTTCTATGAAGAAGGACGCGGCGGGACCGTGGCCGTGGTCACCCAGGGCAAAGGGCACAAAGCGTTCCAGCGCCTGTACATCCAGGGCGTGTCCAACACCGGCGACGCCATGCCATCGTTGCGCTACATGCGCATCCAGGCGCTGCTCCCGCTGTTGATCCACAATGGCGAACCGCGTTCGGCGCTGGTGATCGGCTTTGGTACCGGCATCACCGCTGGCGCCCTGACCCGTTATCCCGGGCTGGAACGCCGGGTCGTGGCCGAGTTGCTGCCCTCGGTGGTCAAAGCCGCGCCATTGTTCAAAGGTAACTTCGATGCCGCCGCGGATCCGGCCGTCGATGTCCGGCTACGGGACGGTCGCCAGGAACTGCTGCGCAACCCGCAGCGCTACGACCTGATCACCCTCGAACCCCCACCGCCCTCCGCCGCCGGGGTGGTGAACCTGTACTCCCGGGACTTCTACCAACTGGCTGCCAGTCGCCTGGAACCCCAGGGCCTGGTCGCCCAGTGGTTGCCGCTGCCGACCCAGAACATCGACGACTCGCGCTCGCTGGTGCGCAGCTTTCTCGATGTCTTCCCTTACGCCACCTTGTGGACCAGCGAGTTCCACGAAATGCTGCTGGTGGGTTCGATGGCACCGATCGAGCTGGATGCGGCGAAAATCAGCGAACGTTTCCAGCGCGGCGGCGTACGCAGCACCTTGCAGGACGTGGGCATCGGTTCAGCCGCGGCGTTACTGGCGACCTGGGTCACCGATCGTGCCGGCCTTGAGCGCTTTGCCGCTGATGCACCCGCCGTCACCGACGACCGGCCACGGATCGAATATGCGCAGTGGGTTCGTCCCAAGGAGATTACCCGGGTGTTGCCGGCGCTGCTGGATCTGCGTCAGGCCCCGGTGCTGGTGAACGCGGACGCGGGATTCCATGAGCGGATGAAGGCGCACCAACAGCGGTTGATGCAGTTTTATCGGGCGAGTCTGCATGCCTATGACGGCGACCGGGATGCCTGGGCCAGGGATATTCGCGAGGTGATGCGCGGGGATGGGGGTAATCCGTACTTTCGGTGGTTTGTCGGGGAGTGATGTGGCGCCTGAGCAACCGCTATCGCGAGCAAGCTCGGCTCCCACAGGGATTGGTGTCGTTCACAACACTTGGGTACGACACTAACCCTGTGGGAGCGGCGGTGCGACGATTCGACTTGCCCGCGATGGGGCCGTCAGCCCCCCCTACATCACTTGGACTTGAGCTTCAGAAACGCCTGGTGCAAATCCGAAGCCCAACCATCGATCACACCCTTCACATCATCGGCCTTCATTACCTGCTCCTTGTTCTCCAGCGGTTTGCCGGTGCCCTTGCGCACCACTTGGGCCAGGACCTTGTTGTTGCCGCCGTCAAGGAACACCGCTTCCGTGGCCAGGTCGGTTTCCTGATCGCGAATGCCGCTGGCCGTGCTGACCGCCGCTGCTACAAGCGCAATCGGGATCACTTCATAAGGTTTCAGGCCCTCGGTCTTGCTGCTGACGGCGGTAATCGCTGCACGCACGACGATCACACCGGGCCCAGGTCCAGCCGCCAGCGGCAGGGATCGACCCACTTCGCGCTTGAGCGCCTGATCGTAATAGCTGGTGATACCGTTCAGAGTGCCCTGAGGGATCGTTGCAGTCGGTTGGGGCTTGGGGTAGAGCTGGGTCGGCTCAATGTAGACACTGCGGTACTTGTTGATGTCGAGCTTGGGATCGACCCAGCGCATCACGGTAGCACCCGAGGGTGACTCGGCTTCCTTGAGCTGGCTGTAGTCCTTGAGGAATCCCGAATACTGATCCGGCTCCACGACTTTACTGGAGCAGCCCACCATTGAAATCGAGGCAATGCACAGAGTGCTCATCATTAACGCAAGCTTCATGCTGTAACTCCTGTAAGCGGTTCGACAAAGGTACGAACAAGGGTCTTACATGTATAGCCAATGCAGCGCCTTTTGCAGTGAAAATCATAATATTCAGCCTTACAGCCATTGATCACTGCCATTATTTGACAGACGCCGCCCATCCGGCAAAGCTGCATCGAGCTGTACAGCGCGCCTGACGGCAAACGCACCCGGACCATGGAAGTCGCAATGCCGACACATAAAAATAAAGTGCCTGCACCGAATACTGATTCCGCACCGTCCCGGATCGCCCGTTATCTGTTTCCCGTCACCATCGGTATATTGCTGGTGGCCGTCTTGGGCATCGGCTGGTTTTTATTCAGCAGCCAACCCGCCCCCATGGCCCCGGCCAGTACGCCCGCTGCCGCGCCGGCCAAGCCGCAACCGGTAGCCCAGGCACCGGCACCGGCACCGGCGACAATGGTCGATGAGCAACAGTGCCAAGGCTGCCACAGCGAGCAGGTCAAGGATTGGCAAGGCTCCCATCACCAATTGGCGATGCAGCCCGCCACGGCGGAAACGATGCTGGGTGACTTCAATAACGTCACCTTCAAGGCCGAAAACGAAACCACCCGCTTCTCGCGCAACAAACACGAATTCTGGGTCAACACCCCCGGCATCGATGGCAAGAACGCCGACTTCAAGGTGGCCTACACCTTCGGCATCGCGCCGTTGCAGCAGTACCTGATCGAGGTCGGCGAAGGTCGATTGCAAGCCCTGGGTGTGGCTTGGGATAGCGAAAAACACCGCTGGTTTCATCTGTACCCGGGCCAGGGTGTGAACTTCAAGAATCCGCTGCATTGGAGTAAACCGAGCCAGAACGCCAATTTCATGTGTGTCGAGTGCCACACCACCGGCTACAAACGCAATTTCGATCCGGTCAAAAACACCTTCGACAGTCACTGGAACAGCCTCGGTGTCGGCTGCCAGGCCTGTCACGGCCCGGCGTCCAGTCACCTGGCGTGGACCGCCAGCAAAGGCAACCTGATCCACGCCGGTTTTGCCGTCGATCTCAAGGACAAGGACGCCACCGTCGAGATCGAAACCTGTGCCCGCTGCCACGCTCGCCGAGCCCCCTTGGGCGATGGCTTTACCGTTGGCAAGCGCTTGATGGACGATTACCTGCCGAGCACCCTGACCCGCGAGTTGTATGCCCTGGATGGCAAGATCAAGGACGAAGTGTTTGAACACGGGTCCTTCGCCCAGAGCAAAATGTTCGACAAGGGCGTGCGCTGCAGCAACTGCCACAACCCCCATAGCACTCAACTCAAGGCACCGGGCAACGGCGTCTGCCTGCAATGCCACAACAGCGCCGGCAACACTTCGGTGGCGGGCGTCGACGGCAAGGGCCTGCAGGCGAAGAACTACGATTCGATCGACCACACTCGCCACACTGTGGGCCAGCCCGGTTCACAGTGCGTGGATTGCCACATGCCGGGCAAGTTCTACATGGGCAATGACTTTCGCCATGACCACAGCTTCAGCATCCCCGACCCTGTGCGAGCGCAAAAACTCGGCACACCCGACGCCTGCCTGACCTGCCACCAGGGCAAGGCCGGCGACAAGGTCACCGAACAGTTCAAGCTCTGGAACAGCGCCACCCCTATCCAGGCCGCGCGTTACGACGAAAGCCTGTGGTTGATCCGTAATGGCCGGCCTGGCGCGGCAGACGCCTTGTACGAGCAATTGCAACGCAGCGATCTGCCGGCGATTCAGCGGGCGACCTTGCTCGCCGAACTGCCGCTTTACCCCAGCGAGCAGGCGTTGAAACTGGCGACCAGGGACTTGAGCGACCCGGCGCCGCAAGTGCGCGAAAGCGCCGTGCGGGCGATCAGTGCGTTCCTGCCGCCGGCGGAGCGTGCGCCCCTGCTGACGCCATTGCTGGGGGATCCGGTGAAGGCCGTGCGCATCGCCGCGGCCCGGGACTTGCTCAGCGTGGCCCGCTCTGGTTTGGGCAGCGCCCAGGCCAACTGGAATGCGGCCATCGCCGAGTACGAAGACGTGCAAAAAAACCTCGCCGAACGCGCCGAGGCCAACCTCAACCTGGCCATGCTCTATCAGGCCAGCGGGCGCGGCGGCGACGTCGAACCGCTACTGCGCACAGCCCTCGAGCGCGATCCGGACTTCTACCCGGCGCTGGTGACCCTGGTGCAATGGCTGGAAGCCGGCGGGCGTGGTCAGGAAGCCCAGGCGCTGCTGCAACAGCGTCTGAAAGAACACCCGGACGCCGCCCTGCTGCAACATACCCGGGGCTTGGCGCTGATCCGTGGCGGCAAGACGGACCAGGCCATGCCCGCCCTGCGTGAAGCCGCTCGACTGGAGCCGCAGAACGCCCAGTATGGCTACGTCCTCGCAGTGGCGCTGCACGACAGCGGCAAGGCCGATGAAGCCTGCCAGGAACTGGAAAGACTGTTGAAAGAGCAGCCGGCGAATCGCAACGCGCGGCTGGCGCTGATCCAGTATTACCTGGAAAGCGGGCAGGAGCCGAAGGCGCAGGTGCTGTTGCAGGGCTGGAAGAAGATGAACATGGGTGATCCGGCGTTGAAGTGATCGGTGGTTGACCTGAAGGCCAACTCCTGTAATTGGATGGACTCGCCCAAGCCGAGGCGTCAACGATGACGCGGCAAATCTGAAACGCCGCGTCGTTCTCGGATTTTTCGTCGGAACGCCGCCCGGAGCAAGCTCGCTCCTACAGGAGTTCAGCTTGCCAGCGATGGGGCCTTCGGATCAGCCGCGATCGCGGGGGATCAGGCTCTGCAACTGTTGCGCCAGGAAGTTTGCATCGAAGGCAAAGGTGTCCGGGTCTTTCAGGCCGTTAGTCTTGCGCCACTGCCAGCTGCTCGACGGCGGCAGGCACACCAGCGAAATGCTGCCATATCGCGCGGCGGTCAAGCCCATCACTGCCAGGGATATCTGGCCACCGGCCCCCATCACATCCGGCACGAACTCCACCGGTTTGCCGGCAATCACGATGCTCAGCTTTTCGGTCTTGAAGGTCGAGACCTCGACCGGGACGCTCGGCCCCGATGCAACGTAGGCCTCGCGGCTCACTTCCAGCAGGGTTGGTGTCTTGACCGGTTCCAGCCACAGCTGAATCTGATCGAACAGCTCACCAATGCGCATCTTCCACACGGCCGATTGCGACTCAAACAGTTGTTTCTTGTGCGCTTCGCTTTCTGCGTAGTGGCGAAGCATCTCACCCAGTTGCTGTACGTCGTCCATTGCGGTGTTCCTTTGGTTGAAGCAGTGCTGCGGACTTTGAGCATGGCAGATGCGCGCTGCCGACGTACGACTAAAAGCGTGAGCGGTACTGGCCGGGGCTGGCGAGCAACGCATTCTCAGCCTTCGAACCACTCCCGCCGCTCGTCGAAGGTGTTACGGATCAACTCGACGATCATCTGCACCCCGGCCTCGTCCCGGGAATCGGCATTGACCGCCATCCACACGTGGCGCTGCATCGGGTGCCCGAACAATCCCGGCAATGCCACCAATGCGCGGTCAAACCGGCTCATGTAGTGCGGCAGCAGACCAATGCACGCGCTGCAGCGGATCATCTCCAGCATCAGTTCATAGGAATGCAACTGCACCACCCCCGCCAGACGCTGGTCCACCACGCTGTTCCATGCCCGAAAACTCTCGATCTGACAATCATGTTGCCACTGCACCAGCATGAAATCGGCCAGATCATCGAGGCAGTCCGGCCGCGCCGCGACCCGCGAATAGCGCTTGGCGATGTGCGGCAGGTAATCGAGCCGCGCCAGTCTCCGGGGTTCGCTGGTGGCAAAACTCGGACCAGGCAACGGCGAATCGGTGCCGGCCAGCCAGACCACCACGTCGGCAGTGATGGCTTGCAGGGACAATTCGCTGTCCAGGGAGATGATGTCCAGGCGCACACTGGCGTTGCGCCGCAACAGCGAGACCAGGTCGCGGCCGAGAATGTCGTGCAGGATGGTTTCGCTGACGGCCAGGCGAATCAACGGCTGTTCGATCACCGGCAAGTCGCGTTCATGGGCCAGGGCGATCAACTGCGCCTGCAGTTGCAAACCGTCACGGCTGAGGGCAAGACCCTTGTCGCTATGGCTGAACAGCGAACACTGCAGTTGCGCTTCAAGTTGCGCCAGTTGTTTACGCAGCAGTGTCGCCTTGATGTTGAGGCTACGGGCCGCCTGCATGAAGCAGCCGCACCGGGCAATGACCCTGAACGCCTGCGCGAGCTCTGGATCGAGCCCCGTCGCCAGCGTACGCCAGGGTGTGGTTTGTGCTACAGGCGCGCGGTAATCGGCCATCTGTTGACGGCCCGAGGTTTCCATAAGTGGCATCGTTGACTCCTTGTCGATCCGCTTGTCAGAGGCCTCCCATCCTGGCCATCTTTCATGAACCTGGTGTGACAATGGCCTCAGTCGCCAGGGGTTTGGCGAAAGCTCACCGCCAAGCGATTCCAGCTGTTGATAGTTGTGACGGCGATCGTCAGGTCAACCATTTCGCTTTCGCTGAACTGCTCCCGCGCCTGGGCATAGACATCGTCGGGCACATGGCTTTCGGAGAGCAGGGTCACCGCCTCGGTCCAGGCCAGTGCCGCGCGTTCACGGGCGTTGAAGAAGCCGCTGTCGCGCCAGACCACGATCGAGTACAACCGGCGATCCGTCTCGCCCAGGCGCCGGGCATCCACCGAGTGCATGTCAGTGCAGAAGGCGCAGCCATTGAGCTGCGAGGCGCGGATCTTGATCAGATGCAGCAAGGCCGGCTCAATGCTGAGATTGCTGGTCAAGGCCTCCATGGCAATCATCGCTTTCATCGCCTTGGGCGAAGCGCTGTAGTAATCCAGGCGGGGGTTCATGGCAGGCCTCAGGGATTGGAAGATACGCTTTAAGGTAGGCGCCGATGCGCAGGCATTACAGAGCCAATCAAGCGAAATACCCGTGGACCACTCGGGCACCAGACCAATCGGAGGTTTTTCGCCCACGCAACTTCTGCGCGGCCGTTCATGCGGGTAATCTGGCGCGACGCACACGCGCCTCAACCGCTGCAGGAGCCTCGCCGGTATGGAACTTCATGTTGTCATCAACGGCCGCAAGGACCTGGCAGGCCAGTTGTACCAGCAGTTGCGCAGCGCCATCGAATCCGGCCGCCTGGCCGCCGGGACGCAGCTGCCGCCCAGCAGGTTATTGGCGCAGCAGCTGGGTATTTCACGCAAGACCATTTCCGACACCTACGCCCAGCTGACCTACGAAAACTTCCTCACCGGGGTGATCGGCAAAGGTACCTATGTCAACGCCCGGGCCGCAAAAATCACCCGTAAACAGAGCCATTCGGAACTGGCCAGCTTTGATGTGATCGAGACCTGGCGCAGCCTGCCGGTGTTTTTGCGCCATCCGACCCTGGAAGGCTCGTTGCGCTACGACTTCATCGGTGGCGCCACCAGCAAGGGGCAGTTCCCACAGGACGACTGGCGGCGCTGCACCTCGCACGCCTTGCGCCAGATCGCCGGATCCAAAGGTCTATACAGCATGCCCGAGGGCTTGCCGGCGCTGCGCAATGCGATTGCGCGGCATATCGCGTTTTCTCGCGGGGTCAACTGCCAGGATGAAGACGTGGTGGTGTGCAACGGTGCGCAACAGGCGCTGGACCTGATTTCCCGGGTACTGACGAGCCCGGGCAGCCTGGTGGCCATGGAAGACCCCGGATACCCGCCAGCGCGCTTGCTGTTCGGCAGCCACGGGGCCCGTGTGATCGGGGTGCCGGTGGATGCCGAGGGCCTGCAGGTCGACATGATTCCCGATGGCACCCGGCTGATTTACGTCACCCCGTCCCACCAGTTCCCCCTGGGCATGCCCATGAGCCAGGCGCGTCGGCTGGCGCTGCTGGAACGGGCCTACGCCTTGGGCGCGATCATCATCGAGGACGATTACGACAGCGAATTCCGCTACGAAGGCCGTCCCACCGACTCCTTGCAAAGCATGGATGAGCGCGGGATCGTCGCTTATGTCGGCACCTTCTCCAAAACCCTGTTGCCGGAGTTGCGGTTGGGTTATGCGATTCTGCCGCCGGCCATTCTTGAAGCGGTGATTCGCGCCAAGCAACTTACCGATCTGCACACCTCCACCCTGCCCCAATGGGCGCTGGCCAAGTTCATCGCCGAAGGCTGCCTGCTCAAGCACATCCGGCGCTGCCATACGATTTATGCCGGGCGCCGTGAACGAATCCTCGCGCGCATGGCCGGCGACCTTGCGCCCTGGCTTGAGGCCGTGCCGACCACGGCCGGCTTCCACATGGTGGTTATGTGCAAAGTGCCTATCGATATTCCATTAGTGATTACACTCGCCAAAAAGGTCGAAGTCGGCCTTTACGCCATCGACAGCTTTTTCTACCAGCAAGCGCCACAGGCCGGGTTTTTCCTGGGTTTTGGCGCCATCGAAACCCTGGACATCGACATCGCCCTGGACCGTGTCCGGGACATTTTGCAGCAGGTCGCCTGACGGATTGGTCTGGGTTTTTATCCGGCGATTGGCTATTGGTGGTCCGAGGGGCCAGGCCTATCCTGAATGGGCGTGATCTCTCAGTGCGCAGGATGCGTCCGGCCTGATTCAGGAGTATGAGTAATGTCCAACGAAGTGATCAATACCGTGAAGGTGCAGGCCGCGGCCGGCCGCTCGGAAGAACTCGGCAGGCAACTGCAAAAGATTGTCGAAACCCTGCGCGAATTACCCGGCTGCGACGCCTATATGGTCGACCGCTGCCCCGAGGATGACACCCGCTGGACGGTCAGCGCCCGCTGGCAATCGGAAGCCGCCATGCAGATGCATTTCAACCGCCCTGAAGTACAAGGCTTTATCGGTCTGATCGACAGCCGACTGGCCAACGCCGTCGACTTCAATAGTTTCCCTATCGTTTAACCAGTTAGATCGCGGCTTTCGGCCACTGCTACAGGGCAATGGGTACCCCTGCAGGAGCGGCCGGAGGCTGCGATCTTTTGCTGTTCGACGGGCCTGATTGGTCCCCTCTCCTTCGCGAAAATTGGCTGTTTGATTACCTCGGCTGGCGAACTACTGTGGTCCCTGACAACTCACGACCACAGGTAATAAACCATGAAAGCCTTGCGTTTCTGTGCTGCCTCCCTCGCCGTTCTGGCCCTGACTGTTTCAGCCGCTGCATTCGCCCATGAAACCGTCGCCCCCTCGGAAAAAGTCACGGTGTTGCAGGACCAGATGCTGAAAAACGTACCGGGTAAAAAAGCCTTGATGATCGAAGTCGACTACAAGCCCGGCCAATCGTCGATCGCTCACAAGCACGAGGGCACGGCCATGGCCTACGTTCTTTCCGGTGCCGTCACTTCCCAGGTGAAGGGTGAAAAGGAGAGGACCTACAAGACTGGCGAATATTGGTACGAGGCGGCTGGATCGGAACATTTGGTGTCGAAAAATGCCAGCGCGACCCAGCCTGCCAAGTTGTTGGTATTCATGGTGCTGGCGCCGGAAGAGAAAGTGTTGATCCCTTTGGAAAACTGATAGCTGTGACATCAGCCATAAATAAACAGGCAGCCATGACGAGCTGGCGCCTGTTTATGTCCCGAAGCAATTAGCCAGCACTTTTTAAACCAAACAAAAACTAGTGATCACCGGCCAGGTTCAACTATGGGCTCTTACAATGAGCTGCGACAGGTTTAGTCTGGAATCACCGCCGTCCACTACGGCATCTAAAGCATTCCAACTCAAGTTGTTTCACTGGAGAAACACCATGAAACTTGCGCTTGCCAGCACCTTGACGATGACGATTCTTCTAACGGGCTGTTCGGTTCCCACTGCACCGAAAGCCGTTTCTCCCCTCGACAGTCTGTTCACCGAACCGGTCGGCCGCAGCAGTGCCACGAGTGTCGCCAGCGGCCACAACGTGTCCCTGGGCCTTGTCTACAGTCACAATACCCAGGCCAACCGCGCCTACCTTCAGCACTACCAGGCCAACGCCGGTACTGGTTTTGGTCAGAGTCTGCTGGTGCAGTCCATTCACGATGCCTATGTGGCCACCTCAAAACCGGACCTGGCCGTGGACTGGGTCAAGGCGTCCCTGCAACGTCAGTTCGGCTCGGTGACAGTGTATCCGGACCTGCAAAGCCTCAGGGCGGCGAAACCGGATGTTGTCGCCGTTGTCGATACTCGCAGCCAGTTGATGACGTCGCGCAGTTCCGACATCGAGGCGGATGTGCGTGCGATATTCTATGATTCGAACTTCAATTACATCGGCACTGCACAAGGGCATGATGCCAAGGCGCTTAGTCCGTTGTGGGCGGACTATAAACGCAGCGAGGAGATTGTTGCGGACATTAACGAACAACAGAATGTACAAGTGCGGGCATTGCAGAAGTTTGACCAGTCGCTCAGTAATTTATTGACCAGTCCGGCAGATAAAGTGTCGATGATCGATAATCAAACGGGCCGGAAGTTGTATTGAGGCAAATGGCCCCATCGCGGGCAAGCCTCGCTCCTACGGGTTTTTTGTCGTATTCATATATTGTGATCGACACTAACCTTGTAGGAGCGAGGCTTGCCCGCGAAGAGGCCCGCCCAGACACCCAAAAAACCTTTAGATGAAAAAAAACCCCGCATCTCTCAATGCGGGGCTTTTTCATTCAACGCCTGATCAGGCAGCCGGTTCCAGCACCTTGCTGGCCGGAGCAGCGGCAGGCACTACCGCTTGACCGCTCAACGCCAGGTCCAGCAGTTCGCGGTTGGCCACCGCGTACATGGCGTAGTCCGTGCCGCTGGCGGCACGCAGTTCCACCAACATGGCGCGCCAGCGCTCGACCATGCCTTCGTGCTGCTCCATCCACAGCTCCAGGCGTGTTTCCACGTCCTGGGAGCCATCGCCCTGTTGCAGGACCGAGATGGTGATCGCACGTTGTTGCCAGTCGACGTCATCACGGAACGCTTCACGGGCCAGGGCCTGCCAGTTGTTTTCAACCGGCAGCGCGCTGATCTGTTGCAGGTACCAGGTGATGTCCAGCGCACTGCCCACGGCGAAGTACGCCTTGGCGACGTCGGCGGCGTTCTGGCCCGTCACGTCGGACGCTTCGATGATCGGCAGCAAGGTGTACAGGTGAGTGGTGCCTGCAACCATGCGCGCCAGCAACTCAGGCACGCCAGCGGCGACGTAAGCCTGATAGCGGGTCTGCCAGCCGACCCGGGTCGGACCTTCCAGCAGTTCGTCGAGCTTGAGGCCCAAGGCTGCCAGATGTGGACCGAAGTGCGCGACGTCACGGGCAGCGTTCTGCTCGTTGCGACGGCTGCGCAGGAACCAGCGAGTAGCGCGACGGCCCAGGCGCATCAACTCATCCATCAGCTCCAGTTGTACGTCGGCGGAGACCTGATAATCCAGGGCTTCAATCTGACGGAACCAGTGCGGGAGGTGGAAGATGTCACGCACGATCACATAGGCACCGGCCACGTTCGCCGGGCTCATGCCGGTCGACTCCTTGAGTCGCTGCACGAAGGTGATGCCCATGTGGTTCACCAGATCGTTGGCGATCTGGGTGCTGACGATTTCACGCTTCAGGCGGTGACGGCGCATGGCGGCGGAGAACTTGCTCACCAGGCTTGGCGGGAAAGCGGTTTCCATGTCGCGCGTCAGGTAGTCGTCGTCCGGCACCAGGGAATTGAGCAGCGCTTCCTTGAGGTCGATCTTGCTGTAGGAGATCAGCACCGACAGTTCGGCACGGGTCAGGCCGTGGCCTTCGGCGATACGCTCGCTGATGGCTTCTTCAGACGGCAGGAACTCGATGGCGCGATCCAGCTTGCCGCGGCTTTCCAGATCGTTCATCAGGCGCTTGTATTCGGCAATCCGCACGTAGGCACGACGGGCCGCCAGGGACAGGGCCTGAGTCTGCTTGTAGTTGTTGCCAAGCACCAGGTTGCCGACTTCATCGGTCATGCTGCCGAGCAACTGGTTACGTTGCTTCTCGGTCATGTCACCGGCATGCACGACTTCGTTGAGCAGGATCTTGATGTTCACTTCGTGGTCGGAGCAGTCCACGCCACCGGCGTTGTCGATGAAGTCGGTGTTGGAACCGCCGCCATTGAGACCGAACTCGACGCGACCCAGTTGGGTCATGCCCAGGTTACCGCCCTCGCCCACCACTTTGCAGCGCAGTTCGTTGCCGTTCACGCGCAGTGCGTCGTTGGCCTTGTCGCCGACATCGGCGTGGCTTTCGCTGCTGGCCTTGACGTAGGTGCCGATGCCACCGTTCCACAACAGGTCCACCGGTGCCTTGAGCAAGGCATTTAGCAGCTCGGTCGGGGTCAGCTTGTCGGCCTGGATGTCGAAGCGTTCTTTCATCTGCGGGGAAATCGCGATGCTTTTCGCGCTACGGGAGAAGATCCCGCCACCTTCGGACATGATGCTGGTGTCGTAATCCGACCAGGCCGAACGCGGCAGGTCGAACAGGCGCTGACGCTCGGCGAAGCTGTTGGCCGGCTCCGGGTTCGGGTCGATGAAAATGTGCAGGTGGTTGAACGCGGCGACCAGTTGCAGCTTGTCGGACATCAGCAAGCCGTTACCGAACACGTCACCGGCCATGTCGCCGACACCCACTACGGTGATGCTGTCTTCCTGGACATTGATGCCGCGCTCACGGAAGTGGCGTTGTACGCCGACCCACGCGCCCTTGGCGGTGATGCCCATTTTCTTGTGGTCGTAACCGGCCGAACCGCCGGATGCAAAGGCATCGCCCAGCCAGAAGCCGTAGTCGATGGCGATGCCGTTGGCGATGTCGGAGAAAGTCGCAGTGCCTTTGTCTGCGGCGACGACCAGGTACGGGTCATCGTCGTCATGACGCACGACGTTGGCTGGCGGCACCAACGCGCCGTCCTTCAGGTTGTCGGTGATGTCCAGCAGGCCCGAAATGAAGATGCGGTAGCAGGCGATGCCCTCGGCCGCGATTTCGTCACGGCTGCCGCCCAATGGCAGGCGCCGCGGCAGGAAGCCGCCCTTGGCACCCACCGGCACGATGACCGAGTTTTTCACTTGCTGGGCTTTTACCAGGCCCAGCACTTCGGTGCGGTAGTCTTCTTCACGGTCGGACCAGCGCAGGCCACCGCGAGCGACGTTGCCGAAGCGCAGGTGCACGCCTTCGACGCGTGGCGAGTAAACGAAAATTTCGAACTTCGGAACCGGCTTCGGCAGCTCAGGGATCGAGTGCGGGTTGAATTTGAAGCTGAAGTACGACTTGTTCTGGCCCCGGGCATCGGTCTGGTAGAAGTTGGTGCGCAGGGTGGCCTTGATCAGGTCCAGGTAGCGACGCAGGATGCGGTCTTCGTTCAGTACCTGGACGTCGTCCAGAGCGCTCAGGATCGCGTGTTCCAGGCGTTGCTGCTTGTCTTCCAGGTCGTCGCTGGTGAGCTTGCGCGCCAGGTAGAAACGGGTCTTGAACAACCGGGTCAACTCGCGAGCGATGTCGGTGTGGTTGGTCAGGGTGCTGGCAATGTAGCCCAGGTCAAAGCCCAAGCGGATCTGCTTCATGTAGCGGGCGTAGGCGCGCAGCAGCGCCACGTCGCGCCACGGCAGGCCGGCGGTCAGTACCAGGCGGTTGAACGCATCGTTCTCGGCATCCCCGCGCACGATGTGGACGAACGCGTCCTGCAGGGTGTCGTTGAGCTGCTGGATGTCGAGTTCCAGGCCTTCGGCGGCGGTGAATGCGAAGTCATGGATCCAGAACTCGCGGCCATTGTTGTGACGCAGGCGATACGGGAACTCGCCCAGCACGCGCAGGCCGAGGTTTTCCAGGATCGGCAACACGTCCGACAGCGCCAGCGGTGTATCGGCGTGATACAGCTTGCAGTGCAGCATGCGTTGACCGGACACCTGGGCCAGTGGCTGATAGAAGCTCATCACCAGCGGATTTTTTTCGCTCAGGCTCAGCAGGTGCTGCATGTCGACCACCGCCGAGTGGGCGGCGAAACGCTCGCGATAACCGGCCGGGAAGCCTTTCGGGAAGTCGGCCAGCACATTGGTGCCGTGGGCTTCGCCGAAGCTTTCGATGACCAGCGTGGCGTAGTCGTCCTGCCAGCTGCGGCAGGCTTGCACCACTTCCTTTTCCAGCTGGACCGGGTCGATGTCCAGGCGGTTCTTCGGATCGACGCGCAGAATCAACTGCACACGGGCCAGCACCGATTCGGAGAAGAAGGTCCAGAACTCGCAATCCGAGGCTTTCAGGCGATCCATCAGCACTTGCTGGATCTTCTGCCGCACTTCGGTGGAGTAGATGTCACGCGGCACGTAGGCCAGGCAGTAGCAGAAACGACCGTACGGGTCTTTGCGCAGGAAGACGCGGATCTTGTTGCGTTCCTGGATCTGCACGATCGACATCACGGTGCTGAACAGCTCGTCCACCGGGGTCTGGAACAGATCGTCGCGGGGCAGCACTTCCACCACCTGCGCGAGTTCCTTGCCCAGGTGGGCCTTGGCCTGGAAGCCGGAGCGACGTTCGATTTCCTCGACCTTGCGGCGGATGTACGGGATGACCCGAACGCTCTCGCCATACACCGCCGAGGTGTACAGGCCCATGAAACGGCATTCCTTGATGACCTTGCCGTCGGCATCGATTTCACGGATCGACACATAGTCCGGGTAAGCCGGGCGGTGCACGCGGCTCGGGTGCGCGGCCTTGGCGAACGACAGCAGGGCCGGTTCGCGCAGGTAGTTCACGGCGTAGTCTTCGATGCGCAGGTCTTCGTAGGTCAGGCCGGTGCGCAGCAGCTTGGTCAGGCCGAGGAAGGAATCCTGGTCATAGACGATGTGGCCGCCGTCGGCTTCATCGCGGACCACGAACTCTTCATAGCCAAGGAAGGTGAAGTGGTTGCCCACCAGCCATTCCAGGAAGCTTTTGATTTCGGCTTTTTCTTCAGGGTCGACAGCGAACCGGCTGTTGTCCAGGCCGGTGAGGATTTCCTGGACCTTGGCCTTCATCGGCTCGAAATCGGCGACCGCGACGCGCACTTCGCCAAGCACCTGTTCCAGCTCTTTGCTCAGGACATTGAGCTCGGCCGAATTGGCGCAGCGGTCGATTTCCAGGTACATCAGGGATTCTTGCAGGATCCCTTCGCCCTGGGTGCCCTTCGGCAGGATTTCCAGCAACTCGCCCTTGCTGCCGCGACGCACGCTCAGCACAGTGGTTTGCAAGGTATGGATGCTGTAGCCGCGGCGGTTCAGCTCGGTACGCACCGAGTCGACCAGGAACGGCAGGTCGTGGTGCAGCACTTCGACCGCGGTGTGGGTCGACTGCCAGCCGTGGCGTTCGTAATCGGGGTTGTAGACGCGCACTTGCGGGTGCGCGTGATCGAAGCGCTCAAGCAGGCGCCACGCGGAAAGGGTGCAGCCGGCGAGGTCGGACAACCGACGCTGGGTCAGCTCGTCCAGGGAAATGATGCCGAAGAATTGTTCAGCGAACAGCGCCACTTGTGGCAGTGCCTGTTCACTGATGTGCTGCGCCAGTGCCGCTTGCAGTTGGTGCTGGAAGTCGGCTTTGCTGGCTGCGGTGAAGAACGCCATCTGTGGTACTCCGCTTGGGCTTGTTATTGATGGAAGCGTCGCGTGCAAAACCCCTTTCGGGGCGATCCGTCACCCTGTTCCTGATTCTCGGGCAGAGGAAACAGGATGACAGGTGGGTGAAGCTGGACGAGACACTCAGGTCACATTCACCTTCCATGAATGGGCATCTGCAAAAACGACTCTGCGGTCAAATGCACAATGTCTTTACAGGTATCCATTCGATGCGCAGCTTAACCAGTGCGGCAAGGCCCGTGCTTGCGGTGCTGCGACATATTCGGTCATCGGTACGCAGTGCGTGACCGATGCATCGAACAACACTAGCAGGCGCACAGGAAACCGGGCGTTATATGCCCGGTTTTGCGGCACCGGCGTACCAGAAATGACCAGTAACACTCTGGATGTCCACGACACATGTTCTGACACTCAGCCGAGCAGAAATTCCCGGGGGCTGGCAGAATTGCTTTTTTGTTGCATTCACAACGCTCGCCGAGCCAGGATTTTCCCATGCAAATGACCACCGCCCTCTTGATCGTCAACCCGTGTGATGAGGAGGAAGACGACATGGCCATGCTCGCCTGCCACAGTGACCAGGGTGAAATGTTCCTGATGACCCGCTACCCGGACGAAGACGAGCTGGAAATCACCCTCGACGGCGAACCTTCCACCCTGGACGGCGTGAAAGTCACGCTCGGCCCTACCCGCCTGCTGATCGAAATCGCGGCGGCGGATGCCGATGCGTTGAATGGGGATGATTCGCTGGAGATCATTCACGGCACGGATGCGGGGGATCTGGCTGAGGTGGAAGAAACCTTGCAGAACATTCTCAAGGGGACCGGGACCTATATCAGCGAGCTGTAGTTTTCGGCGTCTTTGCCGACGCATTCGCGAGCAGGCTCGCTCCCACAGTGGAATTGTGACGGGTGCAATATTTGTATCCGCTGGAGATCCCTTGTGGGAGCGAGCCTGCTCGCGAAGGGGCCCTACGGTTCGCCACCCTACCCCCGCCCTGCAAAATTACAACGATTTCGCCCATCAATTCCCGCACTTTGCGCAAATGCCGTTAGTCGCCACCCCCCGCGATGCTTTAAAGTAACGCCCCCAGCCCTGGCGTTACCGGAACGTCTGCGGTCACCCTTTCCAGGAACAGTCATCGATGGAACATCGTGAAGCGCTGCTAGCGCTGCGAACCTTTCTTTCAACGCAGATTCTCGGCCAGGAAAAACTCATCGAGCGCTTGCTCATCGCCTTGCTTGCCGACGGCCACATGCTGGTCGAGGGCGCGCCGGGCCTGGCCAAGACCAAGGCCATCAAAGAACTCGCCGAAGGCATCGAAGCCCAGTTCCATCGCATCCAGTTCACCCCCGACCTGTTGCCGGCCGACATCACCGGCACGGAAATCTATCGCCCTGAGACCGGCAGTTTCGTGTTCCAGCAAGGGCCGATCTTCCACAACCTGGTGCTGGCGGACGAAATCAACCGTGCCCCGGCCAAGGTCCAGTCGGCACTGCTCGAAGCCATGGGCGAGCGGCAGGTCAGTGTCGGGCGCAGCACCTATGATCTGTCGCCCTTGTTCCTGGTGATGGCCACGCAAAACCCGATCGAGCAGGAAGGCACCTATCCGCTACCCGAAGCGCAGCTGGACCGTTTCCTGATGCACGTGAAAATCGGCTTTCCGGACGCGGCGGTCGAGCGCCGCATCCTGCAACAGGCCCGTGGCGAAGCCTTGAACGGCGAAACCAAGCCGGAGCGACGGGTCAGCCAGCAGGCGATTTTCGCCGCACGCAAGGAGATTCTCGGCCTGTACATGGCCGACGCCGTGGAGGAATACCTGGTGCAACTGGTCATGGCCACGCGCACCCCGGCCAAGTTCGACCCGGAGATGGCTGAATGGATCGCCTATGGCGCCAGCCCTCGGGGCTCGATTGCCCTTGACCGTTGCGCCCGGGCCCACGCCTGGCTGGCCGGACGGGATTTCGTCAGCCCCGAAGACATTCAAGCCGTGCTGTTCGACGTCTTGCGTCACCGCATCATTCTTTCCTTTGAGGCCGAAGCCGCCGGTATCGACCAGGACCGGGTGGTCCAGCGGATTCTCGACGTCGTAGCCGTCGCTTGACCCCGATGACCACCCTCCTGCCGTCCGAACCGGGCATCCGTGTCAGCCTCGCCGAGCTGATCGAGATGCGCCATCGAGTGCGTGAAGTGCAACTGTTCTCCACGCCGAGCCAGCGCAGCCCGCTGATCGGCCTGCACCATTCGAAACTGCGTGGCCGAGGGGTCGATTTCGACCAGGTGCGGGTCTATCAGGCCGGCGACGACGTGCGCAGCATCGATTGGCGCGTCACCGCCCGTACTCAGGAACCTCACACCAAACTGTTCCACGAAGAACGCGAGCGCCCGATTTTCATCATGGTCGAGCAAAGTTGCCGGCTGTTTTTCGGTTCGGGGCTGATGTTCAAATCGGTACTCGCCGCCCAGGCCGCGAGTCTGATTGGTTGGGCGGCGCTGGGCCATAACGACCGGGTCGGCGGCCTGGTATTCGGCGACAACGAACATTACGAGATCAAGCCACGGCGCAGCAAGCAAAGCCTGCTGCAGTTGCTCAACCGCCTGGTGCGGGTCAATCAGTCGTTGCACACCGAAACCGAGCCGGACCGCGACGCGTTCAACATTGCCCTGCGCCGCGCCCGGGAAGTCCTGCGCCCTGGCAGCCTGGTGATCGTGATCTGCGACGAGCGTGCCCTCACCGAGGGCGCCGAACAGCAGCTGAGTCTGTTGTCGCGTCATTGCGACCTGTTGTTGCTGCCGGTGTCCGATCCGCTTGATCATGCCCTGCCCGCCGCCGGACTATTGCGCTTCGCGGAACGGGGGGCGCAACTGGAACTCGACACCCTCAACTACGAGCTGCGCCAGACCTACCGCGCCCAGGCCGAGGCACGCGTCGCGCGCTGGGAATTGCTGGCACAGAAACTGCGGGTTTTGCTGATGCCGTTAAGCACCCAGAGCGAGATGGTCGAACAACTGCGTGAATACTTGAACCCAGAACGTCCGGGGAAAAGCCGATGAGCAGCCTCGAGCAACTGCAACCGCTGATTTCGCCGCCACCGATCGAATTCTGGCCACCGGCGCCGGGCTGGTGGTTATTGCTGCTTTTACTGCCGGCGTTCGGTTTCGGCCTCTGGCAGTTGCGACGCTTGCTTCCCGACAAGCGTCCCATCGTGCGCGCCGAACAACCGCTGGACCCGGTACGCATCGCGGCCCTGGCCGAGCTCGCACAGATGCCCAAACCCTACGACGGCGCGCCGGCCGGTGCCTGGCTGCAGCAGCTCAACGGGTTGCTCAAGCGCCTGTGCCGCAACCACTACCCCTACAGCCAGAGCCACACCCTGAACGGGCGCAAATGGCTGGCTTTTCTCGACAACCGCTGCCCGGCTGCGGGGTTGACCCGTTGGATGGTGCTGGTTGAAGGCGCTTACAAACCGGAATGCAAGCTCGACGACAAGGCCATCGCCGGCTTGACTCAAGCCATCGATACCTGGATTCGCAAGCATGTTTGAATTCGCCTGGCCGTTGATGTTCGCCCTGCTGCCGCTGCCCTGGCTGTTGCGCCTGGTGCTGCCGGTGGCGGACAGTGGCGAGCCGGCGCTCAAGGTCAGCTTCCTCAGCGACCTCGAAGGCTTGGCCCGGCGCCGCGCCCGGGCCAACCTGCCGGCCTGGCGCCAACAAGCACCGTTCATTCTCCTGTGGTTGTTGTTGCTGATCGCCGCGGCGCGCCCGCAATGGCTCGGCGAGCCGTTGCCGATTGCCGCCAGCGGTCGCGACCTGCTGGTCGCGGTGGATGTGTCCGGCTCCATGGACTTCCCCGACATGCGCTGGCAGAACGATGAGGTCAGCCGTCTCGTATTAGTCCAGCATCTGCTCGGCGACTTCCTCGAACGTCGCGAAGGCGACCGGGTCGGTCTGATCCTGTTTGGCAGCCAGGCCTACGTGCAGGCACCGCTGACCTTTGACCGGCGCACCGTGAGGGTCTGGCTCGACGAAGCGCGAATCGGCATCGCCGGCAAGAACACCGCGATCGGCGATGCCATTGGCCTGGCCCTGAAGCGGCTGCGCATGCGCCCGGCGCAAAGTCGCGTACTGATTCTGGTCACCGACGGCGCCAATAACGGCGGCGAAATCGACCCGCTGACGGCGGCGCGGCTAGCGGCCACCGAAGGGGTGAAAATCTATACCATCGGCATCGGTGCCGTTCCGGAGGACAGTGGCACCCTCGGTTTTCTCGGGATCAACCCGAGCCTGGACCTCGACGAGCCGTCCTTGAAAGCCATCGCCGAAGCCACAGGCGGGCAGTACTTCCGCGCCCGTGATGGCCAGGAGCTGCAGGCGATCAAGGACACGCTCGACACACTCGAGTCGGTGACACAACAACCCACCCAGGCGCGCCCGGCCCAGGCCTTGTATCACTGGCCGCTGGCAGTGGCGTTGCTGCTGAGCATGCTGCTGGTGGTGCGCGAGCTGTGGCCCGACAACCCCTTGCAGCGCCTGTTTACCAAGGATCTGTTCTTGCAATCGCAACTGCCCGACTGGCGCCGGCGGCTCAACCGCCTGCGTCTGCGGAGACGCCGATGAGTGCGCTCTGGCCCTTCTGGTTCCGCCCCTGGTGGCTGCTGCTGTTGCCGCTGCTCGGCTGGCTGCTGTGGCAACTCTGGCACCGGCAGAAACGTGCCGGACGCTGGCAGATGATTCTGCCGCCGGCCTTTCATGCGGCCTTGCTCAGTGGTGGCGGCGGTCGTGACAGCAAACTGCCCTGGGTCGCCTTGGGCGTGGCGTGGGTACTGACCGTACTGGCGCTGCTGGGACCGGGTTGGGAACGTGTCGAGCAAGCCAGTCAGAAGCCGGCCGATCCGCTGGTGGTGATCCTGGAACTGACCCCGGAAATGCTCGCCACCGACGTGACGCCGAACCGCCTGGAACAGGCGCGGCGCAAGCTGTTCGACCTGCTGCAAAGCCGCAGCGATGCCCAGACAGCCATTGTTGTCTACGCCGGCAGCGCCCACACCTTGGTGCCGCTGTCGGATGACCTGTCCACCAGCCGCAATCTGCTGGAGGCGCTCAAGCCGTCGCTGATGCCCCTGGCCGGCCATCGCGCCGATCTGGCGGTGGTCAAGGCCCTCGCCCTGCTGAATCAGGGCGCCCTGGGCAATGGCCGGATCCTGCTCATCGGTTCGACCCTGACCGAACAGGAACGTCAAGGGATCCTTCAGGCGCTCGATGGCAAATCGACACAGTTCCTGATGCTCGGCATCGGCACCGCCGAAGGAGCGCCGATCACGCAGGAGGACGGCAGTTTCCTCAAGGACGATCAGGGCGCGATCCTGGTGCCGCATCTGGACGAGCCCGGCCTGAAAGCCTTCGCCAGTGCGCTGGACGGGCGCTATCGCCACGCGCGCCTGGACGATGCCGATCTGCGTGCGTTAGGCCTGCTCGACAGCCCGCGCACCCTGATCAATGACGGCCAGACCGTGCGCCTCGACAGCTGGGCCGATCAGGGTTACTGGCTATTGTTGCCGCTGTTGCTGCTGGCGGCCTGCGCCGGTCGCCGCGGCTGGCTGTTCTGCTTGCCGCTGCTGTTGCTGCTGCCGCAACCCGGCTACGCCTTCGACTTCGAAGACCTGTGGCTGCGGCCGGATCAGCAGGGTATGCGATTGCTCAACCAGAAGCGCCCGGCCGTGGCCGCAGAGCATTTCACCGACCTGCAATGGCAGGGTGTGGCGCTGTATGAGGCCGGCGACTACAGTGGCGCCGCTCAGCGGTTCGCCGCAGGCAACGACGCCCACGCCCACTACAATCGTGGCAATGCCCTGGCCAGGAGCGGTGAGCTGGAAGCAGCGCTGGACGCTTACGAGCAGGCGTTGGAACGTCAGCCGGATTTACGCCCGGCGTTGACGAACAAAGCCTTGGTGGAAAATCTGATCAAGCAGAAAAACACCCCGCCGCCTGTTAAACCGGAGCAAAACCCGGCCGACGAACACCAGTCCAGCCCACAAGAACCACCGCCCGGCGCGGCCACTCAACCATCGGGCGACGGCGCCCCGCAAACCGACGCCCAACAGGCTACGGCGGACACCGGGAAGCCGTCGGCAACGCCGCCGAAATCAGGTACCAACGAAGTCCCCGGCAGTGAGCTGGGGGATGAGCAACACACCAGGCCGCCCCTGCGCCCCGCCACTGCCAGCATCGACGGCGAACAGCGTCAGGCGTTGGAGCAATGGTTGCGCAAGATCCCGGATGACCCGGGCGAATTGCTCAGGCGCAAATTCTGGTACGAACAGCAACAACATCAGGATCAGGGAAAAACTCGATGACCCGCTTCACCCTCTCCAGGTTCGCCCTGTTGCCCGCCTTGTTGCTCTGCACCGCTCAGGCGCAGGCTGCGGAGTTGGTCGCCAGTGTGGATCGCAGTCGCCTGAATTCCGGCGAGACGGTCGAACTGACCCTGGAAACCACTGACGTGACGCAGTTCGGCAAGCCTGACCTGACGCCGCTGGAACCACTGTTCGAAGTACGCGGCACCCGTCAGGTCAACCAGTTGAACACGCTTAACGGCGACAACGGTGCCACCACCCGATGGATCATCACCCTGCTGCCGCGGCAGACCGGCAGCGTGGAGATTGCGTCGCTGCAACTGGGTGAGGCGCAGAGCCAGCCGATCACCCTGCAAGTGATCCAGAGCGACACCCGGGACAGCAGCCACCAACGGGCCCCGGTGTTCATCGACGCCAGCCTCGATCAAAACAGCGTGTACGTACAAGCCCAGGCGATTCTGACCCTGCGGATCTACCATTCGGTATCGCTGTACGACGACAGCAGCCTGCCGCCCTTGCAGATCGCCGATGCACGCATCGAGCAACTGGGCGAGTCGCGCACCTATGAGAAAGACATCAACGGCCTGCGCCACGGCGTGATCGAAATGCGCTACGCGATTTACCCGCAACAAAGCGGTGAATTGATCATTCCGGCGCAGATCTTCAATGCCGCCCTGGTGGATGCCACTTCCCAGGTACCGAAATCCGGCAAGCTGATGCGCGTCAGCTCCTCCGAGATCATGCTCACTGTGAAGGCCAAACCGAGCGCTTACCCGGCCGATGTGCCCTGGTTGCCGGCTCGAAGCCTGAGCCTGAGCGAAAGCTGGAACCCGCAACCGGACAACGCGCAGGTGGGCGATTCCCTGACCCGCCGCCTGACCGTGAAGGCCGAGGGCCTGGCCAGTTCGCAATTGCCGCCGTTGCCCGCCACCGATGTCAACGGCTTGCGGCGCTACCCGGATCAACCGGTGCTGGCCAACCAGAACAGCGAGCGCGGCCTGATCGGCAGTCGCGAAGACCGCGAGGCCCTGGTGCCGACCCGCAGTGGAGCCATCGAGCTGCCCGGGGTGGAAGTGACCTGGTGGAACACGTTCGAGGATCACCTGGAACACAGCAGCCTGCCGGCCCAGACCCTGCAGGTGGCGAACAATCCGAGCCTGATGGTCGACACGGCTGCCGGCGCACCCACCGCCATTTCCGCCGTCACCGGCGAAACCCTCTGGCGCTGGAAACTCAGCACCCTGATCCTGGCCTGCACCACCCTCCTGGGCTTCGGTCTCTGGTGGCGCGCCCGCTGGCAACCGGCGATCCTGCGATCCGCGCAGACCGGCCCGAGCCCGCGCTCGGTGCTCGACGAACTCAAGCGTGCCTGTCAGGCCAACTCCCCCCACGCCACTCGCCAGGCCCTCGACGCCTGGGCCCGACAACAACCGGAAACCCTGGCCGACATGGCCGCTCGCTTCGTACCACTGTCTAACGCCCTCGACGGGCTCAACGGCGCGCTCTACAGCGAAACCGGCCAGTATTGGCAAGGCGAGGACCTGTGGCGGGCAATCAAGGCGATCCCGATTGCCGATCGGGTGCATGACCCGGTGGGCGACAGCGGGTTGCCGCCGCTTTATCCGAAGTGACAGCCGCTAGTTGCTGAGATGGAATTCGGCATCCAGATGAATGGCCTGTAAAAAAGCGCTGTCATGGGACACCACGATCAATGCCCCTTGGTACTGGTTCAGCATCTGTTCCAGCGCGATTCTGCTGGGCAGATCCAGATGGTTATCCGGTTCGTCCAGCAACAGCAATTGGGGCGGCCGTTGCGCATACAGCTGCGCAGCCATGGCTACTTTCAGACGTTCGCCTCCGCTTAACTGACAGGTCTTGAGCATCGCACGATCCGCATCAATCCCCATCTGGGCCAAGCGGGTTCGCGCCTCGGCCTCGGGCAACTGGGGATTGCTCTCGTAGAGCCATTGCACCGCCGTGCGTTCGGGGTACTGCAAGCCGGCGTGCTGATCCAGCCAGCCGACCTGGCAACTGCGTATGAGCTCGCCTTCGGGCACCGGCAGCTGGCCGGCGATGACCTGCAACAGGGTCGATTTGCCGCTGCCGTTGGCACCTCGTATCGCCATGCGCATGGGTCCCGTCAGCGTCAGGTTGATGGGCGACGCGTGACCGAACGGCAGCACGACGTCGTTGAGCTGCACTATCAGCTTACCATTGGGCACCGCACTTTCCGGGGACAGCATCATGCGTTGAATGTCCGGCGCACACCGCGCCCAGGCCTCGGTTATACGTTGTTGTTGCTGCTCCCGAGCCAGTTGTTGATTGAGGCGCAGTTTCCCCTGGCTGTTTTCACTTCGTTCTTTCTGGGCATTGGTGATCAGTTTGGTCTGATTGCCGTCGCGCGCCTGACGGTCTCCGCGCGCATTGCGCCGTTGCTGACGCTCCATCTGCACGACCATCACACGTTGTTCGCGCCTCGCTTGTGCCCGCTCCCCTTGCAGTGCCGACTGGAACGCCTGCTGCTCCAGCTCGCGCGCCGCCGCATACTGACTGTAGTTGCCGCCATAGGCCGCCAGCCCCAACGGCGACAGCTCGACGATTTCATTCACGTGCTCAAGAAGACCCCGGTCGTGGCTGATCACCACCAGGCCGTTGGGCCAGCGCTCGATCTGCTGCGCGAGTTTGTGTTGCTGCTCAATATCCAGATGGTTGCTGGGCTCATCCAGAATGAGCCAGTCAGCCCTGGACAACCACGCCCCCAGCAGCGCCACCCGCTGCCGTTCGCCGCCACTGAGGGTGTCGGTGCGTGAGTCGGCATTCAAATGGCCCAGGCCGATTTTCTCCAGCTCGGCGTGAAGGCGTGCGGCGCAATCCCATTGATCGACCGCCAGCGAATGGTCGTCATCGTCGATGCTGCCTTGGGCAATGCGATCCAGTGCCGCGAGGACAGGCTCGACACCAGCCAACGCGGCAACGCTGGGATAGCGCTCGGGTTCCAGTAACTGCGCCACGGCGTAAATCTGCCCTTCGCGACGGACGATGCCGCTGGTGGGCGGTTGCTCCCCCGTCAGGAGCCGGCCAAGCAAGGACTTGCCACAGCCATTGGCGCCGACGATTCCCGTGGCCCCGGTACTGAAGGTGTGGTTCAAGTGATCGAACAGAACGCGCCCGTCGGGCAGGTTGAACGACACTTGATCCAGTTGAAGTAATTGTTGAGTCATGACGCTCCCTTAAATATTCAAACTCCCTGATGGTGCGCAACAGCACCCGCCTCGCCCCCCCGGACTGTTTACCCTACCGCGACCTCACACTACTTTTCAAAGCGTTCAACATCCCCGGTCTTTTGCCATTAAACTCTCTCCCCTTTCGCCGCCATCATTTTCCTCGCGGCCATTACCTTATTTCCTACGGAGTACGCCTTGCGTCTGTTCCACACCTCCGACTGGCACCTTGGACAAAACCTGCACGGCCAGGACCGCGATTTCGAGCACGGTTGTTTCCTCGAGTGGCTGCTGCGCCAACTCAAGCTGGACCAGCCCGATGTGCTGTTGATCGCCGGCGATATCTTTGACACGGTCAACCCGCCGGTCAAAGCCCAGGAACGCCTCTACGATTTCATCGTCAGCGCCCACGAGCAGCAGCCCAAGCTGACCATCGTGATGATTGCCGGCAACCACGATTCCGGCTCGCGCATCGAGCTGCCCGCGCCGTTGATGCGCCGTTTGCGCACCCATGCCCTGGGGCGGGTGCTGTGGCTGGACGATGGTCAACTCGACGCCGAGCGGTTGCTGCTGCCATTACCCAATGCCAAGGGCAAGACCGTCGCCTGGTGCCTGGCGCTGCCGTTCCTGCGCCCGGCCGAAGTCACCGGCGCGCATCTGGGCGAGAACTACCTGCGCGGTATCGGCCAGGTTCACGAATGGCTGATCGAAGCCGCCAACGTCAAGCGCAAACCTGGCCAGGCGCTGATCGCCATCAGTCACGCGCACATGGCGGGCGGTTCGGTGTCGGAAGACTCCGAGCGCAGCCTGATTATCGGCAATGCCGAAGCGCTGCCCGCCAGCCTGTTCGGGCCGAGCATCAGCTACGTCGCCCTCGGGCATCTGCACAAGCCGCAGAAGGTCAACGGTGAAGAGCGCATACGCTACAGCGGTTCGCCGATTCCGCTGTCGTTTTCCGAGATCGGTTATCAGCATCAGATTCTCGACGTCCTGCTGGAGGGCGACAGCCTGGTCAGCGTCGAACCGAAGCTGATTCCCCGCGCGGTGAATCTGCAGCGCATTGGGCCGGCGCCGTTGGCCGAGATTCTGCTGCAACTGGCCGACTTGCCGAATATCGACTTGCTGGCCGACATTCAGCGCCAGCCCTGGCTGGAAGTCCGGGTGCGCCTGGATGAGCCGCAACCCGACCTGCGCCATCAAGTCGAAAGCGCCCTGCAAGGCAAAGCCGTGCGCCTGGTGCGCATCGCCGCAGAATACGCCGGCAACGGCGGCCGCGATGGGGTCGATGACGGCACGACGCTGGTCGAACTGGACCAGCTCACACCTCAGGAATTGTTCAGCCGCGCGTGGCAGGACAGCTATGGCAGCGAGGTCGATGAACAAACGCTGAAGGACTTTGCAGAGTTGTTGCAGGACGTGCAGATGGAGACCGAACAACCATGAAGATCCTTGCGATCCGCCTGAAGAACCTCGCCTCGCTGGCCGGTCCGTTTGAGATCGACTTCACCGCTGAACCGCTGGCCAGTGCCGGTCTGTTCGCGATTACCGGTCCCACCGGCGCGGGTAAAAGCACCTTGCTCGATGCCTTGTGCCTGGCGTTGTTCGGTGCCGTGCCGCGCTTGAGCAATGCACAGACGTCGGCGAAGGCGCCGGACGCCGATGGCGAAATCGGCACAGGCGACCCGCGCACCCTGCTGCGTCGCGGCACCGGTGAGGGTTATGCCGAAGTGGATTTCGTCGGCATTGACGGCCGACGTTACCGTGCACGCTGGGAAGCCAATCGCGCGCGGGAAAAGGCCGGCGGCAAACTGCAGGCCAGTCGCCAAAGCTTGCGCGACATCGATCAGGATCAGCTGCTGGCCAGCCAGAAGGTCGAATTCAAAATCCAGCTCGAAGCGGTGCTGGGCTTGAACTTCGAGCAATTCACCCGGGCGGTGCTACTCGCTCAAAGCGAGTTCAGTGCCTTCCTCAAGGCGAACGACAACGAACGCAGCGAGCTCCTGGAGAAACTCACCGATACCGCGCTCTACACCCGTCTGGGTCGCCGCGCCTTCGACAAAACCAAGGAAGCCCGCGAAACCCACAAGCTGCTGCAGGACCAGGCCACCGGCGTCACGCCGCTGGCGCCGCAAGCCAGGGCGGAGCTGGATGAGCGATTCAACCAGGCGCAACAGCAACTCAAGACGCAACAGGCGCAACTCAAACAGCTTGAGTTGCAACACACTTGGCTCAAGGACCTGCGCCAGTTGCAGGACGCGCAACACAGCGCGACCGAGCAACTGGCTGGCGCCCAACAGCATTGGCACGGTCTGGCTGGCGAACGGCTGAAATTGAGTCGGCTGGAACACTTGGCGCCGCAACGGCACCAGTTCGCGCGCAAGGCCGAACTCAGCGCCCAGCTCACGCCGCTGGCCGCGCAGATTGAACAGCACACCCGCCAGCAAGCCGAGCTGAGCGAACGTCAGGCGCAACTCGAGCTCAGCCTGGCTGCGGCGCAGACCGAGCTGATCGAAGCCCAACGCCAGCACAGTGCCAGCGCGCCGCTACTGCGCCAGGCGTTTGAAGAGCAAAGCACCCTCGCCCGCCTGGACAAGGATGCCGCTCAGCGTGCCGAGCTCCAGCAACAGGCGGAACTTGCCTGCACTCAAGGGCAACAACGGATACAGGGCTTGCTTGAGCAACAACAACAAGTGGCTGCACGTCTGCAGCGAATCGCCGGGGAGCTTGAACAAAGCAGCCATCTGGCACCGCTGAGCGAGGCCTGGAATGCCTGGCGCGACCGTCTGCAGCAGCTGATGCTGGTGGGCAATCGTCTGAACAAGGGCCAGGCCGAACTGGCCGAACTGGAGCAGAGCGCCACCCGCGCCGCCGAGCAACTGGCGGCGCAAAAGCAGCACCTGGAAGTACTGTACAAGGAAGCCGGCGCCGAGCCGGAAGCCGTGGCGGAACAGATCCAGCTGCTGGGCAACCTGCTGCAGGACAACCGCAAACAATTGCGCGCATTTGAAGAGCTGACACGACTGTGGGCCAGCCAGCAAGAACTCGACAAGCGTGCCGCCGAGCTGCAACAGCGCCAGTCGACCGCGCAGCAAGAACGCGAGCGCCTGACCCAGGACGGCGTGAACACCAAAAACCAGCTGACGGTCGCCGAACAGACCCTGACCATCACCCGTGAACTGCTGGAACGCCAACGTCTGGCCCGCAGTGCCAGCGTCGAAGAATTGCGCGAGCAGCTGCAGGACGATCAGCCTTGCCCGGTGTGCGGCAGCCCTGATCATCCCTACCATCAGCCTGAAGCCTTATTGCAAAGTCTCGGTCGGCACGATGAAAGTGAACAGGCCAACGCCCAGAAAGCGGTCGACCTGCTCAAGGAAAAACTCACCGACCTGCGCGCTGAAGTCGGCGGGCTGATCGCTCAGCAAAGGGAATTTCTGCAACAGCAGGAGCACCTCACCGCGCAGCAACAGAGCCTGACGCCAAGCCTCCAGGCGCATCCGCTCGCAGCGACGTTGCTGGCTCAGGACGCGCTCAAGCGCGATGCCTGGCTGGCCCAGCAAAATAGTCAGTTGAATCAAAGCATCAGCCAGGACGAACAGCGCCAATCCGCCCTGCTCACCCTGCAACAGGATGCCGCGCGCCTACAACAGCAGTTGCGCAGCGCCGAAGCGGCGAGCCAGCAGGCAACCCAGCACCTGAATCATCAACAACAGGCGTTGAGCAGTGATCGCCAGCGTCTGGACGAAGAGCTGACGGCGTTCAGCACCCTGCTCCCGCCTGCAACGCTGGAAGCCTTGCGCAATGAACCCGCTGCGACCTTCATCCAGCTTGATCAACAGATTGCCCAACGCCTGGAGCAGCTCGATCAGCAGCGCGACGAACTCGGCGAACAGCAACTACGCCAGCAGACGCTGGAAAAAGAGCAAGATCGCCAACTGACCCGCGTCCAGCAACTGGACACCGCGCAGCAGCAATTCACGGTCATCAAAGAGCAACAACAGACTTGCCAGCAGAAACTGGCGCAATTGCTCGGCCAACACACGAGCGCCGAGCAGTGGCAGCAGCAACTCGACCAGGCGGTGGAACAGGCGCGCACTGGCGAAGCAACGGCCAGCCAGCAACTGCAAAGCGTGCGCACGGCACTGGTGCAACTGGCCGCCGAACTCAAGGCGCAGCAGCAACGCTTGCTCGCACTGGAAACAGAAGATCGCGATTTGAGCGCCAGGATCGCCGACTGGCGCGCCTTGCATCCGGAACTGGATGATGGCGGCCTGGAAAACCTGCTGGGCGTCGACGACCAGCAGGTCAACGAACTGCGCCAGCAATTACAACAAAGCGAAAAAGCCATCGAGCAGGCCAAGGTGCTGCTGCATGAGCGCGATCAACGGCTGCTCGATCATCAGGCTCAGCACAACGGCAACCTCGACGCCGGGGAACTGGTCACGGCACTTGCCGAACTGCAACAACTGTCGGCCGCCAGCGAACACCAGTGCGCCGAACTGCGAGCCGAACAGGCCGAGGATCAGCGTCGACAGCACGCCAATCAGGCCCTGGCGCAGCAGATCGCCGACGCCTACACCGAGTATCAGCGCTGGGCACGCTTGAATGCACTGATCGGCTCGGCCACCGGCGACACCTTCCGCAAGATCGCCCAGGCCTACAACCTCGACCTGCTGGTGCACCATGCCAACGTTCAATTGCGCCAGCTGGTGCGGCGCTATCGCCTGAAACGCGGCGGCAGCATGTTGGGATTGCTGGTGATGGACACCGAGATGGGTGACGAACTGCGTTCGGTGCATTCGCTGTCGGGCGGCGAGACGTTCCTGGTCTCGCTGGCACTGGCATTGGGCCTGGCATCGATGGCCTCGAGCACGCTGAAAATCGAATCGCTGTTCATCGATGAAGGCTTTGGCAGTCTCGATCCGGAATCCCTGCAACTGGCCATGGACGCCCTCGACGGCTTGCAGGCCCAGGGGCGCAAGGTCGCAGTGATTTCCCACGTCCAGGAAATGCACGAGCGCATTCCGGTGCAGATTCAGGTCCGCCGCCAGGGTAACGGCCTGAGTACCCTGGAGGTGAAATGAATACCCTGTATTCGTTCCGCCGCTGCCCCTACGCCATGCGGGCGCGCATGGCCCTGCGCTATTGCGGGGTTGCCGTGAACATTGTCGAGGTCAGCCTGAAGGCCAAACCCGCCGAGATGCTCGCGTTGTCGAGCAAAGGCACGGTGCCGGTGCTGAGCGCTGGCGGTCAGGTGATCGATGAAAGCCTGGACATCATGCGCTGGGCTTTGGCACAGAACGACCCGCAGGATTGGTTGCTCAAGGATGATCCTGTTGGGCAGCGATGCATCGCCGAGCTGATCGAAGAAAACGATCAGGTGTTCAAGCTGCAGCTCAATCGCTACAAATACGCCGAGCGTTATCCCGAGCAGCCGATGGAGGTCTATCGCGCCGAGGGTGAAGTGTTTTTGCGCAGGCTGGATGAGTTGCTGCAATCGCGTGAGTATTTGCTGACGAACCATCCCAGTCTGGCGGATGTGGCGCTGTTGCCGTTCGTGCGGCAATTCGCCCATGTCGATCGGGAGTGGTTTGGGCAGACGCCCTACTTGCGTTTGCAGGCCTGGTTGCAGCGGTTTCTAGAGTCGGACCTGTTCACATCAATAATGAAGAAGTAACCCATCCCCTGTAGGAGCGAGGCTTGCCCGCGAAGAGGCCATCAAGACCGCCAAAAGCTTCGCGGGCAAGCCTCGCTCCTACGGGGAATAGGTTGCGTCTGGACCATTCAGGCCAGTACCGAACACATCTCAATCGCCGAGCAATCCACGTGAAAGGGTCCGAAAAATCCTTCCTGGCGCTTGATCGGCGGGTTGCCCGCCAGCAGACCCAGGGCTGTGGCAGTCTCGATGTTGCGTGCAAGGTTGTGATTGGCTTCGATGGCCCGCGCCACCGACCCCGCCGAGGCATGTCCGATCCCCAGCAGGGATGAACCATTGGTCATGAACGCCAGGAAGGCGATGACCCAAAGTCTGTACCCTTTCATGCGCCGGCGATCCCCGCGATCTGAGCCTGATCGACCGCCGCGTTTTGCGCACGGTGTTCAAACTGGATGCCGGGATGAGCGACTTGAATCGGCGCTTCAAAGGTTTGACGCGACTGAGGAGAAAGGCTGAACACCAGGACCATGGCCAGGTAGAGACCGATCGCCACATAGGCGCCGCGTTTGGCAGAAGTGAGGATTGTGCTGGCCATGATGTTCTCCGCAGGCATGTTTCGATGCCCACAGAATCAATCAAAAAAGTCGTGACAACCACTCAGGCCTATCCATAGTAAACATCAGCTTCGTTGATCATTAAGCCCGTCTATCCCGGTCTTCAATAAAACCTATCAAGCGTCCGCGCGCAGCGCTGCAGCGCTTGTTCATGGGCTGGGCAGGCAAAGGAATGGGGAGGGAGAAATGGACAATGATGCGGCGTAAACGCGTTATGCAGGAGCGACATCACTTCATGGCCTTTCGACCCGGGCGGTCGAGCGGCAAGTGATTTCGCTCCTGCATAAAGTGTGCAGGGTTCAGCTTTCAGTGTTGGCTTTTGTGGTCCAGGGCGGCGTAGAAATTGGCGCTCTGCTGCAGGTATTTCTGGGTGTAGCTCTGGGCGTGGGATTTTTTGTCGCTGATTTCAACGCTGGCGCTGACTGGCAGCGCCACGGTGGCGGAGATGGCGGATGCGGCGATCACGGAGAAGAGATTGAAGTTCATGGCGGTAGTCCTCGAAGTCAGTTGGCTTGCTTGCCCGGAGGGGCCGTGGAGCAAACTTAACCTTCGAGGTTGGCGCCTTGAAATCTTTTGTAGCAGTAGCAGATATCAGCGTCATTAATACAAGGGTGCAGGCCCCATCAACCAGGGCCTGCGGCCTATTGACGCACCAGGAACTTGAGATCGCTCGGGGCATCCATTGGCAATTTCTGCACGGTTTTGCCCAGCAGGCCGGTCTTGGCATCGCGCTCGACGACGACAATCTGGTTGCTTTTCTGGTTAGCGATCAACAGGAACTTGCCGCTCGGATCGAGGCTGAACTCGCGCGGATGATCACCTTCCACGGAGCGGCGCTGCAGCTCCTTGAGGTGGCCCGACGCTGGATCGATGGCGAACACCAGTACCTGATTGGCCGTGCCTCGGTTGCTGACGTAGAGGAACTTGTCATCGGCCGAAGCATGCAGTGCCGCTGCGGCCTTGTCCGACACTGGCTGACCCGCCGCCAGGTCGACCATTTGCGTCTGTTCCAGCTGACCGTCGCGGTAGTCGAACACCGCCACCTGGGCGCTCATTTCCATGGTCAGCCACGCGTGTTTGCCATCGGCGCTGAACAGCAGGTGCCGTGGTCCGCTGCCGGGTGGCAACTGAACCGCGGCCGGTTTGGCCCCGATTAACGGGAGGTCCGGATTGGCCTTGGGGTCGAAGCGATAGACAAAAATCCGGTCCGCCCCCAGGTCATTGGAAAACACGTAGCGCCCGTCCGGCGCTGAAACCGTCGAATGCACATGGGCCGACATCTGCCGCTCGGGATTGACCCGGCTCGAAGGATGACTGCTCATTTGCACCACGGGCTGGAGCTTGCCGTCGGCCCCCACCGGCAACACCGCCAGGGTGCCGCCGGGATCTTCGACCACCGAGTAGTTGCTGACAAACAGGTGACTGCCCTCTGCGCTGAGGCTCGAATGCGTCGGCTCGTTGCCCAGGCTCTGCACCTGATTGATCAGGCTCAGCTCATGGGTTTTGGGATCGATCGCATAACTGCTGACGCGCCCTACCGGATCAGCCTGCCCCGGGCCGTTTTCGTTGACCACGAACAATCGGCGCTGATCCCTGGACAGGGTCAGCCATGACGGGTTTTCGCTGTTGACCACTTGCAAGGGACTGGCGTCGATCTGCCCGGTTGAACTGTCGAACTTCAGCCGGTAAATCCCTTGGCTCTGGCCGGCGGTGTAAGAACCGACCAACAGCTGATATTCCTCAGCCGTCGCCGTCTGCACGCCCATCGCGCCAACACTGCCTGCGATCAACAGTGGCCAGAGATTACGCATCCTCATTCGTTTCGTCCTCATCGTCGCCACCGCCGAACGCTTCCATCGGCAACAGCCGGTGCTCGCCGGAATCACCGGTGATGATCCAGCTCTTCAAATCCGGGTCGAACGTTGCCGCCGCGATCTGCGCCTTGCTGAACTCCCAGCGTTTGAGCGCCCTGCCGTCCATGCATTCGATGTGCAGGTTGTCGTCCTCATCGAGGGAGAAATCGAAGGCGTGCAGCCCGTCGATTTCCAGCATGTCGCAGTGTTCGAGGGCGTCGAGCAAGGTGTCGGTTGAGGCAGTCATGGCAGTCGATCTCTGGGCAAAGACGCAATGATAGCGCAATGTGGGGGCAGGCCTGCGCCGACCCAAAAACTCCCACACAACACCGCCCCCTGTAGGGTTTGTGCTTGGCCGTTAGAGGGCGTCGCGGGTTGGTTGACCGTCCACCAGGCGCTGAATGCGCAGCGGATTGGCATTCTTCAACGCCTGCGGCAGCAAGCTGTCCGGGTAGTTCTGGAAACACACCGGCCGCAGGAAGCGATCGATCGCCAAGGTGCCCACCGACGTCCCGCGCGCATCCGATGTCGCTGGATACGGCCCGCCATGGACCATCGAATCGCAGACTTCCACGCCAGTCGGGTAGCCGTTGAGCAGGATCCGTCCGACCTTTTGTTCCAGCAACGCCGTCAGCTCGCCGAACTGCTCGAAGTCCGTCGGTTCGCCAATGATGGTCGCCGTCAACTGACCGTGCAGACCGTTCAACGCGGCGCTGAGTTGCGCCTGGTCCGCGACTTCGACGAACACCGTAGTCGGCCCGAACACTTCCTCTTGCAGCACTTCATCGCCATCGAGCAACAGACTGATATCGGCCTTGAACAGCTGGGGCTGGGCATGATTGCCCTGTTGCGGGCTGCCGGCCAGGTGTTCGATGCGCGGATGCGCGAGGAGTTTTTGCAGGCCCTTGCCATAGCTGCTCAAGGTGCCGGCGTTGAGCATGGTCTGCGCCGGCTGATCATTTATCAACCCTGCCACTTGCTGCACGAAGGCGCTGAACTGCGGCGAACGAACCCCGATCACCAGTCCCGGATTGGTGCAGAACTGGCCACAGCCTTGCACCACTGAAGCGCTCAGGTCACGGGCCACGCTTTCAGCACGCGCTACCAGGGCCTGGGGCAGCACGATCACCGGGTTGATGCTCGACATTTCGGCGAACACCGGGATCGGCTGTGGACGGGCGGCGGCCATGTCGCACAACGCCCGCCCCCCCTTGAGCGAGCCGGTGAAACCCACCGCCTGGATCGCCGGGTGCTTGACCAGCGCTTCGCCGACACCGCTGCCGTAGATCATGTTGAACACGCCAGCCGGCATCGCGGTTTTGTCTGCGGCGCGCAGGATGGCATCGGCGACCCATTCAGCCGTCGCCATGTGCCCGCTATGGGCCTTGAACACCACGGGGCAGCCGGCTGCCAATGCCGACGCCGTGTCACCGCCGGCCGTGGAAAAGGCCAAGGGAAAATTGCTCGCGCCAAACACTGCCACCGGTCCCAGGCCGATCCGGTACTGGCGCAGGTCGGGACGTGGCAACGGCTTGCGTTCCGGCAAGGCCCGGTCGATGCGGGCACCATAGAAATCACCGCGCCGCAGCACTTTGGCGAACAGGCGCATCTGGCCGCTGGTCCGACCGCGCTCGCCCTGAATCCGTGCGGCCGGCAACGCGGTTTCCCGGCAGACCACGGCGACGAACTCATCGCCCAGGGCGTCGAGTTCATCCGCTACGGCATCAAGAAACTGCGCCCGACGCTCGGCACTCAGGCTGCGGTATGCCGGATAAGCGGCGGCGGCAGCCTTGGCGGCGGCGTCGACTTCTTCCGGGGTGGCCTGGTAGAAATCATGGGGCAAGGCTTCGCCGGTGCTGGCGTCGACGCTTTTAACGATGACAGTGCCGCCAGCACGGCGCTGGCCGCCGATGTAGTTGTGGCCAAGAATCCGGGTCATGTAAATCTCCTCAAAGGGTGCCGACGGTGCCGGGTTCGAACGCCGCTTCAACGGGTTTGATGCCGTTGATCAACGGCGCACCGAACTCGGCCTGGCTGATCTCGAACACGTCACCCGGTCGGGTGCGAATGCCGTCGGCGAAAGACAAGGTGGCGGTGCCGAAGAAGTGGATATGCACATCCCCCGGACGCAGGAACTGACTGTATTTGAAATGGTGGTACTCGAGGTTTTCCAGGCTATGGCACATGTTGGCTTCGCCGCTGAGAAACTCGTTTTGCCACAGCACCTCGCCGTCGCGCAGGATGCGGCTGGTGCCTGCCAGGTGCCGGGGTAGCTCACCGACCCGAAGTTCCGGCCCATAACTGCAACTGCGCAATTTCGAGTGGGCCAGATACAGGTAATTCTTGCGTTCCATCACGTGATCGGAAAACTCGTTGCCGACGGCAAAACCCAGGCGCCAGGGTTTGCCATCCTGGCCGATGACGTACAGGCCACCGAGCTCAGGTTCTTCACCGGCATCTTCGGCAAAGGGTGGCAGCGGGAACGGTTGGCCCGGACGCACGACAATGCTGCCGTCGCCCTTGTAGAACCATTCCGGTTGCACACCGGCCTCCCCCGCAGCTGGCTTGCCGCCTTCTACGCCCCACTTGAAGATACGCATGGTGTCGGTCATCGCAGCTTCGTCACCGGCCTGCTGATGCATCTTGTCCCGTGCAGAGGCGCTGCCCAGATGGGTCAGGCCGGTGCCGCTGACCAGCATGTGCGCCGGGTCCGGATGGTCCAGCGGCGGTAAAATACGTAGCGTGGCCAACAGCTGTGCATAGTCATGGCTGATGCCCAGGCCTTGGGTTTTCACCTGCTGCTCCAGGTTGACGCCGGCCTCGATCGCTGCCAAAGCCAGGTCGCGAACCGTACCTGCGTCCTGCACTTCGCGCACCCGATCGTCTTCGACCACGCCAACGCGGCGCTCGCCGTTACTCAATTCGAACTGAACCAAACGCATGGTTTTTCTCCTGTAATCAAAACTTCAATACAACGCCAAGCCCCTGTAGGAGCTGGCTTGTCGGATCGCCGCACCGCAGCGAAGACGGCGGCACATCCAATATCAATGTCGACTGACACACCGCCTTCGCCGGCAAGCCTGGCTCCTACAGGTCCGTATCAGGTCCGTGATAGAGGTGTGTGCGTCAAGTACGGCTCGCCCCCCGGGCACTGGCCGCAAACTGATCAGCCGGCAGCACATGCCTGCGCTCCAGCACGCGATACACCACGCCGGTCAGGATCAACCCGAACACCATCACGGCGGACAGGAAGTACAACCCCGAAGCCAGATTGCCGGTGTACTCCTTCAACGCGCCGATCACGAACGGCCCGATGTAGCCACCCAGGTTGCCCACCGAATTGATCAAGGCGATCCCGGCCGCCGCACTGGCGCCGGCAAAGAAACGACCCGGCAAGGTCCAGAACACTGCCGTGCAGGAAAACAGCGCGAACGCCACCAGGCACAACGCGGCCAATTGCAGCACCGGCACCGTCAGCCAGGCGCTGAGGAACAGACCGATGGCGCCCAACACGTAAAGCACGGCCAGGTGCCCGTAACGATCATTCAAGCGATCGGAACTGCGTGGAATGATCAGCAACCCAATGATCCCGAAGATGTAGGGCACCGACGACACGAAGCCGGTCACCAGATCGGTCCCGCCGAATTGCTTGATCAAGGTCGGCAGCCACAAACCCAGGCCATAGATGCTCAGGGTCACCGGCAGATAAAACAGCGCCAGCAGCAACACCCGTTTGTCCTTGAGCGCATGCAGCGGATTGCCGTGGCGGGTCTGGCCGTATTCCTCAAGGTCCTTTTTCAGTTCGCCGGTCAGCCAGTCCTTCTCCGCCTGATCCATCCATTTCACTTGCTTGGGCCCATCGGGCAGCCAGCGCAGTACCGGCCAGGTCAACAGGATTGCCGGCGTGCCGATGACGATGAACAGCCACTGCCAACCGTGCAGACCCAGGATGCCGTCCATGCCGAGCAGGCCGCCGGACACTGGACCGGTGATCAGCATGGCGATGGGTTGGGACAGGATGAACAACCCGAGGATCTTGCCGCGATGGCGAACCGGGAACCACTGGGTGATGTAGTAGAGAACGCCCGGGAAGAACCCGGCCTCGGCGGCGCCGAGCAGGAAGCGCATCACATAGAAGCTGTGCGGCCCCTGGACGAAGGCCATGCCGATGGTGATGGCGCCCCAGGTGACCATGATTCGCGCAAACCAGCGTCGCGCGCCGAAACGTTCGAGCATCAGGTTGCTGGGGATTTCCAGCAGGAAGTAACCAATGAAGAACAGCCCGGCACCCAGGCCGTAGGCGGCGTCACCGATGCCGATATCGGCGCCCATGTGCAGCTTGGCAAAGCCTACGGCGGAGCGATCCACATAGGCGATCAGGTATAGCAGGATCAGGAAGGGAATCAGTTTGAGTGTGATGCGACGTATCAGCCGCAGTTCCTGGCTCATGAGATCGGTCTCCGATTGTTGTTGTTATAGAACCTCGGGGGACGCCTCTCGCGGAAAACCGCCAGGGCCATCCCTCCGTTGAAAGCGACTATATAGTAATACTATTTAATCAACAACACTTCCAAACAGACCCATTTGCGCTTATGTTAAGCGTCAGCACGAACTATATAGTCATACAATAAGAGAATCGATCATGTCTGATAAGCAACCCACCCTGCGCTCCGCCCAATGGTTTGGCACCGCCGACAAGAACGGCTTCATGTACCGCAGCTGGATGAAGAATCAGGGCATCGCCGACCACCAGTTCCACGGCAAGCCGATCATCGGCATCTGCAATACCTGGTCGGAACTGACCCCGTGCAACGCGCACTTCCGCCAGATCGCAGAGCACGTCAAGCGCGGGGTGATCGAGGCCGGGGGCTTCCCGGTGGAATTTCCGGTGTTCTCCAACGGTGAATCGAACCTGCGTCCTACCGCCATGCTCACCCGCAACCTGGCGAGCATGGACGTCGAAGAGGCGATCCGCGGCAACCCGATCGACGGCGTGGTGTTGCTGACCGGATGCGACAAGACCACCCCGGCCCTGCTGATGGGGGCGGCCAGTTGTGACGTGCCGGCGATCGTCGTCACCGGCGGGCCGATGCTCAACGGCAAGCACAAGGGCCAGGACATCGGCTCGGGGACTGTGGTGTGGCAGCTCAGCGAGCAAGTAAAAGCCGGCACCATCACTATTGACGATTTCCTCGCGGCCGAGGGCGGCATGTCCCGTTCGGCCGGTACCTGCAACACCATGGGCACCGCCTCGACCATGGCCTGCATGGCCGAAGCCCTTGGCACTTCCCTGCCCCACAACGCGGCGATTCCGGCGGTCGATGCGCGTCGTTATGTGTTGGCGCACATGTCCGGCATGCGTGCGGTGGAGATGGTTCGCGAAGATTTGAGGCTGTCGAAGATCCTGACCAAGGAAGCCTTCGAAAATGCCATTCGGGTGAACGCGGCGATCGGGGGTTCGACCAATGCGGTGATCCACCTGAAAGCCATTGCCGGGCGCATCGGTGTCGAGCTGGACCTGGACGACTGGACCCGTATCGGTCGCGGCATGCCGACCATCGTCGACCTGCAACCCTCCGGGCGCTTCCTGATGGAGGAGTTCTACTACGCCGGCGGTTTGCCTGCGGTGCTGCGCCGCCTCGGTGAAGCCAACCTGATTCCCAACCCGGATGCCTTGACCGTCAATGGCAAGTCGATCGGCGAAAACACCAAGGACGCGCCGATCTATGGCCAGGACGAAGTGATCCGCACCCTCGACAACCCGATCCGCGCCGACGGCGGAATCTGTGTGTTGCGCGGCAACCTGGCGCCACTGGGCGCGGTGCTCAAACCCTCCGCCGCCAACGCCGCGCTGATGCAACATCGCGGCCGTGCGGTGGTATTCGAGAATTTTGACATGTACAAGGCGCGGATCAACGATCCGGAGCTGGACGTCGATGCCAACTCGATCCTGGTGATGAAAAACTGCGGACCGAAGGGTTATCCGGGCATGGCCGAAGTCGGCAACATGGGCTTGCCCGCCAAGCTGCTGGCCCAGGGAGTGACCGACATGGTGCGTATTTCCGATGCGCGCATGAGTGGCACGGCGTACGGCACGGTGGTGTTGCATGTGGCCCCGGAAGCGGCGGCCGGCGGGCCTTTGGCAACGGTGAAGGAAGGTGACTGGATCGAGCTCGATTGCGCCAACGGCCGTCTGCACCTGGACATCCCGGACGCGGAACTGGCCGCGCGCATGGCCGATCTGCAACCGCCGCAGCCATTGATCGTAGGGGGCTATCGTCAGCTGTACATCGACCATGTGCTGCAGGCGGACCAGGGTTGCGACTTTGACTTCCTGGTCGGTTGCCGCGGTTCTGAAGTCCCGCGCCACTCTCACTGACCCCTGCGCGCCTGTTATCATGCGCGATACCCCATCGCTCAGGATCGCGCCGCGCCCCATGGATTACCGCAAACCCTCCGACCGCAAAAGCATGCACTCGCGCATCGTCCAGGAACTGGGCATGCAGATCGTTTCGGGACGGTTCAAGCCGGACGATAAACTGCCCGCCGAGGCGCTGTTGTGCGAGGAGTACGCGGTCAGCCGGCCGGTGCTGCGCGAAGCCACCCGTGTGCTGGTGGCCAAGGGCCTGGTGTATTCGCGCCCGCGGGTCGGCACGGTGGTCAAGCCGCGCAAGGAATGGCACATGCTCGACCCGGACGTACTGCACTGGTTGATGCAGAGCAGTCCGCAAAATGAATTCTTCGATCTGCTGACCAGTGTGCGCAGCATCATCGAACCGGCTGCCGCCGCCCTGGCTGCGCAGTTCGCCACGGACGAAGATATCGCATCCATCGGCGAAGCTTACCAACGCATGGAAACCGCCCCGACGCCTGAAGCTTTACTGCAACCGGACCTGGATTTTCACAGCCGCATCGCCGACGCCACGCACAACGATTTGCTGGCGAACCTGTGCAACATGCTGTCGGTGGCGATCGCCGAAGCGTTGAAGCACTCCAACCAGCGGCCGAATCTGCATGAATTGGCGCTGCCGCGACACAAGGCGATCCTGACCGCCATTGAAAACCGCGACGCCCTCGGCGCACGGCATGCGACGCTGGTGCAGTTGGACGATGCGCGCAGTGCCTTGAGCACGGTGCTGGGTCAACCCTTGTAATATTCGCGATATCCCGATACCGCACTCACCGCGACGAAATACGATTTCCTGTGCCGGACCGATCATCGGTCCGCGACTCTGGCAGCCAGCAAGGCCCGGATTTAATCAGGAAAAGGATTTCGTCATGCCCGCCGCAAACACTCCCGCCTCAACCATGCCCCCGAGCCAGTTGGCCGCTCAGGCAGTCCACAAACGCTTCGCGCATCGCCCGGTGCTGTTTTCAGTGGTATTCAATGCACTGCGCGATCGAATGCTTGAACACTATCCCTCCCTGGAAATGGACCTGCGCTCCGTCAAACTGGCCAGCCCGCACCCGTCGGGAGGATGGGAGTTCCAGTTGCTGATCAATGTCGCCGTTGAGCATGTACTGAACCCGCAACTGCTGGATCTGAGACCTCGGCACGAACTGCCGTTCTACCTGACTCAGAAAATACCGAGCCGTTTGAAAATACCGGAGCCGCCCTACACGATCGACATGCAGGTCATTGCCGACATCATCGCCGCCCTGCCATCGACGATTCACATCTATTTTCAGCAGGCACTGGCCGATTACTGGAGCGCGACCGATGCCCAAGGCATCAGCCACTGGCAATGGCTCGGCGAGTTTCTCAACGGTCAGATGACGGCTGCTGCAGCCTCGCGGCCGGACCTGACTCCCTACCAGCGCGACATGCTGGCCCTCGTCGCAGCCTGGCCAGAGAACGTCAAACGTTCGCCCCTTGCAACACCGCCCACCTACGCCTCCTTCATCGAGACCACGCTGATCAGCGCGGGGAAAGAACAACACCTGCTGACCCCGGACCTGCTGCTCGTACGCGACCAACAGGTGCTGCTTTACAGCGTGGCCGGGGCGATCGAGATATTTGACTCCATCGATGCCTTTAGCCAAGCCTGGGGGATCCGGATGCAGCACCAGTTCCAATTCGACAGCATGACCTGGAGGCGCAACGAGCCGGGCGGCAATGTCTTCGAACAGCAGGCCGCGCTTATCCTCAACCGGCAACTCGAAGACCTGGGAAACCTTACCTTTCAGGGGCTCAGCGAAAGATCGCTTGAGCGCCGCCTGGACACACTCACCGATCCAGCGCTGCTGTTTGCGGCAGTGCCCGAAGCCCCGACTGCCCAACTTCAGCAACTGAACAACCAGCTGCCCGATTGGATCAAGCAAGCCAGCGCCGTCGACCGATTTGCCTACCATCGGCATTTACAGGACCTGGCCCAGGTGTTGAAGCAGAACCAGGGTCGCTCGTTCAACGAAGGGATTGAAAACATCCATGACTTCAGTCGTGACGCGTTACGCAAGCAGATGCAGACTGATCATGGCAATCAAGATCCCGACGATGTGGTGTTGGACTTCTCCGTGGCCGCCGGCTACCCGGGCGGTGCGGGCTTTATCGAACATGAGCGGATGTCGCTGACCGAACTGGCCCTGAAGAACCTTGCCGGCAAACCCAAAGGCACCCTCAAGCTGTCCTCCAAAAGCGCTAAAGTGCTGCCGGGCTGGCTCGACGAAGCCTACGTGCTGGGCAGCACGGGGCTGATACAGCGTGTCGATATCGGCACGGCCTATCCACAAAAAATCAACGACCTGCTGTTGTCCGACACGGCCGATGCCCGGCGAAGGGAGACGCTATTCATCCGCGAACTCAAGGTCCGGTTACCGACCCAGGCGCTGGAATTCAAGATCAGGAACCAGTATGGCGTCTGCGCCACGGGCTACCGTTATGTGAAGGCGCTGCTGGGTGAAACCGTTTCGGAGCGAACCGTCGACGGCCAGGAAATCGTCCTGCGGCCGTTGGCCCTGTGCAGAAAAGTCGGTGCCGGCGCGGATACCGTCAACAATATATTTATCATCGAACCCCGTGACACCACCGTCGGCCCACACCTGCTGTATCGGCCGCTTTACGCTGACTCGCTCCATCAATACCCCAGCCGCCAGGCCCTGCTGGACGCCATTGCCGCACCGGGCGATTTGCAGAACAGCGTGCTGACCTGGCTGACCGACAAGGCGCGTCCGATCTACGACCACGGCGGCATCAAGGAACCGCACCTCCTTCACTTCCTCAACGGGGATGAGTTCGGCGTTTATGAAAAACCGGCCCCCGCGACCCTGGCGGTCGATACGGGCGCGGAAAAATGGCTGCAGGCGCTGGTCGACGGCAAACTGTTTAATCACTTGTTTATCAGCACCGCGCAGGCGCTGGTCGATCTGGCGGACCAGGGCTCGGTGTCCAACAGCGAAAGTCGCTGGGCCATTGTGATGGAAGGCGCGTGGCTGCTGTTCAATTCTCTGCTGCTGCCATTGGTGCGGGGGCCCGCCATGTTGGCAGGCTGGTTCCTGGTGTTCGTCAGCAGCCTGGAACAGGATCTGGCGGGACTCGACAGCGCCGATCCCACCACCCGGGAGCTGGCGTTGATTGACCTGCTGCTCAATGCTGCCATGGTGCTGCTGCACGCGGCCTCCGATCCCGATCGACCACCGTTGCCGGAGCTCAAACCGCAGGACAGTGATCTGCACCTGGCCTCATGGCGTCGTCCATTGGCTGCGCCCCACCCGCAAGCCCCCCCGATAGTCCGACAGGGTCCGGCTGCGCTGCCGGGCGAGCCCCCGGCGACAGGACGCACCGCCTTGGACTTCAGCCGTTCGCTTGCCAGCCCCAAGGCCAGCGCAACCTTGCTCGACGCCCTGGTCGCGGTCCATGTGCCCTGGCCGGCCACGCTGCCAAGACCTGAGGCCAGCGGCCTTTTTCAGGGGCTGTACCGAATCGGCGATCTCTGGCATGCCAGCGTCGGCGGGCTGCTGTTTCAAGTCAGCATCGAACCCGGCTTCGCCGAGGTCTATCTGGTCGATCCCAAGCACCCTGACCATCCTGGTTTCAAGCTGGTCAGCGACGGCCAAGGGCATTGGCGGCTGGATCGCGGGGCCAAGCTGGAAGGCGGAATGCCCAGGAAACGGGTCGAGGACTGGGAGGGGGTGCATAAAAGACGCCTGCTTGCGCTCAAAACCCAGGTGGACAGCCTGAAGGCCCAGGCCCAGCCGCTGATCCTGGCCGTTCAGAAATCCAGGGAAACGTTTAGAACGCTCCGCAAGGATCTGGATAAACAGAAAAAGACCTTAAGACAAGTTTGGGTATTACTCGGCAATGCGATTGAGGCACTGCGAGCCAGGGTCACCGAGCGCCATGAGCAAGAGCGGCGCGAAACCTCGCGCCTCAGAACGCAGATGAACATCGCCTTCGATAACTACCTGGAAAACGTCGAGACGCTTACCCCGTTGTTGCGCGAACTCCTCGACAAGCATGCCGAGCAGACAGCGATCGACAGAACCAATGAATCCCACAGTAGCAACCGCAACCGGGTTGCCTTGCAGAATTACAATAATTGGGCCCTGGCCTATGAATACCTCATCGAGTCTCGCCTGGACCTGTATGAAACCGAGACCGGTGAGAACCTTACCGAACTGAGCATCCGTGTGAAGGAACAGTTGACCCGGGGGATTACCAGCGCTTATGAGACGTTCATCATTAATGAAAAAGTGTTGCTTGAGCTGGAACAAAAGCAGATCGAAGTCGCACAAAAAATAGAAACGTTCCTGGCTGAAGCT